>JAJYXY010000295.1 GCA_021801465.1 Pseudomonadota bacterium
ACGCAGCGGGTTCACGCCGACGCCCCGGCGGCCGATATTGCCCGTCGCCATCGCGAGATTGGCGATCGCGATCACCGTCGTCGTGCCCTGGCTGTGTTCGGTGACGCCAAGCCCGTAATAGATCGCAGCATTGCCGCCGGTCGCGTAAAGCCGTGCCGCGGCGCGGATCTGATCGGCGGGCACGCCGGACACTTGCGCCACCGCCTCGGGGCTGTTCTCCGGGCGGGCGATGAAGTCTGCCCAGTCCTGGAACGCATCCCATTCGCAATAGTCGCGCACGAACGCCTCGTTCACCAACCCCTCAGTGACGATGACATGGGCGAGCGCGTTGACCATCGCGACATTGGTGCCGGGGCGGAGCGGCAGATGAAACGTCGCCTCGACATGCGCCGAGCGGACGAGATCGATGCGGCGTGGATCGATGACGATCAGCTTGGCGCCGGCGCGCAAACGCCGCTTCATGCGTGAGGCGAAGACCGGGTGCGCGTCCGTCGGGTTGGCGCCGATCACCAGAATGACGTCGCTGTCATCGACCGAGTCGAAATCCTGCGTCCCCGCCGAGGTGCCGAAGGCCGCTTTCAAGCCATAGCCGGTCGGGGAATGACAGACGCGGGCGCAGGTATCGACATTGTTGTTGCCGAAACCGGCGCGGACCAATTGCTGGACGAGATAGGTCTCCTCGTTGGTGCAACGCGAGGAGGTGATGCCGCCGACCGCGTCTTTGCCATAGCGCGCCTGAATCCGCTTGAATTCGGCGGCGGTGTGGGCGATCGCTTCCTCCCAGCTCACCTCGCGCCAGGGATCGGTGATTTTTTCGCGAATCATCGGCGTGAGAATGCGCTCGCGATGGGTCGCATAGCCGAAGGCAAAGCGCCCCTTGACGCAGGAATGCCCGTGATTGGCCTTGCCGTCTTTGTACGGCACCATGCGCACCACCTGCTCGCCGCGCATCTCGGCCTTGAAGTTACAGCCAACCCCGCAATAGGCGCAGGTGGTGACGACGGAATGCTCCGGCTGGCCGATCTCGATCACCGATTTCTCGATCAGCGTCGCGGTCGGGCAGGCCTGCACGCAGGCGCCGCAGGAGACGCACTCGGAGGAGAGGAAATCGGCCCCGCCGGTCGCGACCTTGGACGCGAAGCCGCGCCCGGCGATGGTCAGCGCGAACGTGCCCTGCACTTCCTCGCAGGCGCGCACACAACGCGAGCAGACGATGCACTTGGCCGGATCGAAGGCGAAATACGGATTGGAGAGGTCTTTGCTTGCCGCGAAATGATTGGCGCCGTCATAGCCGTAACGCACTTCGCGCAAACCGACGGCGCCGGCCATGTCCTGCAATTCGCAATCGCCGTTGGCAGCACAGGTGAGACAATCGAGGGGATGGTCGGAAATATAGAGTTCCATGACGCCGCGGCGGATTTTCGCCAGCCGCTCGGTCTGCGTCGCAACCGCCATGCCGGCTGCGACCGGCGTCGTGCAGGAGGCCGGGGTGCCAGCGCGGCCCTCGATCTCGACGAGGCAAAGCCGGCACGAGCCGAACGCATTGAGGCTGTCGGTCGCGCAGAGTTTCGGCACCGCGATGCCGGCCATCATCGCCGCCCGCATGATCGAGGTGCCTTCGGGCACGGTCACTTCGTGACCATCGATGGTGAGCGAGACGGTTTTTCCGCTGCTCGGTTGTGGCGTGCCGTAATCGGTTTCCTTGATCAGCGACATGGCGATCTCCTATGCGGCGGCGTGTGCGGCGGCGCGGGTGAAATCGTCCCGGAAATGGGTGAGCGCGCTCATCACCGGATATGGCGTGAAGCCGCCGAGCGCGCAGAGCGAGCCGAATTTCATCGTCTCGCAAAGATCGGTGATCAGAGCGAGATTTTTTTCGACATCCCGCCCCGCGCGGATGCGGTCCATGACCTCGACGCCGCGGGTCGAGCCGAGCCGGCAGGGCGTGCATTTGCCGCAGGATTCGATCGCGCAGAATTCCATCGCGAAGCGTGCCTGCGCCGCCATGTCGACGCTGTCGTCAAACACCACGACGCCGCCATGGCCGATCAGCCCGTCGCGCGCGGCGAAAGCCTCGTAATCGAACGGCGTGTCGAACAAAGCGCGCGGGAAATAGGCGCCGAGCGGGCCGCCGACCTGCACCGCCCGCGCCGGGCGCCCGCTTGCCGTGCCGCCGCCGATCTCTTCGACCAGTTCGCCGAGGGTGACGCCGAACGCCGCCTCGAACAGACCCGGATAGCGGATATTGCCGGCCAATTGGATCGGCATGGTGCCGCGCGAGCGGCCGATGCCGAGTTCCTGATAGGCTTTCGCGCCTTCGGCGAGGATGATCGGCACCGAAGCGAGCGAGATCACGTTGTTGATCACCGTCGGTTGGCCGAAAAGCCCTTCGAGCGCCGGCAGCGGCGGTTTGGCGCGCACCATCCCGCGCTTGCCCTCGAGACTGTCGAGCAGCGCCGTCTCCTCGCCGCAGACATAGGCGCCGGCGCCGACCCTGACCTCGAGATCGAAGGAAAATCCCGTCCCCTGGATGTTGTCGCCGAGAAAGCCGCCGCGCTTTGCCGCCGCCAGCGCGCGCTCCATGGCGGCGATCGCATGCGGATATTCCGAACGCGTATAGAGATAGGCTTTGCTCGCGCCGACCGCGTAGCCCGCGATCAGCATCCCCTCGATCAGCACGAAAGGATCGCCTTCCATGATCATGCGGTCAGCGAACGTGCCGGAATCGCCTTCGTCGGCGTTGCAGACGATGTATTTGCG
>JAJYXY010000007.1 GCA_021801465.1 Pseudomonadota bacterium
CATTTTCGCGCTCGGTATTCGTCGCGTCGGTGAGACCACGGCAAAGCTCCTCGCCCGCCATTACGGCAGTTTCGCGCACTGGCGGGCGGAAATGCAGGCGGCGCAGGTGGTGGGCTCGGAGGCGCGCAGCACGTTGGGCAATATTCTCGGCATCGGCCCGGCGATCGCCGAAGAACTGGTCGATTTCTTCGCCGAAGAGCGCAACCGCGCGGTGCTCGACGAGCTCGCTTCACTGCTCGAAATCGAGGACGCCACGCTCGCCAGCGCCGCCGCCTCGCCGATCGCCGGCAAGCTGGTCGTCTTCACCGGCAGCCTCGCCACCATGACCCGCGCCGAGGCCAAGGCGCGCGCCGAGGCGCTCGGCGCCCGGGTGACGGATAGTGTCTCGCGCCGCACCGATTATGTCGTGCTCGGCGAGGAAGCGGGGTCGAAAGCACGGCGGGCGGCCGAACTCGGTGTCAAAACCCTGAGCGAGGCGGAATGGCAGGCCTTACTCGCCGAGGGCGGATGATCGCAAGCCGCGCGCCCTTTCGCCGCCATGCCCCTTCGCCTATCGTCAGCGCATGATGTCCGAGCCGATCGCCACGCGATCCATTGCCCCCGCGAACGCCGAAGCCGTGCGCGCAGCCTGGTGCGCCTGGCTTGCCGATGAGCGCCGCGTCGCACCGGCGACCCTCAGCGCCTATGGCCAGGATCTGGCCGGATTCTTGGGCTTTATCACCCGCCATCATGGTGCCGAGCCAGACCTCGCGGCGCTTGCCGATCTTCGTCTCGCCGATTTTCGTGCCTGGCTCGCCGAGGCGGCGGGTGCCGGGATCACTGCTGCGACCCGCGGCCGGCGGCTTTCGGCGTTGCGCAGTTTTTTTCGCTTCCTGGGGAAAAGATACGGGGTCGAAAATAGCCAAATCGCTCTGCTCGCCGGGCCACGCGGCAAACATGCTTTGCCGCGGGCCTTGAGCGAGCCGCAGGCGCTACTGATCGCTGATGAGATCGGTGAAGAGGCGCAGACGGCGTCGCGCGAGGCGCGCGATGTCGCGCTGTTTTCCCTGCTCTATGGCTGCGGCTTGCGCATCGCCGAGGCACTCGGCTTGGATTGCATAGAGGCGCCGCGCCCGGGCAGCGATGCCCCGCTTCGCGTGCGCGGCAAACGCGCGAAAGAGCGATTGGTGCCGGTTTTGCCTGCCGTGCGCGCAGCCATTGGCGCATGGCTCGCCCTTCATCCTTGCCCCGCGCCAGGGACAGCACTCTTCGTCGGCGCGCGTGGCGGGCGGCTCAATCCGGCGGTTGCGCAGCGGATTTTGCGCGATTTCCGCCGCCGCCGCGGGCTTCCCGAGCACGCAACGCCGCACGCGCTGCGCCATTCCTTCGCGACCCATCTTCTGGCGAGCGGCGCCGATCTTCGCGTCATCCAGGAGTTGCTCGGCCATGCTAGCCTCGCTTCGACCGAGCGCTATACGGCGATGGATACCAACGCCCTGCTCGCGGTCTGGCGCCGTGCCCATCCGCGTTCGGGGTGAAATTGTTCTTTTTTGAAAAAAGAACCAAAAAACTTTTACCCGTTGGGCAGTGCCCGCTCGGACACAAATTGCCGGTTCGAGGAAGGCAAAAGAAGAAAATAGTGAAGGATCAGGACCACGATGAAAATCGCCGTGCAGATGGACCCGATCGAAAGTCTCAACATTGAGGGTGATTCTACGTTTGCCCTGATGCTCGAGGGTGAGGCTCGCGGGCATGCGTTCTGGTATTACGATGTGCGCGACCTGGTGCTCGAAGGCGGCGTGCTGCGCGCGCTCGCCCGTCCGGTTTCGGTCCGCCGCCGCGTCGGCGATCATTTCACCGCCGGTGCCGCCGCCTGGATCGATCTTGCGAGCATGGACGTGGTTCTGATGCGCCAGGATCCACCCTTCGATATGGCCTATATCACCGCGACCCACCTCCTTGAACACATCCATCCGCGAACCCTGGTCGTGAACGACCCAAAGGCGGTGCGCGATGCGCCGGAGAAGCTGCTCGTGATGCATTTTCCCGATCTCATGCCGCCGACCATGATTGCCTGGAATCTCGAGGCGATTCGCGGCTTTCGCGCAACCCACCACGACATCATCGTTAAACCGCTCTTTGGCAATGGCGGCGCCGGCGTCTTTCACATCCGCCCCGATGACGAGAATTTCGCCGCCCTCTTGGAATGGCATTTCGCGGCCTCGCGCGAGCCGCTGATGGTGCAGCGCTATGAGCCGGCGGTGCGCGCCGGCGACAAGCGCATCATTCTTGTCGATGGCGAGCCAATGGGGGCGATCAACCGCGTGCCGGCGGCGGGCGAGGCGCGCTCGAACATGCATGTCGGCGGGCGGCCGGAGGCGGCGCGGCTTACCGCCCGCGAGCGCGAAATCTGCGCGCGTATCGGCCCGATGTTTCGCGAACGCGGGCTGATTTTCGTCGGCATCGACGTGATCGGCGACTGGCTCACCGAAATCAACGTGACGTCGCCGACCGGGATTCAGGAAATCGCGCGGTTTGACGGCACCAACCTCGCCGCCGCGATCTGGCAGCGGATCGAGGCACGGCGAGAGGGCGATCTTGCCTCAGTGCGGGGCGGCGCTCGCGGCGGGGGATGAGGGTGGGGCGGGCAAGGTGCCCGCGTCCATGTCGGCGTCGGCGCGTGGGGGGGGCGCGAGCATCCCGGCCGGGCGGCGCACACGGAGGCTTCTGATCCGCCGCGCATCGGCATCGACCACGAGGAACTCGATCCCCGAGGGGTGGCTGATCACCTCGCCGCGCGCCGGCACGCGCTCGGCGAGCGTGAACACCAGGCCGCCCACGGTATCGATATCGGCATTACGCTCATCCTCGGTCAGCACCGGGCCGAGCGCCGCCTCGAACTCCTCGACCGGCAAGCGGGCGTCGATATCGAGAGCGCCATCGGCGCGTTCGACGAGCAGCTTTTTCTGCTCGTCATCATGCTCGTCGGCGATGTCGCCGACGATGGTCTCGACCAGATCCTCGATCGTCACCAGCCCGTCGATCCCGCCATATTCATCGACGACGAGGGCGAGATGCATCCGCGCCTGGCGCATTTGCAACAAAAGATCGAGGACTGGGATTTGCGGCGCAACCAGCAGCGGCCGGCGGAGGATTTTCTCCAGGGTAAAATTCTCACGCGGGGTTTCGGCGGCGTAGACGTCCTTGATATGCACCATGCCGACGATGTCATCGAGCTGGTCGCGATAGACGGGGAACCGCGAATGCCCCTCGCGGCGGATGACGGCGAGCAGCTCGTCATGACCGATATCGAGCGGCAGCGCGACGATATCGGCGCGCGGCACCATCACGTCATCGGCGGTGGCGCCGCGGAGCCGCAGCACATTGGCGATCAGCACCCGCTCTTGACGGTCGAGCTCGGGCAGGACGCCGGGCGTAACCGGCGCCTCCGCCGCTTCCTGCACCAACTCGGCGATCGAGGCGCGCACCGAATGTTCGGCGCCGCGCCAGCCGAAAAGGCCACGCATACCCTGCCAAAGCGCGCGCGCGGTCGCCATCATGCCAGCCGCCACGGGTTGGGGACGCGCAGACGATGAAGAAGGCGCGCCTCGCGCAGCTCCATTCGCCGCGCGTCACCGGGATGATGATGGTCATAGCCGGCGAGATGCAGCACGCCATGGATGATCAGATGGGCGAGATGATGCGACGGGCGCCGCCCCGCCGCTTGTGCCTCGCGGCGGACGACGCCGAGCGCCAAGATCACCTCGCCGCCGCCCGAGGTTGGAAAACTCAGCACATTCGTCGGCTTATCGCGGCCACGATGGCGGGCATTGAGCCGCCGCAGCGTGCGGTCATCGGCGAGAACGACGCTTACCCCAGGCCCGAGCCCCGCCCCGGCGATCGCCCCGGCGCGGCGGGCGAGCGCCTCGGCGCGCGGCACCAAACGCCGCCAAGCCGGCGCCGCGACGACGATTTCGAGCCCGGTCGCCGTAGAAGCAATAGGGTGCCCCGCCGAAGCGGGGCTAGGCTTTCGATCTTTGCCCATGATGCTCGTCATAGGCCGCGACGATGCGCGCGACCAGGGGATGGCGCACGACGTCGTCGGCGGTGAAATGGGCGAAGGCGATCCCCTCGATGCCGGCCAAAATCTCCATCGCGTCCAAAAGCCCCGAGCGCTGGCCAGACGGGAGATCGATCTGGGTCGGATCGCCGGTGATCACCATCCGCGAGCCCTCCCCCATGCGGGTGAGGAACATTTTCATTTGCACCGGCGTTGCGTTCTGCGCCTCATCGAGAATGACGAAAGCGTGGGCGAGGGTGCGCCCGCGCATGAAGGCGAGCGGGGCGACCTCGATCTCGCCGCTGGCCAGGCGCCGGGTCACCTGTTCGGCCGGCATCATGTCATTGAGCGCGTCATAGAGCGGGCGGAGATAGGGATCGACTTTTTCCTTGAGGTCGCCGGGCAAAAACCCGAGCCGTTCGCCCGCCTCTACGGCGGGGCGCGAAAGCACGATGCGGTCGACACGGCCCGATTGCAGCATGGCGACGGCTTGGGCGACGGCGAGATAGGTTTTGCCAGTGCCGGCGGGGCCGATGGCAAATACCGCCTCGGCATTGGCAAGAAGTTCGATATAGCGGAGCTGCCCGGCGCTGCGCGGCCCGACCGCGCCGCGGCGGGTGCGGATCGCCGGCAGGTCGGCGAGCGGAAGGCGCGGGTCGGCCTCGGGCACGGCCAAGCGAATCGCCGCCTCAATCTCGGCGCCGCCCACCGTTTGGCCGCCCTCCAGCCGTCGGTAAAGCCCCGAGAGTGCCGCCTGCGCCCGCTCCACCCGCTCAGGCGCGCCGGTGATCGCGACACGGTTGCCACGGCAGGCGAGCCGTACATTGAGCCCCTTTTCCAGCCGCACCAAATGGCGGTCATGCTCGCCAAGGAGGAGCGAGAGCAGAGCGTTGTCCGCGAAATGAAGGGTGACGGGCTTGTCGCCGGCGGCGGCGAGGGTGGGGGGCGAATGGCTCAAGCGGCGGCATGCTCCTCATGCGTGCTGGGCGAGACCCCGGCGAGCGAGCGCGGCCCGGCGGCGGCGATGGTGACGTCGATCTCCTGGCCGATCAAGCGCTCGGGGGCCGTGAGATGGACCGCCTGGAGATAGGGGCTGCGGCCGGCGATCTGGCCGGGATGGCGGCCGCGGCCAGTGATCAGAACGGAAAGCCGCCGCCCGACCTGGCCGGCGTTGAAAGCCTGTTGCTGGGCGGCGAGGAGATCCTGAAGGGCGGCCAGCCGCGCTTCTTTTTCGGGCTCGGCCACCTGGTCGGCGGCGCTTGCGGCGGGGGTGCCGGGGCGGGGCGAATATTTGAAGCTATAGGCCTGGGCGAAGCCGATCTCTCGCACGAGCGCGAGGGTCGCCGCGAACTCGGCTGCCGTCTCGCCGGGGTAGCCGACGATGAAATCGGATGAAAGCGCGATATCCGGCCGGATGCCGCGCAGCCGCTCGATGATGCGGCGGTAATCGGCAGCGGTGTGGCGGCGGTTCATCGCGGCGAGGATGCGATCGGCCCCCGATTGCACGGGAAGGTGCAAAAACGGCATCAGCGCCGGCAATGCGCCGTGCGCCGCGATCAAATCATCGTCCATGTCGCGCGGGTGCGAGGTGGTATAGCGGAGCCGGGTGAGACCAGGGATTTCGGCGAGGGCGTAAAGGAGCCGCGCGAGGCGCCATTCGCCGCCGCCGGGTGCCTCGCCGTGCCAGGCATTGACGTTTTGGCCGAGAAGGGTGATCTCCCGCGCCCCACCCGCGACCAGGGCGCGGGCTTCCGCGAGCACGGCTGCCGCCGGGCGCGAGGCCTCCACCCCCCTCGTATAGGGGACGACGCAGAAGCTGCAGAATTTATCGCACCCCTCCTGGATCGCGAGGAACGCGGCCACACCCGCCGGCTGCGCCGCTTCCGGCAGATGATCGAATTTACTCTCGGGCGGGAAGTCGGTCGCGATCACCGCCCGCCCGGCGCGATCGGCCTCGGCGATCATCGCCGGCAGGCGATGATAGGTCTGCGGCCCGAGCACGATATCGACATAGGGCGCGCGGCGCAGAATCTCCGCCCCCTCGGCTTGGGCGACGCAGCCGGCGACGGCAAGGATCATCCGCCCGCCGGCGGCGCGGCGCGCGTCTTTCAGGCGGCGCAGCCGGCCGAGTTCGGAAAAAAGCTTTTCCGTCGCGTGTTCGCGGATATGGCAGGTGTTGAGGATCACCATATCGGCGTCCTCGGCCGAACGCGCCGGGCCGAAGCCGAGCGGCGCCAGAACATCGGCCATCCGGGTGCTGTCATAGGCGTTCATTTGACAGCCCCAGGTGACGACATGCAGCCGGCGCGAAGGGGCGGGAGGATTTGCGGGCATCACGGCTGCTCCATTCGTCGTCGCCGCAACAGCGCGGACGGTGACGGCGGAGCCATTGCCTTCCATCGCGCGGCCGTCAAGCGCAAAGCCGCGTTTCAACCTCATTTTCCATGCCTCATTCTGTCTGCCCCGGCGGCCTCTCTGTCAAGAGACAAGCATATGACAGAGGTGGGCATATGACAGAGGCGGGCGGCCATCGTGGCGGCGGGATTTGACCACGCGGGCGGCTTTGGGCGAAAACCGCATGCGGGCGCATACCCGATTCGGCGCCTTGGATTCGGCGCGTTGGGTTCGGCAAGGAGGGTGATGCCGTGGTGGCACAAAGAGAGCCGGTGATCGGCATCATCGGCGGGTCTGGGCTTTATGACATTGCCGGGCTCGAGGCGCGGCGCTGGCACAAGATCGAGACGCCGTGGGGCGCGCCCTCGGATGAGCTGCTCTTCGGCCGGCTTGCGGGGGTTGCCTGTGTGTTTCTGCCGCGCCATGGCCGTGGCCATCGCCTGTCGCCGAGCCATCTCAATTACCGCGCCAATATCGATGCCTTAAAGCGCGCCGGCTGCACCGATGTGATCTCGCTCTCTGCCGTCGGGAGTTTGCGCGAAGATTTGCCGCCCGGCCATTTCGTCATCGTCGATCAGTTCATCGACCGCAGCTTCGCCCGCGAGAAGAGTTTTTTCGGCGAGGGCTGTGTCGCCCATGTCTCGATGGCGCATCCGGTCTGCGCGCGTCTTGGCGATGCGCTGGCCGACGCGGCGCGCGGCTTGCGGCTTCCGATCACCCGCGGCGGCACCTATCTCGTCATGGAAGGGCCGCAATTCTCCACCCAGGCCGAAAGCGCGCTTTACCGCCAATGGGGCGCGAGTGTGATCGGCATGACCAATATGCCGGAGGCGAAGCTCGCCCGCGAGGCGGAGATGTGTTACGCGACCGTCGCCATGGTTACCGATTATGATTGCTGGCACCCCGAGCATGATCATGTGACGGTGGAGGCGGTGGTGCGGGTGCTGTTGGACAATGCCGAGCACGCGCGCGGCCTGGTTTCCGCGTTGGTGCCGAGGCTCGCGGGCGCGCGGGCGGTTTGCCCGGCCGGCTGCGATCACGCCCTCGATCACGCCCTCATCACCGCGCCTGAGGCGCGCGATCCGGCCTTGATGGCGAAGCTCGACGCGGTTGCCGGGCGGGTTCTGCGGGGGGCTTCGGGCGCCTGAGCGGCCTCAGGCGATCAGGTTGACCAGCGGGTCGGTGGTGCTGCTGCTCATGCTGCTGGCGCCGATCAGGTTGACGGCGGGGCTGGTGGTTGCGCTGCTTGCGCTGCTTTCTTGGTTCATGACCAGGTATTTTTGCACGAACTGGTTGACATAGCTCGTGCTTTGGAAATTCTTGAGGTTGAGCTTCTGGCTCAGGATGCCCACTTGCTGGGAATAGCTCAAAAGGCCGAATTGCATCGGCAGGCCGAGCGCGGTCTCCGCGACGCCGAGCAGGGTGCTGTCTGACATCAATTCCGGGATCGTCGTCACCGCGCCGATATTGCGGGTGAAATAAAGCGCCGCCTGCATCCCCGGCATTTGCTGGTTGCTGCCGGCCTCGAACTGGTTGATGACGTAATTGCCGACGATCTGGCTCACGGTTTTTGAATTCGAGAGCGGCGGCGGGTTCCAGTTCGCCATCACGTTGGCGAATTGCAAATAGGCGGGGTTGGCCATTTGCTGCACGAGTGAGGTTTTCGCCATCGGGTTCTGGGTGAGAAGCTGCTTCAGGATACCCTGTTCATTGATCAGGCCGCCAAGACCGAAGGCGCCGAGCACCACTTGCAGCACGCGATAATTTTTCAACAGCGCCTGGGGCGTGGTGATCGAGGCAGCGTTTTTCTGGAAATAGGCGAGCGTGGATTGCGTCGCCGGATCGGCCTTGGCGGCGGCGTTGGCGTATTTCGTCTCATTCTTGATGTAAGCCTCATACATCGGAATGGGCGCATATCCGGCGATGCCCGACATTGATTATGCTCCTCTCATGGCGCCCTTTGGCGCCCATATCCCCGGCGTGAGGCGATTTTCGCGCCGATCCTCATTTTGTGGGATTGTGACGCATTTTTATAAACATTCCCTTAAACATTTTGTTCCATGTTCGCCGCGTTGCTCACAAAAAGGAGACACAGCGATGTCATTCTCTATCAACACCAATGTCGGCGCCCTAGCGGCGTTGCAATCCCTCAACGCGACGCAGGAATCCCTCAACAACACCCAGAACGTCATCTCGTCCGGCCTTCTCGTCGGCAGCGCGAGTGACAACCCGGCCGTCTATTCGATCTCGCAGACGCTGCAGGCGAACATCTCCGGCTTGACCGCGGTGCAGGACAATATCTCCTTCGCCAATTCGGTGCTCGGGGTTGCCGCCGCCGCCGGCTCACAGATTTCGAGCCAGCTCGCGACACTGCAAAACACGGTGACGCAAGCGCAGCAGACTGGCATCTCGTCGTCGACGATGGATACCCAGATCAGCAATATTCTGAAGAATATAGACAATTTTGCCAACAACGCGACCTTCAACGGGGTCAACCTGCTGGCCTCGAGCAGCGACGCGGGCGTCAATTTTACCTATGTTAACATCCAGGATTCGATCAATGCTGGCGGACAGCTCCAGGTTAAAAGCCAGCTCACTGGATCTAATACCTCGATGACGGGGCAGCTCGGCCTCACCAACCTCACCGCTTCCGCCGGCGGGGCGCAGTTCAGCTTCAGCAGCAGCTACTCGCCGAAGGCTGGCGATTATTTGCAAATCGCGACCAACTCGGTGAACGCGAGCGGCACGACGCTCACCAACAATTACGTCTTCGAATTCCAGACTGCGGGCGCAACTAGCGGCCCGGTGGCCGCCCCCAGCGGCTTCACGCTCGGCGCTACGTCCACCGGCACCAACACGCTCATCAATGTCATGATGAGTTCGACAACCTCGCCGATGGCAGCGGTTGGTTCGCTGATCAGCAGCCTTCAGCAACAAGGCTTCGCTGCCTCGCTCAGCAATAGCGGCGCGCTGACGATCACCGGCAACGGGCTCGCGATGAGCGGATCCGGCAGCAGCGCCATAGCCGAAGCAGCATTCCAGGGTATCGGCACCGCAACCGCGCCGGTGGCCTTCGCTGCCGGGGCTTTGGTGACCGCCGACACAGGGACCGCTGGCGAGGCCGGCGTCACGGGAACCACGCTCAGCGGCGGGCAGGCGGCGATCACCATCGTCCAAAGCGCCGTCACGACGATGAACGGCATCGCCGCCACCATTGGTGCCAATCAGCAAGAGGTGACGGGGATGCTGAATTTCACCAACTCCCTCTCCACCTCGCTCACCACCGGCAATGGCGCCTTGATCGACGCCAACATGGCCAGCGAAAGCGCGCAGCTCAACGCCCTGCAAACCAAGCAGCAGCTCGCCATCCGCACGCTCTCGATCGCCAATGCCCAGCCGCAGGTTCTCTTGAACCTGTTCCAGTAACCACCGTAAGCCGGCGGCCGGGCCAAGGGCCCGGCCGTCTTCCGCGCGTTCCAGGATGGAAAACGGAGACAGATGATGAACCGTACGCTCGCGCACTACGAAACCGCCCGCCGCGCCACGGCAACCCCGCAAGACAACGAAATCCTCATTTTCACCAACACCAACGCCGAACTCGCCAAAGCCCGCGGCGCCGACGCCAAGACCCGCATCGCGGCGCTTTTTCTCAACCAGCGGGTCTGGTCGGCGATCGTCAAGGATCTCTCACTCGAGACCAACCAGCTCCCCGACGATCTCAAACGCAACCTCACCGAACTCGGCTTCTGGGCGATGCGTTACAGCACCCGCGCGATGACGGAGGGGCTGTCGCTCGACCCGCTGATCGAGGTCAACCGCAACATGATCGAAGGGCTCGCGGCACAGCGCGCGAATGCCGCGCCGCCGGCCTCGGCGAGCCTTTCGCTGAGCGCGGTGTGATGCCTTGGGTCGCTGATCGCGGCCCGCAGCATCACGTTTCGCCTCTGCCCGCGTCAGCCGGCGCGCACCCCCTCCGCCGGCCATTTTCGGATCGGCTGGGGGGGCAAGCCGGCCAAAAGCGCGCCTGCGCTTTTGCCCAAAAGCGGATGCCGCCATTCCGGCGCGACATCGGCGAGCGGCACCAAGACGAAAGCCCGCTCATGCGCGCGCGGATGCGGCAAAATCAGGTCCGGCCCGGCGCAGCGGAGGCCATCGATGTCGATGATGTCGAGATCGAGCGTCCGCGCCGCGTTGGCGACGCTTCGCACCCGGCCGAACCGCGCCTCGATCGCCTGCAAGGCGGCCAACAGCACCTCCGGCGCGATCGTTCCAGCCAAGCGCGCGACGCCATTGATAAAGGGCGGCTGGCCAGAAGGCGGCATCGGCGCCGTCTCATACCAGGGCGAGGCCGCGACCAGCGCAAGGCCCGGGATCGCGGCAACCTGGGCCAGGGCGCGCGCCACGGTCTGGTCGGGTGGCGCCCCATCGGGGCCGGGGAGATTGGCACCGAGCGCGACCAGAATCATATCACCCATCGCCGTGCCCCCGGCTCTTTTCGTGTAAGCGGCGTGCGCGTAAGATGACAGTCTTGCGTCACGCGACGACCCATTACAGTAAGGAAAGGTTTTAGCCTCATGAATTTCGTTGCCTCCGAACGCTTGGCCCTGTTCATCGATGGCGCCAGCCTCTACTCGGTTTCGCGCAATCTCGGCTTCGATGTCGATTACCGGAGCCTGCTCGAATTTTTCCGCACCCGCTCGAACATGATCCGCGCCTATTACTACTCGGCGCTGTTGGAGACGGAAGAATATTCCCCCCTGAAGCCGCTGACCGACTGGCTCGCTTATAACGGCTACACGCTGGTGACCAAACCCGCCAAGGAGTTCACCGACGCCTCTGGCCGGCGCCGGATCAAAGGCAATATGGATATTGAACTCGCGATCGACATGCTGGAATTGAGCCCGCGCATCGATCACGCCGTTCTTTTCAGCGGCGATGCCGATTTCCGCCGCCTGGTCGAAGCGGTGCAGCGCCGGGGCGTGCGCGTCTCCGTCGTCTCCTCGATCCGCACCAGCCCGCCGATGGTCGCCGACGAGCTGCGCCGCCAGGCCGACCAATTCATCGAAATCGCCGATATCGCCCCGGAATTCACCCGCCGCCAGACCGAGCCGCGCGCCCGCCCGCCCGGCCGCGACCTGCCAACGCACGACGAGACCTGATTCAAGGCGGAGACGATGGATATCCTCGCGAGCGACTCGGGTGAACCCGAACGCGACTGCCCGCTCTGCCCGCGCCTCGTCGCCTATCGCGAGGGGAACCGCGCCGCCGAGCCCGGCTGGTTCAACGCCCCGGTTCCCGGCTTTGGCGGGCGCGACGCACGCCTTCTCGTCGTCGGCCTCGCACCCGGTCTGCGCGGCGCCAACCGCACCGGCCGCCCCTTCACCGGCGATTATGCCGGGATTTTACTCTATGAAACCCTGCGCCGCTTCGGCTTCGCGGAGGGAACCTATGATGCACGCCCCGATGACGGGCTGCAACTGCGCGATTGTCGCATCGTCAACGCCGTTCGCTGCGCGCCCCCCGTCAACCTCCCGCAGCCTGCGGAAATCAAGGCTTGCAACCGATTTCTGGTCGCGGAATTGAAAAACATGATGCGCCTCGAAGCGGTGCTCGCGCTCGGCGTCGTCGCCCACGCTGCCGTACTCAAGGCCTATGGCGTGCCCCTGGCGCGCTTTCGCTTTCGCCACGGCGCCATCCACGACCTGCCCGATGGTTTGCGGCTCGCCAATAGCTATCATGTCTCGCGCTACAATACCTCAACCCGCCGCCTGACGAGCGCGATGTTCGAAAACATCATCGAAGCCCTCGCGAAGCATCTCGCGAGAAGGTAACGCACGCACCGATCGCGGCCCTGGGTCGGGCCCCTGGATTCGGCTGCGAGATGGCGCGGCCGCGGCGAACGGCGCCTCGCGCTTGCATATTGCAACCGATTCTGGAATACGCCAGTATCGCAAGGGCCGAAGAAGAATCCACGGCTTAAATAAGACCTCGCGGATGAGGCAAAACGGGGAAACGCGGTGACCAAAGCTGAGAAAAGCCCCCGCGGGGAAAGCGGGCGCAGCCCAAGCGCCGCGCGTGTGCGGCGCGCGAGGGGGGGATTGTTTCGTCCCAGCCAGCAGACGATCGTCTTCGCTCTTTTCTTGGTCTTATTCCTCATCTTCTCGCTGTCGCTGCACGGCTTCCTCACCCCCGACAATATGCTGACGCTTTTGCAAAACGTCGCGGTGCTCGGCATTCTTGGGCTTGGGATGGCGGTGGTTGTGATCGGCCGCGGCATCGATTTGTCGCTCATCGCCGCGCTCGCGGTGCCGCCCGGTCTCGTTTTACAGATGGTGCAGAATGGGCATACGCTCTCTCTCGCCCTGATCGCTGCTTTCGCACTTGGCCTCGCGCTCGGTCTCGTCAACGGATGGCTGATCGCATACGCAGAAGTGCCGTCGCTGTTTGCGACGTTGGCGAGCGGATTGTTTCTCGCGGGTCTCGGACAAGCAGCTCTCTTTAAGCTCGATGTCGTGCAATGGAGCCCGGGGATGAACGCCTTGACCATCCTCGGCCAGGGAAGGGTCGCGGGCGTGCCAGTGCCGATCGTCATGTTCGGCTTTGCCGCGATCGTGCTTGCACTGTTTCTCCGACAAACCCGATTGGGCAGCTTTGTCTATGCCATCGGCGACAACCCGAATGCCGCGCGTATCGCCGGGCTTCCCGCGCGGCCAGTCGTCGTTTTGCAATATGTCATGGCATCGCTCGTCGGCGTGTTTGCCGGCATTGTTCTTGCCGCATCGGTCAACAGCATGCCAACGAGGATCTATAACTCGACCCTGATCTATGACGTCATTCTGGTTGTCGTTCTCGGCGGCATTGGTCTCTCCGGTGGGCGGGGCGGGATCGTGAACGTGATCATCGGAACATTGCTGATCGGCACCATGCTGAACGCGATGACGATCATGGATCTCTCTTATTCCGCGCAGAACCTGATCAAGGGTCTCGTGCTTCTGATCGCCATCATGACCGACTCCTTCCTCAACCCCCGCAACGAGGAGACGGCGCAGCAAGGCGATATCTGAGAAAACGAAAACTCGACATTGGCACATCAAGGGAGGACGCCATGACTGGGCTTATGAAAAAAATAATGCCGGCGATCGCCGGTTTGGGCATGCTGGCCTTGGCGGGAAATCTGCCGGCAAACGCGCAACAAGGGCTGGATGAACCATTCCAGGCGCAGTTTACCAAGGCATTGGCGGGCAAAGTCGTTGCCTATGTGCCGGTTGCGATGAATTTCGATCTCACCGAGGGATGGTTCGCTGGCGTAAAGCAGCAACTGGCGCCCTATGGCGTTAAGGTCGAGGTGCGCGATCCCAACTGGAGCACCAATGCCGGCGCGCAGGCCGTCACCACCCTGATTTCCGAAAAGCCGGCGGTGATGATCATTCATAATCCCGACGTGCAGACCTATGCGAAATTGCTGCAAAGGGCGGAGAAAGAAGGCATCTACGTCATCCAGATCAATATGGGCTCTGCCTATCGCAGCACCGCTTTCGTGGGTGCCAACTGGATCGAGATCGGTGAGCGTGATACAGAAGCGGTTGTCGAGGCTTGCCACGGAAAATCGAATAAGATCGCGATCGTCCAGGGCGCGCTCTCGGCAGCGGCAAGTGCTTATACGCTGAAGGGCGTTGAAAATATCCTCGCCAAGCATCCTGAAATTCAGGTCGTCTCCAGCCAGGCGGCCGATTGGGATGCGGCCAAAGCCAAGGCGATCACGCAAACCGTCCTCAAGCAGCACCCCGATATCTGCGGCATCGTCGGTTTCTGGGATGGGATGGATATCGGCACCGCGGCGGCGGTGAAAGAAGCTGGGCTGACGGGGAAACTCTATCTCGCGACGTCGGGCGGCGGCGAGACGCGCGGCGCCTGTGACCAGGTGAAGTCTGGCGCGTTCGATCTCGATATGAGCTATGACGTTCCGACGCAAGCATCCGATATGGCGGCGATGATTAAATGGCTGCTCGATTCCGGAATGAAACCGGGCGAAGTCAAAAGCTCGATCTACACCACGCTGATCCCAATCACGAAAGCCAATGCCGACGCGCCTGGGACATGCTGGAGCCTGAGCGCAATGCAAAATAGATCGTGAGATGGCGCACCGGTGATCGTCGCCGGCGCAGCCTATTCTTCATTTTCCTCGGCGACGTACGGAAAATATCATGAGCGAAAGCCTTATTCGTCTGCGCTATCGTCTTTGGCCAGATCATTTGGTGGGCGAAATTCTTTCCAAACGATGGACCGAAACCGCCATTCCCGCCATCGTGCTTATCATCGTCGCGGTCGCGCTCAGCAGAGCCATACCGGGCTTTCTCTCCGCCGCAGGCCTCGCCGACACAGCGCGCCAGGCCTGCGAGATCGGGTTTTGCGTTCTTGGCATGTCTCTCGTGATCATCGTAGGCGGCATCGATCTTTCGATCGGTTCGATGTTTGCGCTTACTGATTTTTGCGCGCTGTACTGTCTCGACGTTCTCAACTGGCCGGTTTGGGGCGTGATCCCGGTAACGCTGGTTGCGGGTGCGCTGCTCGGTGCCGTCAATGGCGTCTTGGTCGGCTATTTTCGCCTTCGCGCGTTCATCACGACGCTGATTACACTGATCGTCTATCGCGCCGCCTATGATCTTTTGATATTCGGCCATTCCAATCAGATCGCAGCGGCGTTTCCCGATATTCCGAGCTGGAACTTCCTCGGCGGCGGCGGGATTTTCGGCATCCCGAGCATCGTTTTGGTCTACGCCGCGATCGCGCTATTCGGCCATGTGTTTCTGACCCGACTTCGGCCGGGCTGGCATATCGTTGCCATCGGCGGGTCTCGGCGTTCAGCGTTCAATTCCGGCATCCCTGTCCGCCGCACGATCGCGTTATGCTACATTGCCAGCGGGTTCCTCACCGCGCTCGGGGCGCTATTTTTCGCCGCGCGTCTTGGCACCGTGGGTGGCGATATCGGCGTCGGGCTGGAGGTCACGGTGCTTACCGCGGCGATCCTCGGCGGTATCAGCCTCGGTGGCGGCAAGGGTTCGGTGGCCAAGGCTATGATCGGCACCTTGATCGTGCTCCTGATCACGAACGGCCTCACCACACTTTCGGCGCCGGGTGGCGTCAACCGCATGGTATTGGCGGCGATCCTCCTGATCGCCGCGATGATCGATATCCGTTGGGTAAAAAACCGTACGCGCATCATTAGCAAGGTTTACGTGAGCCCCACCTATCATGCGATGCCGCCGATCCCGTCGACCGCAGCAGGCAATGGCACGCCACTCGCGTTGAATGACCGGTTGCGTGATGTGAGCGAGATCGCTGTTGGCCGGATCGAGGCGCCAGAGGACATCATTCTCGACGGAGAGGATAATCTTTACGCGGGATCACGGCACGGCGACATCATTCGGTTTTTTCCGCCCGATTACGAGCGCATGGAAGTATACGCCCATATCGGCGGCCAGCCGCTCGGCATGGCGTTCGATCGCGCCGGCACGCTCTATGCGTGTATCGGTGGCATGGGTCTTTATCGCATCACCCGAAACCACCAAGTGGAAAAAGCGACAGACGAGACCAATCGCAGTTTGCGCTCGGTCAATGACGATAGCCGGCTTCGTCTCGCCGATGATCTCGATATTGCTGATGACGGGCGCGTGTTTTTCTCCGAGGCGACCGTGCGTTATGAAATGGATGAGTGGCCGGTGGATGGTTTGGAAGCGCGTGGCAACGGCCGTATCATTTGCTACGATCCCCGCAATGGCACGACACGCACCGTTCTGCGCGGGCTGAAATTTCCCAACGGCGTTTCCATCGCCAAAGATCGACAATCTATTCTGTTTGCCGAAACCTGGGGCTGTACGGTAAAGCGCTATTGGTTCGCGGGGCCGAAGGCGGGGCGCGTAGAAATCGTGCTCGAGAATCTCCCGGGCTATCCCGACAACATAAATCCGGCGTCAGATGGCAATTATTGGCTTGCCTTGGTTGGCATGCGCTGTCCGGCTCTCGATCTTGCCTGGCGCATGCCAGGTTTTCGACGTCGCATGGCCAAGCGCCTGCCTATCGATGAATGGCTTTTTCCTAATATCAACACGGGCTGTGTTATCAAATTTGATGAACAGGGGCGGATTCTTGAGTCACTTTGGGATCTTGGCGGCGTCAACCACCCCATGATCACCTCGATGCGCGAGCATCGCGGGTATTTATATCTCGGCGGCATCATGAATAACCGAATAGGGCGCTATCGCTTGCCGAATGCGGATCCCGATTTCGTCCAATATGATCGGCGATGGAGAACGGCGGCATGATCCGCGCGCTGCAACATTTCAGCGACCGACTATTTGGGCGCGGCGACGCGGCAACGACGATCCCACCCTTTGATGGTCCGCTGAGACCAAATCAGCTTCTAGAGGCCGCGCCGGTTGCGCTGTCTCTGGAGGGCGCAGAGGATCTTGCAAGCGACGGGAAAGAACTTTACGCCGCAGCTGGATCGCGCGTTTTTCGCCTTTTGGGCAACGAGTTTCTTGAAATAGCTCGTTTCGATGCGCCCATTACCGCGCTTTGCTCTGTGGCAGAAAAATCACTGGCGGTCGCGATCGCGGGCAGGGAAATCAGAATCCTTGGCGGGATACATGATGGCAAATCCTGGCGAGAGGCTGGTGGTCGCCCA
>JAJYXY010000118.1 GCA_021801465.1 Pseudomonadota bacterium
GGCGACGCATGCAGCGCTGCCGGCGGCGGCGAAATTGATGGCCGAAAACAAGGTGACCGCCGCGCAGATCGGCGCCGGCGCCGGCAAGGGCGGGCGCATCACCAAGGGGGACGTGCTCGCTTTCCTCGAAAACGGCGCGGCGGCGCCGAAAGCGGCCCCCGCGGCAAAGGCGCCACGCGAACTCGAAGCGGGCGAGGAACGCGTGCGCATGACGCGCCTTCGTCGCACCATCGCGCAGCGCCTGAAGGATGCGCAAAACAACGCCGCCATGCTCACCACCTTCAACGAGGTCGATCTCTCGGCGGTGATCGCATTGCGCAACGAATACCGTGACGCGTTCGAGAAGAAGCACCAGGGCGCGCGGCTCGGTTTCATGTCCTTCTTCGTCCGCGCCGCCATCGTCGCTCTGCAGGAATTTCCCGCCGTCAACGCCGAGATCGATGGCGACGACATCATCTACAAGCATTACGTGCATATGGGGATCGCGGTCGGCGGCCCGAACGGTCTCGTCGTGCCGGTGATCCGCAACGCCGATCGCATGGGTTTTGCCGAGATCGAGAAAACCATTGCCGATTTCGGGAAGCGTGCCCATGCCGGCACCCTCAAGCTTGAAGAACTCACCGGCGGCAGTTTCAGCATCACCAACGGCGGCGTCTATGGGTCGCTGATGTCGACGCCGATCCTCAATCCGCCGCAATCAGCGATTCTTGGGATGCACAAGATCCAGGAACGGCCGGTCGCGATCGCCGGCAAGATCGAGATCCGCCCGATGATGTATCTCGCCGTGTCCTATGATCATCGCATCGTCGACGGCAAGGAGGCGGTCTCGTTCCTGGTGCGGATCAAGGAAAGCATCGAGGACCCGCGCCGCCTGCTTTTGGATCTTTAAGATCATGAGCGAAACATTTGACGTCATCGTCATCGGCGCCGGCCCTGGTGGCTATGTCTGTGCCCTGCGCGCGGCACAACTTGGGCTCAAGGTCGCCTGTGTCGAGAAGCGCGCGACCTTGGGCGGCACCTGCCTCAATATCGGCTGCATCCCTTCGAAAGCGTTGCTGCAATCATCAGAGAATTTTCATGCCGCCCAATCCGCGCTCGCTGATCATGGCGTGATGGTCAAGGGGATTGCGCTCGATCTCGCGCGTATGCAGGCGCGGAAAGAGGAGGTGGTGAGCGCCAATGTCAAAGGCGTCGAATTTCTCTTCAAGAAGAACAAAGTCACCTGGCTCAAGGGCGCGGCGCGGATCGCCCGCCCCGGCGTTGTCGCGGTGGACGGTGCGGAATACGCAGCCAAGCACATCGTCATCGCCACGGGTAGCGAAAGCGTGCCGCTCCCTGGCGTCGAGGTCGACGAGACGCGCATCGTCACCTCGACCGGCGGCTTGGCGTTGGATGCGGTTCCGAAGCACCTCGTCGTCATCGGCGGCGGTTATATCGGGCTCGAACTCGGCAGCGTCTGGCGGCGTCTCGGCGCCGAGGTGACGGTGATCGAATTCCTCGACCGGCTGGTGCCAACCATGGATGGCGAGATTTCCAAGGCGTTCGAGCGCATCCTCGCCAAACAAGGCATGAAATTCCGCCTCCAGACCAAGGTCACCGGCGCGCGGGTCGAGAAAAAAACCGTGATCTTGAGCCTCGAGCCCGCCAAGGGGGGCAAGGCCGAGGAGATCAGCGCCGATATCGTGCTGCTTGCGATCGGCCGCCGGCCTTATGTCGAGGGGCTTGGCCTGGCGGAGATCGGCGTTGCGCGCGATGAGCGCGGGCGCATCAAGACCGATGAGCACTACGCGACCTCGGTTGCCGGCATTTACGCCATCGGCGATGTGATCGCCGGGCCGATGCTCGCGCACAAGGCGGAGGAAGAAGGCGTCGCGCTCGCCGAAATCCTCGCCGGCCAGGCGGGACACGTCAATTACGGCGCCATTCCCGGTGTCGTCTATACCTGGCCCGAAGCGGCCTGCGTCGGCGCGACCGAGGAGGCATTGCGCGAGGCGGGCACCGCGTATCGCGTCGGCAAATTCCCCTTCACCGCGAATGGCCGCGCCCGCGCCATGGGCGAGACCGAGGGGTTCGTCAAATTGCTCGCCGACGAAAAAACCGATCGCCTGCTCGGTGCCCATATCATCGGCCCCGATGCCGGCACCCTGATCGCCGAACTGGTCACCGCGATCGAGTTTGGCGCCAGCGCCGAAGATGTCGCGCGCACCTCGCACGCCCACCCGAGCCTGAGCGAAGCGGTCAAAGAGGCTGCGCTCGCGGTCGCCGGCCGCGCGTTGCATATCTGAATGGCCATGAAGAAAAGGAAAGAACTTCTTTTTCTGAAGAAAAAGAAGCAAAAAGACGTTTTCTCCGTTTTCTCGGCGCGGCTATTTTCCTCGGAAAGGGCAGTGCCTGCGGCGCTGCCCAACGGATGAAAGTTTTTTGGTTCTTTTTTTCAAAAAAGAACAAATTCTTCCCCTCGCCCTGACGATGGGCGATCCGGCGGGGATTGGGCCGGAGATCACCGTCGGCGCCTGGCGCGCGCTCCATGCCGAGGGGCCGGCGTTCTTCGTCCTCGCTGATCCGGCGCTGTTCGTCGATGCCAGAGTACCGATCCGCGCGATCGCCGAACCCGAGGAAGCGCTTTCCTGTTTCCCGGACGCGCTGCCGATCCTCCCCCTCGCACTCGCCGCCCCGGCGCGGCCCGGTAAGCCTGACCCGGCCAATGCGCCGAGCGTGATTGCGGCGATCGAGCGCGCG
>JAJYXY010000094.1 GCA_021801465.1 Pseudomonadota bacterium
GTGTGCCAGAGCGCTTGCGCCAGCGCCGCGCGCATTTGCCCGGCCGAGCCAATGGCGCAATCGAGCCGCGTGTGCTGAACCATTTGGAGGATGGTCGCGATCCCGCGGCCCTCCGCGCCGACGCGTTCGGCGAGCGCGCCATGATAGTCGATTTCCGAGGAGGCGTTCGCGCGATCGCCGAGCTTGTCCTTGAGGCGGATGATGCGAAATCCGGCGTTGCGCGTGCCATCGGGCAGCCAGCGCGGGACGAGAAAGCAGGTGAGGCCGTCTTTGGCATAGGCGAGCGTGAGAAACGCATCAGACATCGGCGCCGAGCAGAACCATTTATGGCCGGTGAGGCGATACCAGTTCCCGTCCGCGATTTTTTCGGCGCGGGTGGTGTTGGCGCGGACATCGGAGCCGCCCTGTTTCTCGGTCATCGCCATGCCGATCGTGACCCCGGCTTTTTCCGCGGCCGGGCGCGAAGCGGGATCGTAGCGGCCGGCGAGGATGCGCGGCACCCAAACGGCGGCGACCGCGGGTTCGGCGCGCAAGCTGGGGATGGCGGCGTAGGTCATCGTCATCGGGCAACTGGTGCCGGGATCGACCATGCCGGTGAGGGTGAGGATGGCGGCATGGGCGACATGGCCCGCCTCCGTCCCGTCCCAGGCGAGCTTCGCAAAGCCGCTTTCGAGGCCGAGCGCCATCAACTGGTGATAGGCGGGGTGGAAGGTGACCTCGTCGATGCGCTGGCCGAAGCGGTCGAAATTTTCCAAGACCGGCGGGTTGCGCTCAGCGGCGATACCCCAGGCGATGGCGTCCGCCGAGCCGGCGCGCGCGCCGAGGGCGGCGAGCCGTGCCTCATGGCGGGCGCCGCCGGCGTTTGCCACCGCGTCCATCAAGGCGCGGTCGCTGGTGAAAAGATTGCTATTTTCGAGCGGCGGCGGCTGGTTGAAAACCTCATGCGTGTCGAGCACGGTGACGGGCCGGAGGGCGGTCATGGCGTGGTTTCTCCCCAAAGATCGCGCGAAAAGGTAGCGAAACCAGGGTGGGTGGGGAAACGCTTTCGCGTCATCGCTTGGGTCGATGGCGCTCGCCAAGAAATTTCGTTGGCGTGCCACCCAAGGCCTTTGCCACACTGGCGCCGCAGCGACGAACGCGGCAGGGTGGCCGCGCGGCGTTTTTGACACGGAGGTCAATGTCATGGATGGAGATCGCGCCACAGCGGCTGGCAAATGCCCGGTGATGCATGGCGGCAACACCGCTTTTCGCGACCAGGTGATGACTTGGTGGCCGAACGCCCTCAATCTCGACATCCTGCATCAGCACGACACCAAAACCAATCCCCTGGGCGCCGGGTTCAGCTATCGGGAGGCGTTGAAGACGCTCGATATCGCGGCGCTGAAACGTGATCTCCACGCGCTTTTGACCGACAGCCAGGATTGGTGGCCGGCGGATTGGGGGCATTATGGCGGGCTGATGATCCGGCTCGCCTGGCATTCGGCGGGAACCTATCGCATCGCCGACGGGCGCGGTGGCGCCGGGCACGGCAATCAGCGTTTCGCGCCGCTCAATTCCTGGCCCGACAATGTCAGCCTCGACAAAGCGCGCCGCCTTTTGTGGCCGCTCAAGAGGAAATACGGCAACGCGGTGAGTTGGGCGGATCTCATCATCCTTGCCGGCACCATCGCCTATGAATCGATGGGATTGAAGACGTTTGGCTTTGGCTTCGGGCGCGAGGATATCTGGCATCCGGAAAAAGATACGTATTGGGGCGGCGAGAAGGAATGGCTCGCGCAAAGCGCCCAGCGCTATGGAAACGATGATCGCGCCTCCTTGGATAACCCGCTCGCCGCTGTGCAAATGGGGCTGATTTACGTCAATCCCGAGGGCGTTGACGGCCATCCCGATCCGCTGCGGACCGCCCAGGATGTCCGCGTCACGTTCGAGCGCATGGCGATGAACGATGAGGAGACGGTGGCGCTCACCGCCGGCGGCCACACCGTCGGCAAGGCGCATGGCAATGGCGATGCGACGCGCCTCGGCCCGGCGCCGGAGGCGGCGGATCTCGAGGAGCAGGGGCTTGGCTGGCGCAATCCGAGCGGCACCGGCGCCGGGCCGGATGCGATCACCAGCGGCATCGAGGGCGCCTGGACCACCCATCCGACGAAGTGGGACAATGGCTATTTCCATCTCCTTCTGAATTACGAGTGGGAACTGAAGAAAAGCCCCGCCGGTGCTTGGCAATGGGAGCCGATCGGGATCCGCGAGGAAGACAAGCCCGTCGATGCCTTCAACCCCTCGATCCGACGCAATCCGATCATGACGGATGCCGACATGGCGTTGAAGATGGACCCGATCTATCGCCCGATTGCAGAGCGATTCTATAAGGATCCGGCGTATTTCTCGGAAGTTTTCGCGCGCGCCTGGTTCAAGCTCACCCATCGCGACATGGGGCCGAAAGCGCGCTATTTCGGCCCCGACGTGCCGAAAGAGGATCTGATCTGGCAGGATCCGATCCCGCCCGGCCGCCGCGATTACGATATCGCCGCGGTCAAGGCGCGCATCGCGGCGAGCGGGCTTGGCGTCAGCGAACTGGTCGCAACCGCGTGGGACAGCGCGCGGACCTTCCGCGGCTCTGATCTTCGCGGCGGCGCCAATGGCGCGCGCATCCGCCTTGCGCCGCAGAAGGATTGGGTGGGGAACGAGCCGGCGCGCCTCGCCAAGGTGCTCTCGGTCTTGGCGCCGATCGCC
>JAJYXY010000261.1 GCA_021801465.1 Pseudomonadota bacterium
GGGCTGATGGACCTCACCCGCCGCCTCGCCAGCGAGCGCGCGATCGCGGTCCTGTTCACCGAGCACGACATGGATGTGGTGTTCGGGGTCGCCGACCGCATCCTGGTGCTTGATCGCGGTCGGCTGATCGCGGAGGGAAGTGGCGCCGAGATCCGCGCCGATGCCAAGGTGCGCGCGGTCTATCTCGGCTCGGGCGCGACCAGCGGCGGGCATTGACGATGACGGCGGAAACACCCTTGCTCGCGGTCGAGGATCTGACCAGTTTCTACGGCCGGGCGCAGATCCTGCACGGGATTTCCTTCACTTGCGGCGCCGGCGAGGTTTTGGTGCTGCTGGGGCGCAACGGCGCCGGCAAAAGCACGACGATGAAATCCGTGATCGGCCTCGTGCGCCCGGCGCGCGGGCGAATAACCTTTGCCGGGCGCGCGATCGCCGGCGCCGAGCCGCATCGGATCGCCCGCCTCGGCCTCGGCTATGTGCCCGAGGAGCGGCGCATCTTCACCGGGCTCACGGTCGCCGAAAACCTCGATATCGGCCGCCAGGCGCCGCGCCCCGGGCTCGCGCCATGGACACCGGCGCGGCTTTACGCGCTTTTCCCCAATCTCGCCGCGGCGCGGGACCGCTTGGCCGGGCAGATGAGCGGCGGCGAGCAGCAGATGCTCGCGATCGCGCGCACGCTGATGGGCAATCCGCGTCTGGTTTTGCTCGATGAGCCGAGCGAGGGGCTCTCGCCGTTGATCGTCGAGCAGATGGCGGCGGCCATTCTCGCGCTGAAGGCGGAGGGGGTCGGGATCGTGCTCGCCGAGCAGAATCTGCATTTCGCCGAGCGCCTCGGCGACCGCGCGGTGGTGATCGAGAAAGGCGAAGCGGTTTGGGCCGGCAGCCTCGCGGCGCTTGCCGCCGATGACACCGCCCGCCAGCGCTTCCTCGCCGTCGGCGCGGAAAGCTGACGCTGCGCGCGATGCCCTTCCTCTATTGCGGCAAAAGCGTGAGTAATCCCGAGAGCAAATCCCGCGGCGTCGGCGGGCAGCCATGGATCCAGAGATCGACCGGAAGGACGGCGCCGACACCACCCTCGCAGACGGGGCTTTTCGCAAACATCCCGCCATCGCGCGCGCACGCCCCGATCGCAACGACCCAGTTCGGCCGCGGCATCGCCGCATAGCTCCGCAACAATGCCTCGCGCATATGACGCGTGACGGGGCCGGTTACGGCGAGGACATCGGCATGGCGGGGGGAGGCGACAAAGCGCAGGCCAAAACGCTCCAAATCATAAAAAGCGTTGCCGAGTGCGTGCATTTCCAGTTCGCAGCCATTGCACGAACCAGCATCGACGGCGCGAATAGCCAACCCGCGCCCGAGCTGGCGCTGGCTCGCCCGATCGAGCGCGCGCGCGAGGCTGATGACCTCATCCCCGGCGATCGGTGGGGGCGGCTCGCTTAGCGGGCGATGTAAGATGCCCTGGAAAATGGTCTTGCGCATGATGCTGCCTCACCCGTCATGGCCGGCGTAGGAGCAGTTGAACGATTTGTTGCAGAGGGGAAAATCGGCAACAATATTGCCCTCGATCGCCGCTTCCAGAAGTGGCCATTGAAACCAGGATGGATCACGCACGTGGCAATGGCGGATTTTGCCCTCCTCGAGCGCAAGCCAGAGAAAAATATCGCCGCGAAACCCCTCGACGAGCGCCATCCCCTCGCCATCTTGCGGCGGGATTTCGCACCTGGTTGCGCCGATCGGAATCGTCGTCAAGAAATGTGAGAGCAAACCGAGGCTCTGCTCAATTTCCTTGATACGAAGCCAGATCCGGGCATTGACATCGCCCGCGCTCAGCACCGGCACCGCAAATGAAGCCCCGTCATAAGGTGCGTAGCAAACATCACGGCGGGCGTCGAAATCATGCCCCGAGGCGCGCCCGACGACGCCGCCCGCACCAAACCGGCGTGCAAGCGCGGGGCTGAGACATCCCGTGCCATTGGTGCGGTCTTGAAGCGATGCCGTGAGATCATAAAGTCTGACCAAACCTGGGAAACGCGCCGCGATTTCGCCGATCAGAGCGGTGAGCGTTCGGATTTTCTCGTCGTTCAAATCAGCCCCGACACCACCGGGCACGATGCAATCCATCATCAGCCGGTGGCCGAAACAACTTCCCGCCGCGCGCAGCACGCGCTCGCGCAACACCGCACAATGGGCTTGCATCAGCGGAAAACCGCCGTCATTGCAAATAGCCCCGATATCACCGAGATGGTTGGCAACCCGCTCAAGCTCTGCCATGACGGCACGAAGATGAAGGGCCCGCGCCGGGGGCGTAATCGCCAGCGCCGTCTCGATCGCTCGCGCAAACGCCCACGCATAGGCAACCGTGCTATCGCCGCTTATTCTGCCCGCCAATTTTGCCGCAACCTCGATGTCCGCCCCGCGCATCAAGCCTGCGACATCGCGATGGACGTAGCCGAGACGGGCCTCAAGCCGTACCACGGTTTCGCCATCGCAGGTAAAGCGGAAATGCCCCGGCTCGATGATGCCCGCATGAACGGGGCCGACTGGAATTTGGTGTAGCCCCTCCCCTTCCACCGCAAGAAAGGGATAAGGCTCCCCGCATGCGTCGTGTTTGAGCCATGGCCGCGAATCAGGAAGGCCACGCGGCGTAAGCACGCCCTCATCGCGGAGCGCGCGCTCAAGCCGGATCGCCTGCGGCATTCGCGCTGAGACCGCGGGATATTCGCGATCCACGGCCTCACGCGCGAGATGGCGAAGGCTACCCCCCTCGCGCCAGGCGAGATGCACGTGCGCCCCCTCACCCCACACGCTGAGCAGGACCGCCCCTGCCTCAAGCCGCGACAGCGCCTGTTCCCACGCGCTCATCCGAGCAAGACCGCGATATGCTGAAACCACGCGACCATGGGCGCGGGCAAATAAACGCCTGCGATCAAAACCAAGGCCAGGTGTGCGAACATCGGAACATAGGACGCCTCGACGGGCCCGACGGGCCCACGCACGGCACCGAAAGCAACCGACGAGAGGCGCAAGAGCAAAGCGCCGAGCGCAAGCAACAGCCCGCACACCACGCCGACCGCAAGCAGCGGCGCGCGCGCGAAAGTCGAGCTGATGATGAGAAATTCGCTCGTGAAGACACCAAACGGCGGAAGCCCGGTAATGGCGGCAACGCCGACCACCAGGCTCCAGCCAAGCAGCGGATGACTTTCGGAAATGCCGCCAATGTCGGCGATGCGCTGCGTTCCCTTGACCTGCGCGACATGGCCGACGGCAAAAAATATCGCCGACTTCGTGAGGCTATGCAGAACCATCTGAAGCAGCCCAGCGAAATTCCCGAGCGGTCCTGCCATACCAAACGCGAAGACGATGATGCCCATGTGCTCGATCGAGGAATAGGCGAATAGGCGCTTTATATCGCGCCGGCGATAAAGCATGATGCCGGCGAAAAGCAACGACATAAGACCAAGCACGATCATCAGCGGGCCAGGGGCAATCGCACCGGGGCACGCCGAGAGCAGCATTTTGAAACGGAGCAACGCATAAAGCGCAACATTGAGCAAAAGCCCGGAAAGAACGGCAGAAATCGGCGTCGGCCCCTCGGCATGGGCATCCGGGAGCCACGCATGCATCGGCACAAGACCAACCTTCGTTCCGTAGCCGATGAGGAGAAACACGAAGGCGATATTGAGCAACGCTGGGTCAAAACCGTGCGCGTGACCGACAAGGGCGGTCCATGCCATGCCATCGACGCCACCCCCCAATTCCGGGCGCGCCGCGAGATAGATGAGGATCGTGCCAAATAAGGCGAGCGCGATCCCAACGCTGCCAAGAATAAAATATTTCCAAGCGGCCTCCAGGGCCTCATGCGTCCGGTAAATGCCGACCATCATTACCGTGGACAATGTCGCAAGCTCGATTGCAACCCACAGCAGACCGATATTGTTCGAAACAAGAGCCAGGTTCATGCCAAACATCATCACCTGAAACATGGCATGATAGAAGCGAAGATAGGTCGGCGTCAGCCGCCCGGTTTGTAGCTCATGGCTGATATAGCTCGCGCTAAAGAGGCTGGTCGTAAAGCCGACGAATGTCGAGAGCACGATAAATACGACGTTTAGATCGTCAACCACGATGAGCGGGCCGCCTCTTGGCCGGCTCCAGAAAAGCGAGAGCGCGGCAGAAAAAGCGATCAGGCTCGCAACCCCATTAAGCCGCGCCGACAGGCGATAAGACGGAATCGCGGCGAGCAACACGGCAGCCAACGCAGGTACGCCAAGCACCCCCGCGAGCGCGATCATCGGCGATCTCCACGAAAAGCATCCAGCGCCTGCATATCGACGCTGTCGAAACGCTCGCGAATACGAAAGAGAAATATGCCAATTACCAGAATGGCGACCAAAACCGAAAACGCGATGCTGAGTTCAACGACCATCGGCATGCCCTGGGCACCGGCGGCGGCAAGATCAATGCCATTTTCGAGCGAGAGGAACGCCGCCACTTGGCTCACCGCGTTCCGCCGCGTTACCATCAATAATAATCCAAGCAAGACGACAGACAGCGCGAGCGCAACATCGGTACGCGTCAGCAGATCGGCGTGCATCGTCACCGGGAGCATCACCTCAAGCGAAAGTGCAACGAGGCCAACGCCCGCCAACATGGTGATACCGAGGTTGGTCACGTTCTCGATCTCACGATGGATGCCGAGTTTTTCGACAATGCGCCGCAGCGCCTCGGGGATCAGTATGGCTTTGAAAATAAGTGTGATTGCCGCAGTGATGTAAAGCGCTGGCTCCGATTGCACATGCGCCTGCCAGGCAACAGCCAACGCGAGTATAAGTGAATGAAGGGCAAGAACATTGAGAACCGCAGGCAGCCGAACCTGATAGAGCATCAGAAAACTGGTCAGCACAAGCCCGCCCGCCAGCAATTTCGCCACGTCAAAAGAGATCGCCTGCATCATAGGCCTCTTGAAACATAGAGTAAAAGCGTCGCAAGTAAGCCAAGCATCAACGCAATACCAAGAAGGCCGGGGATACGAAACACCCGCATCTTGGCGATCACGGTCTCAAATAGGCCGAGTAATGCGCCAGCGACACAGAGCTTGCCGCCCCAGGCGAGGATGCCGCGGCTTACACCGAGAAGATCGACCACGCCATTGTCACCGCTCGTCATCCCGAAGGGAAAGAAAATTGCTGCGATCAGCGTTATCGTAAGCAAAAGCTTGAGGGACGCGGCAAGTTCCAGCATCGCCAGATGGCGCCCGGAATATTCCAAAATCATAGCCTCATGGACCATCGTCAGTTCAAGATGCGTCGACGGATTATCAAAGGGAAAACGTCCATTTTCCGCGAGCGCGACGATAACCAGCGCGACGAGTGCAAGGGCGAGCGAGACGCGAAGACCGGCCACCCCGGAGCGCAAAAACTCCGCGATCGTCGAAAGCTGCGTCGAGCCGACGATGAGGGCGAGCGTCACGACAATCATCAACATGGCAGGCTCGGCGAGCGAGGCGATCATCACTTCGCGTGACGCGCCGAGGCCACCAAAGCTGGTGCCGACATCGAGCCCGGCGAGCGCAAGCAAAAAGCGCGCGCTTCCCAAAAGGCTGATGATGACGATGAGATCCCCGGTCCAGGAAAACATCAGCCCCGTGGCGAAGCTTGGCACGAGCGAGGCGGCGATCCATGTCAGCGCGAAAATTAGATAAGGCGCTGTCCGAAATAGCCATGAGGCGTTTTCCGCGAGCACCACCTCCTTGCCGAGAAGGCGGCGAAGATCGCGATAGGGTTGCAGCAGGGAGGCGCCTTGCCGGCGTTGCAGCCGCGCTTTTACCTTGCGCACATAGCCAACCAGCAAGGGCGCCACGAGAAGGACGAGGCCCATCTCGCCCCCTTGCGCGACCATGGAGACAATGGCACCGGAGATCGTCATTGCCAGATGGCCAGCCCAATCAGCAGCGTCACCAGTGCCGCGAAAACGACGGCGAGATAGCGGCGAATGGTAAGAAACTGCAAGGGATTAAAAAGAGTGGCGATCCATCCGACGGCGAAACCAATCGGCGCGTAGAACATGTTCCAAATCCGATCGGGGTACGTCTTTTCGATTCGCGCCGGCGCGGTGTCACCGGGGGGCGGCAAGGTTACCGTTTCATGGGCGCTAAAGAGACTGGCGGCAAACACCCGCCGCAGCGGTTGTGCAAAACTCGCCCCGGTATATTGCGTGATCGGGTTGGAATCGGGAAAGCCGCAATCCCAAGCCGGCGCGCGGCGAAGCGATCGTGAGGCGAAGCGGTGGACTGCGAAAATGATAAGGCCGGTCGAGACGAGCATGAACAGAAAAATCAGCAGCCCGTTATAGGAGCCACGCGCGGGTGAGATCGGAATGAGCGAAAGCCAGGGCATCGCGCTTTGCTTGGCAAGGCTGACGCCGAGCAGTTCCCGCATCACCGGCGCCAAGGCATCGATCAGCATGCCGGGAAAGAGGCCGAGCAGCAGCGTCAGCGCCGCGGCCGCAAGCATCGCTGCGCGCGAGAAGCGATCGACCTCGCACGCTTGACGCGCCGCATTGCTGCGAGGCCGACCGAGAAAGGTGATGCCAAATAGCTTGACGAAACAGCCGCCGGTGAGCGCCGCGGCGAGCGCGAGCAACGCGCCATCGGCAGGGATCATCAGCTTGAGCCCCCATTGCGGCAGCGCCGGGCGCAGCAAAATCGCCTGAAAAGTGAGCCATTCGGAGACAAAACCACTGAGCGGCGGCAGCGCCGAAATGGCAGCGGCGCCGATGAGCATGGCAAAAGCGGTCTGTGGCAGGCGGTGGATCAGCCCGCCGAGACGGTCCATCTCGCGCTCCCCGGTTGCGCTGAGCACGGCGCCAGCGCCGAAAAATAGCAGCGTTTTGTAGATCGCATGATTGACCACGTGAAACAGCGCAGCACTCAAGGCAAGCGCCGCACCGATGGCGACGCCCGAGGCGGCGAACGCCATCGCAAGACCAATGCCGATGAAAATGATGCCGATATTTTCCACGGTGCTATAGGCGAGCAGCCGCTTGAGATCGCCTTCCAGCAACGCTTGCAAAATCCCCAATCCCGCCGTCAACCCGCCAAGCACGAGAACGACGACGGCGGCCCATGCCGGGGGCGCGCCTAATAAATCGAAGGTGATGCGAAGGAACGCATAGATCGCGACCTTGGTCATAACGCCGCTCATCAGCGCCGACACATGGCTCGGTGCGGCGGGATGGGCGAGCGGAAGCCATGCATGGAGCGGCACGAGCCCAGCCTTCGCACCAGTGCCGATCAGCGCCAGCATCAGCGCAACCCCGGCAATCGCGGGCGTTGGCCGCGTCGCGCGCATCAGGGCGAACGCGTAATGGCCCTCGGCGCCGGCGAGCAGCCCGAAGGTGAGCAGGAGCACGAGCCCGGAAAAACTCGCCATCATGAGATAGACGAACCCGGCGCGACGCACCTCGGGCGCATGATGGTGGGCGAGCACCAGGGCCCAAGAGACGAGAGACATCAACTCCCAGGCAAATAGAAACGTGAAAGCATCGTCGGCGATGACGACAAGATCGAGGGCGGCGAGAAACCAAGGATAAAACACCAGAATGCGGGCGCCCTCGCGCTCATGGCGGCCATAGCCGATGCCATAAAGGCTTGCCCCGGCCGCCGCGAGATTGATCACGGCGAGAAAAAAACCCGCCATCGGATCGAGACGAAAATGCGCGCCGATCCAGGGAATGCCAAGCGGAAGCGCCAATGCCATCGGTGTTGCCGCAAATAGCGCGGAAAGCCCGCCAGCAAACAGCAAGAGCGTGAGCACAAAGCTCCCGACATAGACGAATACGGGCGCTTTTTCTGATATCACCCCCCCAATGCCACCAACGACGAGCAGCGCGAAGATGCCGAGCAGAACCGCGATCATGGCGCGGTCTTCGCGACAAGCCGCACGCCGCGCCCACCGCCGCTACTCACGACACCCTCGCCAATCAGCTCGATGCCCGCCGCCGCCAACGCGCGAACGAGTTTTTCCAGCGAATCGATATTGCCACGGATGACGCCATCGCTCGCCTCCATGCGTTGGATCGTGGGCAGCGAAAGCCCGGAAATTTCTGCAAGCTGCCGCTGATCGATTTGCAGCAGCGCCCGCGCGGCGCGCATTTGCCCGGAGGTGATCATCGTGCGCTTATGATATGTAAAACAGATGATATGTAAGACATTAATTTACATCTTTCACATACATATTCTTACATCGCGGCCAGCAGATTGACAAGGGTCTCGCGGTGCCGCGGCGCGCCCCCTCTTTTCAAGCCGGGGGCGTGGGCTCATGTCAGGTGAATGCGTTCATCTTGGCCAATTGCGCTCGCCGGGCTCGCAAGCCTTGGGCTCGCCCCGTGGCCCGCAACGTCGCCCGCCCGCGGCCAGCCTTCGCCGCCCAGCGCCGTACTGAGCGACACGGCATCGCAAGATTCTGCGCCTGTCGCGCCGCCCGGCCGCGTTGGCCGGGTCGCGGCGCTGCGCGGGGCGGTGGCGCTGCACCAAAGCGCGGGCCCATGGTCGTCGGCGCAGCGCAACGATCCGGTGACTAGCGGCAGCGCGATCGAGACGGGAAAGGGTGCCGAACTGAAACTCGAGGTCGGGCCAAGCCGCCTCTGGCTTGGGCAAGAGGCGCGGCTCGAAATTACCCGTCTCGACGATCAGCTTTTCATCGCGCGGCTGCAGCGCGGTGACATGTTCCTCGATATCCGCGACCCTGATGTCGGCGAGCGTTGGTTCGTCGAGACCACACGGGCGACGCTGCAGGCCGAGCGGACTGGCCGCTTCGTCGTCGAGGCCGGCAACGGCGCGCATGCGACGCGGTTTTCCGCGCTCGACGCGCCGGCCGAGATTTTCAGCCCTGTGCGCGCCTTTCGCCTCGGGGTTGAGCGAAGCGGCGTTTTCGTCGGCGATAAATCGCCCTATCGCGGCGCCGTCGGCGATCTTCAGGTCGATGATTTCACGCTCGACATGGGCTCGCACGATCCGGCGGAATATGCCTCCTCGCCACCGGTTTTCGCCCTCCCCCCGCAAGTGGCGCGGATGACCGGGGGAGAGAATCTGCTCGCGGTTGGACGCTGGCAAAATCATCCCGCCTTCGGCCCGCTCTGGTATCCACCCGAAGGCGCCGGCTTCGTGCCTTATTCCAGCGGCACCTGGACCTATGTCGCGCCCTGGGGGTGGACCTGGGTGGACAGCACGAGCTGGGGATTCGCGCCGTTTCATTACGGGCGCTGGGTGCCGATCGATGGCACCTGGGCTTGGGCGCCGACCCTCGCCAACGCCCCGCTCGAGGCGCCGCCGGTTTATGCGCCGGCGCTGGTCAGCTTCGTCGGCACCAATGCCGGGATCGGTCTTGGTAGCGGCTTTGGCTTCGATCTTGGCAATCCCACGCTCTACCCTTTCGGCACACTCGCCTGGGTGCCGCTCTGGCCGGGAGAATTTTATCTGCCGCCCTATCCGGTGAACCGCCCCTATCTGCTCGCGATCAACCGCCTCGCGGTCGCCGACCCGGCGCATGCGAGCCCGCCGACGGCGGAAAGCCTTGCCGCCCGGGCGACTCAAAACATGGCGGCGCTGGCACGCCTTGCCATCGCGCCGCCGCGCCCGCCGGCGGGCGCGCCGGCGCGGGGCGTGGTCGATGAGATCGACACCAACGCCGAGCGCATCATGACCCATGTCCGGCCGAGTTTCGCGCGCGCGATGGCGGCGCGGAGTGCTGCGGGTACAACCGCCGGATTCGCGGCGCGCGCGACCACGCCAACGCCGCTGCCCACCACCCGCTCGCACGCATCCTCACACCATTGACCATGGCCGAGCCCAATGCCCGGGTTGCCGCCTCGGCGGGGGCGTGGCACGGTTGCGATCACCCAAGCCCCGTGAGGAAACGTGCTGCCGATCAGCCCCCGCCGCCCCAACCCTTATTGCGCGAGCCCGCTCGACCGCGCGAGCGCGCTGCGCGACGATGAGGCATTCCTCGCGGCGGCACGAATCGCCCCGGAGACAATGTTCGTGCCACTCTCGCGCGGGCAGGTGTTGCTTGCCGGCGAGGGGAACGATGCGCGCGCGGTGTTTCTCGCCGGCGAGGCCGCGGCCCCCTGCCGCGAGAGCGCGGTTTGGGTGTTTCTCGGGCTCTGGCACGAGGGCGGACAGGCGCGTGCGGTGTTCGCCGTCGATTGCGGGGAGCAGCCCGGGCTCGTGCCCGCGTTTGCGGCGCCGGCACAATTCACCGATCTCCGCGCCGCCGCCGGGAGCCTTCCCGAGAGCGAAGCGGCGATTCTCGCCCATGCGCGCGGGATGCTGCATTGGCGTGCGCGGCACCGGTTTTGCGGCGTTTGTGGCGGCGCGTGTGCGGCAAAAAGCGGTGGCCACACCCTGGTCTGCACCGCCTGCGAGGCGCAGCATTTCCCCCGCACCGATCCCGCCGTGATCATGCTCGTCGTGCGTGGCGACGCCGCTTTGCTCGGCCATTCGCCGCGCTTTCCCGTCCCCGACATGTATTCGACGCTCGCGGGCTTCGTCGAGCCGGGAGAAAGCCTCGAGCAAGCGGTGGCGCGCGAAGTTTTCGAGGAAACCGGCGTCCGGGTTGGCGCCGTGCATTATCATTCGAGCCAGCCCTGGCCGTTCCCCGCCTCCCTCATGCTCGGCTTTCACGCGGAAGCCCTGACCACGGAAATCGCGCTCGACCCGACGGAGCTCAGCGATGCGCGCTGGTTCACCCGCGCCGAGTTGCGCGATCACAAAACCCTCGGCTTCCGCCTGCCACGCGGCGATAGCATCGCCCGCCGCCTGATCGAGGACTGGCTCGAAGCCGGCTGACGAGAGGGAAACCGCCGCCGCATGCTGGCCTTGGGCGCTGTCACGCTGCTGTTCGGGCCGATTATGCTTGGCGGGGCGGCGCTCGCTTTGGTCGCGCGGCTCCGCCGGCCGATCGGCGCCATGCTATGGCTGGTGCCGCTCGCGAGTGCGGCGGTTGCCTTGCTGGCATTGCTGAGCGGGGAGACGCGCGGCGCGTTGGTGTTGCCGCTCGGTTTGCCGGGATTTCCGCTGACCCTGGTTTGGGATGGGGTCTCGGCGCTGTTCTTGCTCGCGCTCACGCTGCCGCTGGCGGTAATCTTGCGGCTGTCATCGCCGGCGCGGCCGGCGGCGAGTGGGGTCTTGGTCGCGGGGCTCCATGCCATCATCCTCGCCGGCGATGCCTATGCCTTGCTCGTCGGCCTGGCATTGACGCTCGCGAGCCTCGCGCGCCTTGCCGCCATCTCTCGCCCGCGTCTTGCCGCGATCGCCTTGGTCTGGCTCCTGCTCCTGGCCGCGCAAGCGCCACCGCTACCCGATGGCACGCCCAACCCGGTGTTTGCCGCCTGGCGCGCGCCGGCGCTTTCGCCGCTTGCCGGGCTCGGTCTTTCGGCACTGGTGCTGGCTGGCGCCGGCTTGGTCGCCGCCCCGCTATTTCGCCCCGCACGGCTTGCCGCGTGCGCGAACAACGAGGGCGCGCTTCTGATCGCGAGTTTGGCCCCTTCGGCTCTCTATCTCGTTGCCCGATTTTTAGTCGATCTTCTCGCCCCGAGTGCTGCCGGGGCGACCGCGGCGCTGGCCTTGCCGCTGGGTGCGGCACTTGCGCTCGGCGCGGCGGCGCGGGCCGCATGGGCCGAGGATTTTCTGATTGCCTGCGCCGCCCTCCCCGGGTGGCTCGTTGGTGAGAGCGTGTTTGCGCTCGGGATCAGCGCCTGGGCACGCCATCTCGATCTCGCCGCGCCCACGCGCGACGCCACTGCCGCGTTTTTCTTTCTCGCGCTGCTTGCCGCCTTCGCTGGGCCATTATGGCTCGCGCTTGCGGCCGTGATCACCCGCGAGGCGGGAAGCCGCCATCTCGCGCGCTTGGGCGGGCTTGCCTGGCGCATGCCCAAGGCCGCTTTACTCGCTGGCATCGCACTCACCACGGTGTTACCGCTGGGGCCAGGCTTTTTCGGGGCGCCGCTGGCGCTGACGGCGCTTTTGCGCGCCCCAGGGGTCGGGCTCGGCGCGGTCGTGCTTCCCATGCTGGTTGCGGTGCTGGGCATTCTGCTCGCACTCGCGCCGTTCGTTGCGGTTCGGCTGTTTGGGCTCGGCTTTCTCGGCCCGCCGCGCACGCCGCGCGCCTCCGCCGCCGAGCCGCCGCGCGCGCCTGAGGCCAATCTGCTTACCGTACTCGCGGCGGCGCTCGCCTTGCTTGGCGGCGTGCCCGGGCTTGGCGTGGCGTTGATCGCGCCCGCTCTGCCCGGTTTGCGCGGCGGCGACCCCGAAACGGCGATTTTGCTGGTCGCCGCCCCATTGGCGACGCTGATTGCGATCGGCCTCGGTGTTGGCCTTTTTCTTGTCGCGAGCCGGCACGGCGCGCGGCCCGTCGCGACGGTTTGGGAGGAGGGATATGGGCCACGGCCGGCCTGGCTGCCCTTCGGTGATCCCGCGACGATGATCGCGCCCGAGATTTTGGGCGCCGAATTGCCGGCATCCCTCGCCCCGGCAAAGGCGTGGCTGCGGCACTGGCTTCGGCGCCTAGACGCGGCCTGGCGCGCGGCTTACGAAGCGTTTCTGGCGCCGCCATGCGGCTGATCGCAACCGCGCTCAATCTTGCCTTGCTGCTCGCGGCAACGCCGGGTTTCGCCGGGCTTCTTGCCAGCATCGCCGCATGGCGCGCGGGTAGGCCAGCCCCGTCGCCGCTTTCGCCCTATCGGTCTTGGCAAGCCCTGTGGCGGGCTGAACCGGTCGTGGTCGCCGAAGCGTCGCCGATCGCGGCGGGCGCGGCGGCGTTTAGTCTTGCCTCTGCCATTCTCGCCGCCGCCCTCATCCCGAGTTTCACCACCGCCCTGGTGGGTGCCCCGCTCGCGCTTCTCCCGCTTCTGATCGTGCTCCTGGTTCTCGCCGAGACTGCGCCACTCCTCTCTCACCTTGCCACTGGCACGATGGCCGGCGGGATCGACGCCGGGCGGCGCCTCGCGTTTTTTGTCGTCGCCAGCCCGGCCTTGTTCCTCGCCCTCTGGGCGCTGGCGCAGCTTGGCGGGAGCATCACGCTCTCGGTGATCGCGGTACAAGGCGGTGCCGGGTCGCCGCTATTGCCGCACCTCCTCGCGATGGCGGCACTTCTTGCCCTCGCCCGCGCCGCACCGAGCGCCGCACCGTCGCTCGGCTCGCATGGGCGAGCGCGGGTTTTGGCCCTTGCCGCGTCGGCCCTCACCCGGCTTTGCGCGGCCAGTCTGTTTGCCGCGCTCTCTGTTCCCTACGGTCTTTCCGGCGACGCGCCGAGCCCAGCCGCATGGGGGTTCGGCGCCCTCCTCTGGGCAGGAAAAATAGCGTTCGTCACCCTAGTCTTTGGCCTGGTTCGCGGCACGAGACCGGCGGGTGCGCGGTTGCTCACCGCTTCGCTCGCCACAGCGACCCTTTGCGCCTTCGCCGCCGCCCTGCTTTCAGAGGCGCCGCGGATATGAGCCGCGCCCTCCTCGAGGCCGCGCCGCGTGACCCAGCCCTCCGCCCCTGGCCGTGGCGGCGCCTCGACACCGCCGGCTGGCGGGCGCTCGCCGGCACGCCCGCGCTTACTGGCGACGGAGACCTCGCGCTGCTCGCGCTTTGGGCCGATGCGGGCGCGGTGCGGGCGCTCTTTCGCGGCGGCGATGGTGCAATCCTGCCGGTCTCGGCCCCGCTTGCCGACGGGCGCTATGCGACGCTCAGGCTGCACTGGCCGGACGCGGCGGGATTCGAAGCCGCGATCGCCGATCTTTGGGGGCATGTGGCGGAAGGCGGGGTTGCGGCGAAACGCCTCGATCACGGTGTCTGGCCGCTTTCCACCCCGCTCGCCTCACCCCCTGGGCCCGCGCCGATGACCCCCGACTGGCCGGAGTTCTTCGACCCCGCTTCCGGCCCGCAATGGCCTAACGGGCCTGCCGGCCCGCCATTCGCCCCGCCCGAACATTGGCGCTTTCGCCTTGATGGCATAACCATCGCCGCGGCCGCACGCCGGAGCGGCTATGCTCATAAAGGGCAGATCACCCTGATGCGCGGCAAGACCGCGCGGGTTGCCGCGCGTTTTGCCGCCCGCCTTGCCGGCGAGGCGACGGTCGCGCATAGCCTTGCCTTCGCCGCCGCCGCCGAGGCGGCCCTCGGCGTCACCGCGCCGCCGCGCGCGGCCGCGCTCCGCGCGATCATGGCAGAGCTGGAACGGATTGGGACGCATCTTTCCGACCTCGCCGATCTCCTCGCCGCGGCCGGGGCGATGCGGCGTGCCGCGCGCACGCGCGCCGTGCTCGCCGAACTGCGTGGCGCGCTCGCGGCCGCGTTTGGGCACAGGCTGATGATGGATGTCGTCGTGCCGGGCGGGGTTGCGAGCGATCTCGACCCCGCGGGCCGCGCGGCACTGCTCACCGCACTGGCCGGGGTCGAGGCTTGGCGGGCGCGATGCGTGCTGCCGGAGGCAGCGCTCGCCGGGCGCGGGGTGGTGCGCGACGCGGGCGCCGGGATCGTCGGGCGTGCCGGCGGCGGCGGCGGGGATGCGCGGCGCAGCCCATGCTATCCACCTTATGAGCAGCTCGATTTCATCGCCCCGGCGCGCCAAGCCGGCGATGCGCTGGCGCGGGCGGCGCTGTGGGTCGCTGAAATCGGGGTCAGTGTGACCCTCGCCCGGCATCTCCTCGCAACCCTCCCGCCCGGCACGCTGAGCACCCCGCTCCCGAGCGCAAGCGGCGAAGGGCTCGGCCTCGCCGAGGGGCCGGCGGGCGAGATCTGGCATTTTCTCGCGATCCGCGGCGGGCTGATCACCGAGGCTTTCCCCTGCGATCCGTTCTGGCGCAACGAGGCGGCCCTGATCACCGCATTTTCGGGCGCCGCGCGCGATGATTGGCGGCTGATCCGCGCCTCTTTTGGCGCCGGCGCTGCGGGCGCCGATCTCTGAGCCGGCTCAGAACGTGATGACGGTGCGAAAGCCGATCAACCCTGCCAAGGAGCAGCGGCTTCTACACCACGTCCAGGGACACGATCGCCGCGCAACTGGGAATCATTGTAGAACGAACCGCCCGCCGGATTGTCGTCGAATACGCCAGCAAGCACCGTGATCGCCCGGGTTGGCTCGGCGCGAAGGCGGACCCCGAGCGAGGAAAGCGGATAGGCCGGCCCGCCGGCATACATATCGGCCGAGGGCAGCATCGGCCAGCCCATCATCATGTTCATGAACACCGTCGAGGAATATTGGCTGACCATGAATTCCTGATCGATGCTCTGCTGTCCGATCTTGATGTCTGTCGCCCCTTCGAAAAACGATTGCTGGTACCACATCTCCCAAAGACGGGTAGAGCGGTCTGCCTCGATCCCGCTCGCCTGCTGCAAGACATCGAGATTATCGGTGCTGAGATTGCGGCCGTGGATTTGCAGCGCGCTGATATTGAAAATACCGCCGTCCCAGCCGAAAGCCTTTTGCGTATCGAGCCCGACGCTCATCTCGGTCATGCCGTCGTAATCGGCGCCAGTATGGATGCCGCCGGTGACGTTGCCAAGCACCTCGCTGGTTTCCTGCAGGCCGAGGGAAATCCCGTAATTGCCGAGCGTGGTGCGGATGCCGCCCATGTCACCGAGCAGATTATTGCGTGAGGGCGCGAAAAGGCCGGTAAAGAAATCGGGCCCGGTATCGGCGGGCGTTGGGCTAATGGCGGGACCGCTGACGGCGCCCGCCCCAGCATCTGGCGGGGCCTGCGCCAAGGCCCGCGCAGAAGCGAGGAGCAGCGCCAAAAGCGGCGCCGCCAAAGCCGCCAAGGGCAAGCGGCGCTGTGCGCGCGCGATCGGAGGGAGCGAAAAGCGCGGCATGGCAGCACCACATGCAATTGCGAATTCGTCGCATTTACGACGGCGCCAGAGCTCCGTCAAGCCGTGTGGTCTCGCCATTGCCGTTGGCATAACCGCGCCAACCATCCTAAACTTGCCCCATGGCCGTTGACGCAACCCCGATTCCGATTCTCAAAGACAATTACGCTTGGCTATTGCGAGAGCATGAAGCCGGCGCCCGCGCGATCGTCGATCCGGCCGAGGCCGAGCCGCTGATCGCCGCGATCGAGGCCGGCGGCGGCCGGCTCGATCTCATTCTTCTCACCCATCACCACGCCGACCACGTCGCCGCGACCGAACCGCTGCGCGCGCGCTATGGCTGCCCGGTTGCCGGCGCACGCTTCGATGCGCCTCGCCTGCCGAAGCTCGATATCGCGCTCGATGAGGGGGAAACGGTCGCGCTAGGGGCGGCGCGCGGCCGGGTGATCGCGACCCCTGGCCACACGCGCGGCCATATCGCCTGGTTCTTCGCCGATGGCGCGGTTCTGGCCTGCGGCGACACGCTGTTTTCGCTCGGCTGCGGGCGCTTGTTCGAGGGCACGGCTGAGGACATGTTCGCGAGTCTGGCCAAGCTCAAGGCACTGCCGGACGAGACGCTGGTCTGCTGCGGCCACGAATATACTGTGAGCAATGCCCGCTTCGCCCGCGCCGTCGATCCCGATAATGCGGCGCTTTTGGCCCGGATCAATGAGATCGAGCGCCTGCGCGCGATGGGCCTTCCCACGGTGCCGACCACGCTTGCGCAGGAACGCGCGACCAACCCCTTCCTGCGCGCCGCCGATGCGAAAGCCCTTGGCACCTTGCGCGCGCGCAAGGACAATTTTTGAAACCAATCACCCGGAGGCCACGTCATGAAACTCTTTTATTCGCCGACCAGCCCCTATGTCCGCAAAGTCATGGCCTGCGCCATCGCCCGCGACATCGATGGGCAAATCGAAACGCTGCGAACCAACCCGCATGAACGGCCAGCGGCCCTGCTTGCTGCGAACCCGCTGTCGAAAGTGCCATGTCTCGTCACCGAAGATGGCGTGGCGCTCTATGACAGCCCGGTGATCGCCGAATATCTCGACAGCATCGGCGACGCACCGCCGCTCTTTCCCCGCCCGGGGAGTGCCGCGCGCTGGCATGCGCTGAAATTGCAGGCGCTCGGGGATGGGATTCTCGATGCGGCGGTCGGGCGGCGGAGGGAGCAGG
>JAJYXY010000150.1 GCA_021801465.1 Pseudomonadota bacterium
CGAACATCCACCCGATTCCAACCGATGGCACGCCGGCGGACGCCGCCGCGCGCTATGAGGCGCTGCTCAAGCGGAGCTACGGCGCCGAGACGCTCGACCCCGCTCGGCCGTTGTTCGACGTCGTTTTTCTCGGCCTCGGCGAAGACGGCCATACCGCCTCCCTCATCCCCGGCCAGGCGGTGCTCGCCGAACGCAGCGCTTGGGTCGCCCCCGTGGCGCAAGGCCGGCCCGAAATCCGCATTACCCTGACCTATCCCGCCCTTGAAAGCTGCCGCGCGGCGGCTTTTCTGGTCGCCGGCAGGGGCAAGGCGGCGATCTGTCGTGCCGTGCGCGAAGGCCGCGCGGACGTGCCGGCGGCGCATCTCCACCCGCTCGGCGAGACGCTCTGGTTCCTCGACCGCGCCGCCGCCTCTTGACCGCGTCGCCAGCGCTCGCGACAGTCTCGCCGCCTTGAACGGGGAGACGACAATGACGTATCGGGCGCGGTGGTGGCTGGCGGTCATCGGGATCATCCTCGCGGGCGCCGGCCCGGCTTGGGCCAAGGATACGCTCACGCTCGGGATGGTGTTGGAGCCGCCGGGCCTCGACCCCACCGCCGGTGCTGCCGCGGCGATCCGCGAAATCGTCTACGCCAATGTTTTCGAGGGGCTGACGCGGATCGATGGCGAAGGCCATACCGTTCCCGGCCTTGCCGCGTCATGGACGATATCGCCCGACGGCAAGACCTACCGCTTCGCGCTTCGCCCGCATGTCACCTTCCATGACGGCACGGCGTTTGATTGCGGCGTCGTGAAATTTTCCCTCGACCGCGCCCGCGCGCCAGACAGCACCAACGCGCAGAAGGAGATTTTCGAGCCGATCGCGGCGATCGATTGTCCGGCGCCGGAAACCGCGGTGATCACCCTCAAGCGCCCGGATGCCGATTTTCTCTATGGTCTCGGCTGGGGGGATGCGATGATGGTCGCGCCCAATTCCGCCGCCGGCAATCAAACCAACCCGATCGGCACCGGGCCGTTCCGCTTCGTGCGCTGGGTGAAGGGCGACCATGTCGACCTCGCGCGCTTTCCCGGCTATTGGGGCGTCGCGCCGAAGCTCGCCGCCGTCACCTTCAAATTCATCGCCGATCCCGCCGCCGCCGCCGCCGCCCTGCTCGCCGGCGATATCGACGCTTTCGGCAATTTTCCCGCCCCTGAAATCCTGCCGCAACTTCGCGCCGATTCGCGGTTTTCCGTCGTTATCGGCGCGACCGAGGGCAAGACCATTCTCGCCCTCAATGATGCCCGCAAACCATTCGATGATATTCGCGTCCGCCGCGCGTTGGCCTATGCGATCGACCGCCGCGCGCTGGTGGAAGCGACGATATCGGTCGCGGCGCGGATCATCGGCTCGCATTACACGCCAAACGACCCCGGTTTCATCGATCTCGCCGCGACCTACCCCTATGATCCGGCGCGCGCCAAGGCGCTGCTCGCCGAAGCCGGGATCGCGCCGGGGACGCGCTTTACGCTCGCGTTGCCGCCGCCGCCTTACGCCCGGCGTGGCGGCGAGGTGATCGCGGCGATGCTGCAGGCGGTCGGGCTCACTGTCGAGCTGGTGCCGATGGAATGGGCGACCTGGCTCGATCAGGTGTTCAAGCGTTCTGATTTCGATATGACCATCATCGCCCATACCGAGCCCCGCGATCTCGCGATCTATGCCCGCGATCATTATTATTTCAACTACGCCAACGCCGATTTCCGGGCGCTCTTTCAGCGCTATCGTGAAACCCCCGATCCCGCCGCCGGCATCGATCTTTTGCAGCAGATGCAGCGCAAGCTCGCCGAAGACGAGCCCAATGTCTTCCTGTACGTCCTCCCGAAAATCGGCGTCTGGAACGCTCATCTGCATGGTCTCTGGGTCAATGATCCAATCCCGGCGAATGACGTCACCGGCGCCTATTGGGGAAATTGAGATGAGAGATTTGCTCTTTTTCGTTGGCCAATATCTACGCCACTACCCAACCCGAGAGCGCTTGCCACGCCGAGCACACCGGGAGGAAAGTCTTTTTGCTTCTTTTTCTCCAGAAAAAGAAGAAATCCCTTCTTATCTTCGATGATCCGCTATCTCGGGTCGCGTCTGCTCACGCTCGCGCTCACTTTGTTCGCAGCGGCGGTGTTGGTGTTTCTCGTGCTCGAGGTGCTGCCTGGCGACCCGGCGGCGCTGATCCTTGGCGTCAATGCGCGGCCGGACACGCTGGCGGCGCTGCATCACGCCATGGGCCTCGACCGGCCGGCGATCGTGCGGCTTTTCGCTTGGCTCGGCGCCATGCTGGTCGGGGATTTCGGCGAGAGCTTCACCTATCACGTGCCGGTTGCCGGGCTGATCGTCGATCGCATCGGGGTCAGCCTGCCGCTCGCGTTGCTGGCGATCGCAGTCTCCACGGCGATCGCCATTCCAACAGGGGTTTTTGCCGCCGCCAACCGCGGCCGGGCGGGCGATACGCTCACCATGGCGGCGGCGCAGGTTGGCGTCGCGGTGCCGAATTTCTGGCTCGGGTTGCTCTTGATCCTGCTATTTTCGGTGAAACTCGCGTGGTTCCCCGCCAGTGGCTTTCCGGGCTGGGGCGGCGGGGTATGGCCGGGCGTGCGCGCGCTGATCCTGCCCGCCTTGGCGCTGGCGCTGCCGCAAGGCGCGATTCTTGCGCGCGTCACCCGCTCGGCGATGC
>JAJYXY010000288.1 GCA_021801465.1 Pseudomonadota bacterium
CATTCTATGACCGGCTTGCGATCATTTATGCCGGGGCGCGGGTTTCCTATTGGCGAACCGCGTTCGCTTCGTTCTGCGCCTATGCGCTTTCGCATAATCTTGGTTTCGCCGCGGTGTCCGGGGCGGCGGTGCGGTTTCGCCTCTATGCCCATTGGGGTCTCACGCCGGTGCAGATCGGCAAGGTGATCGCCTTTTGCAGCCTCACCTTCGGCCTTGGCGGCATGGTGTTGGGCGGTGCGATCCTGTTCGTCGAGCCCGGCGCGGTGCCTTTGTTCGGCGACAAGCTGCCGCCTTATCTTCCCGCCGTCGCCGGCGCTGGCCTTTGGGCACTGGTGCTCGGCTATCTCTGGATTGCCCGCAGCCTCGGCCATCTTCGCCTGTTCGGCCATGACATCGCGCTGCCCGACAGCCGGATGGCGGTTTTGCAGGTGACGATCGCCGCCGCCGACGTCGCCGTGACCTCCCTGATCCTCTATGCGCTTTTGCCGCCGGCGCCGGGGCTCAGCTATCTGCGGTGCCTTGCGGTCTATGTCGTCGCGACCAGCGCCGGCCTGCTCGCGAGCCTGCCGGGGGGGATCGGCGTCTTCGACAGCCTCGTCCTGCTCGGCCTCTCGCCCTATCTCGGTGCGCCGCAGATCGCCGGCGCGATCATCGTCTTTCGGCTCTATTATTCGATCATTCCGCTGTTCCTCGCCGGCGGCCTGTTCGCCGGCAACGAAATTTTGCTGCGCGGGCGCGAGATCCTGCCGGGCGGGGCGACGGCGCCGGGCTGGATCGCCGGTCTCGGCAGCTGGAGCGAGCCGGATTTCGCGGTCGCGATCGCGACCGGGGCGGTGACGATCTGCGGCGCCATGCTGCTTTTGCTCGGCGTCGTCGGGCCGATGCCGGACATGTCATGGGTCGATGCCGATCTCGCCGAGTTGAGCACGCCCTCGGGACAATTCATCCCCTCGCTGCTCGGCGCCGGGCTGCTCGCCCTTGCCTTCGGGCTCTCGCGGCGTGTCACCCTCGCCTGGGGGGCGGTGGTGGTGCTGCTTTTGGTCGCCGCCGCGGTGACCTTCGTCGAAGGCGTGCGCTGGTGGGTGCCGACCATGCTGCTCGCGGCGACGGCCCTGATCGCGCCGTTCCGGCGGGCGTTTTACCGCCATGTCCATCTCACCTCCGACCCGTTCGATCTCGCGGCATCGCTGCCGCTGCTCGCGCTGGTGCTCTGCGTCATCACCCTTTCCGCTTTCGAGCATCATGTCCGCGGCCTCGCCGATCAGAGCTGGTGGGAGGTGGTCGCCTCGCCGCAAGCGCCCAATGGGCTCCGGCTCAGCCTCGCGCTCGCGGTCGGCTTGGGGATCCTCGCGATCTGGCAATTGCTGCGCCCGGGGCAGGTGCGGCTCGATCCCTGGAGCAGTGACGCGCGGCGGCGGTTCCAAGCGCTCGGCGGCACGCCGCCTCCGGCGGCCGATGGCCTGCTCTGGGGGGAAGCGGGTGACGCGGCGCTGCCGGTGCGGCGGTTCGGCCATCTCGTTGTCGGGCTCGGTGACCCCGTCGGCGCGGTCGCCGATCGGGTTTCGGCGATCTGGCGGCTGCGCGATCTCGCGACCCAGGAAGGGGCGACGCCGGCGGTCTGGCAAGGCGGCGAAGCCCTGCTCGGGGTCTATGCCGATATCGGCCTCTCCGCGGTTCCGGCCCCCGGTGAGGCGGGACACTACGCGCTTTGCCGCACCGAGCGCGATCTCACCCTTTTGCTCGCCTCAATGGAACACGAGATGGGGCAGCCAGAGGGTGAGGATCGGCACATAGGTGATGATGCCGAGCACGATCAGGAGCAGGATCAGAAACGGCAGGATGCCACGGATCACCTCGCCGATGGGCGCGTTTGAGATCGTCGACAGCACGAAGAGATTGAGCCCGACCGGTGGATGGACGAGGCCGATTTCCATGTTGTGGGTGAAAATGATGGCGAAATGCACCGGATCGACGCCGAGCGGCACCAAGGCCGGCGCCAGCACGGGCAGCACCAGGAGGAGCGTTGCCGTCACCTCCAGAAAGCAGCCGAGCACGAGCAAAAGGACATTGATCGCGAGCAGGAATTGCCAGGTGCGAAACCCGTGCGCGACGGTGAAATGGACGAGGGCTGCGGGAATGCCCGATTGCGTCATCCAATGGCCGAAAGCGAGCGCCGAGGCGACGATCAGCATGATCGCGCCGGCGCTGCGCAGCCCATCGGCGACCACCGCGAGCGTCTCGGCGGGGTGAAAGCCGCGGTAAAAGACCAGGCTCACGAAGAGGGCCACCACCGCCGCGACCGCCGCCGCCTCGGTCACCGTCACCAGCCCGCCATAAATCCCGACCAAGACCACCACCGGCACCGCGAGTGCGGGCAGCGCCGCCCGGGTGACGGCGAGGCGGCGGCGCCAGGGCAGGGACGGCTCGATCGGGAAATGATTGCGCCGCGCCGTGTACCACACCCAGCCGAAAAACGCCGCCGCCTGTAAGAGGCCCGGCAGGATGCCGGCGAGAAACAGGCGCGGCACCGATTGCTCGGCGACGATGCCATAGAGAATGAGCGCGATCGAGGGCGGCACGACGATGCCGATGGTCCCCGAGGCGCCGATGACGCCGAGCGCGAAGGAACGCGGATAGCCGCGCGCTAGCATCGCCGGCAAGAGGATGGTGCCCATCGCCAGCGCGGTCGCGACGCTCGAGCCGCAGATCGCGGCAAACAGCGTGCAGGCAACGACGGTGACGAGGCCGAGCGAGCCGCGCACGCCGCCGAGCCAGGCAACGGCGAGATCGACCAGCGCCTGCGCAACCCCGCCGCGGCGCATGAAGGCGGCGGCCATGACGAAGAGCGGCAACGCCATCAGCGTCGTCGAATTGAGCTGATCGATGATCACCTGCGCAACGCCGACCAAAGGCTGGCCGGAGACCGCATAGAGGATGGCGGCGCACACCCCGAGCACCAGAAAAATCGGCAGCCCGACGGCGAGCAGGCCGAAAAACAGCACGAGAAAGAGGAGAACGGTCATCGCCCGAAAAAACGCGCTTATTCGGTGCGCGTTACGTCGCTGCGGCCGATCGTCATCCGGCGCGCATCGAACGCGAAAAGATAGCGACCGAGGCGCGCGAGATAGCGGAGCGCCATCAGCCCGCCGCCGACCGGGAGGGCGAGATAATAGAGCCACATCGGAAATTGCAGATCGGTCGAACTCCGCTCATCGAGCAGCCAGGCGGTCGCGACGATCTGCCAGCCATAATAGACGAGACCGGCGCAGAAAACGATCGCGACCAGGGAGTTGGCGATCTCGAGCCAACGCTGGCCGGCGGGGGAAAGCAGCCGCAAGACGACATCGGGGCGGACATGGCCATCACTCCGCGCGAGTTCGGAGGCGACGATCATCACCGCCCAGACCAGGAGATAGACGATGACCTCCTCGGCCCAGGAGATCGCGTGCGCCGGCGCGAGATAACGGCCCAGCACCTGGACGCTGCCGGCAAGCAGCGCCGCGAGCCCGAGCAACCCGACGATGACGCGTTCGGCCCGCGACCAGAGCGCGCGCGCGCCGCGCTCAGGCGGCGGTGCCGACATCTTCGCTGACCAGACGGACCATGTCCGGCGATACCTTGATCTCGCGCGCGACTTTGTCCTGCTCGGCCAGCATCTTCTTGCGCTCGGCGGCGACCTGATCGGCGGGCGGGACGGTGTAGGTCACGCCATGGGCGATCAATTTTTCGCGCGCGGCGTCCTGATCGGCCTGCATATTGGCGCGGTAGGTCGGGATGTTCGCGGCCCAAAGATCGGTCATCAGTTTCTGCAGATCGGGCGCAAGGCCGCTCCAGAAGCTATTGGCGACGATCGGGATATATTCGCCGATGAATTGATGATCGGCGAGGACGTAGTTCACCCCCGCTTCCCAGAGCTGGGCGCTGGCGACGCTCTCGTCGGTGCTGACGAGGCCATCGAACGTGCCTTGCGAAAGGGCCAAGGGCACGTTCGGCCAGGCGGTGGTATTGGGGATGGCGCCGAAGAAGCGCGCCCGCCAGGCTTGGCCGGCGCCGCCGGAGTTGCGGATCTTAAGGCCGCGCAAATCTTCGAATGCGGTGAGCTTATGGGACGCCGCGTACCAATTCTGATAGCCGAGATCGAGCCAGGGGCCGAGAACATGACCGCGCAAGCGCTTGTCGATCTCGCCATTCACCATGGCGCCGGCGCGGCCATCGACCACCTTGTGGGTGACCGAAAAGGGCTGACCATAAAGGGCGGGGAGTTGGAAGAGATCGCAATCGGGAATGAAGCCGGTCATCGTCCAGGTGCCGGGGCAGGCCATTTCCACTTGCCCCTGGATCAGCGCTTTCGAGACATCGAGATCGGAGAAAAGCTGCCCGCTTTGGAATAATTCGGTTTTGATCCGGCCTTCTGACGCGGCATCGAGCTTTTTGAGATAATCGGCGAGCGATTTGTTGCGCCCGTGCGAGGGCGCGGTGTCGAGCGAGCAGCGGAGCCGGATCGCGGCGTCTGCCCGGGCGTGGCGCAACACTGCCGGCATCGCGAGAATGGCCGCGCCGAGGGCGCGGCGGCGGGTCAAGCACGGCGTCATGGATCACTTCCTCCCGATCGCAACCGCTCGATCTTAGCGGATCGATGCGGGCGCACTCTCTGGGCAAGCCCGCCCCGCCGTCAAGGGGAGAATGGCCGCGGCACGCGGGCCGCACCAACGCTCAGCGGTCGGAGCCCGCTTTCTCCATCACCGCGCGCATTTCCTCCATGGCCTCCATGAAGCGGCGGTTGAGGATCTCCACCGCCTCGCCATTGGCGCGCTGAATAAGCTCGCTCAGCTCCTTGGCATTGCTCACCGCCCGCTCATAGGCGCGGCGCACCAGCTCGGCGTGTTTGGCGGCGCGTTGGGTGGGGTTTTCAGGGGTGCTGAGGAGTGCCACCGCCTCGCTCATCTCGGCCATGTTCTGCTGCAGGATTTCCACGTTCCGCCGCGCCACCGCCTGCGCCCCTTCCATCGCGATACGATTGGCGGCGGTGAATACCTCGATGTTGCGGCGATAGGCGCCGAGCAGCCCCTCGATATCGGGCATTTGCGGCATTTTCATCTCCCCAAACGGATTCATGGGCGATGCTGCTCCTGGCTTTTTGGTCGCGGCCATGACGAGTTCTCCATACTTTTCAAAGATTTATCATATCTCGAAAACGCCGAGCGGTATCGATGTCAGCATAGCAGCTCGCCCGCCATAAGGCGAATGGCGCGCTTTGGGCGTGTTCGATCGGTGGGGTTCTCGGCTTTGCCGCGCGAAGGCGGGGCGCTTTGCGCGCAGGTTGGGTCCGCGAAAAGTAGCTTACGAAAAGGTGACGGGGTCGAGCCAGCGCCGCTCGAGCGTCACTGCGTGGCCGAGCGGCCCATGGCCGCGGCCAAACCCGGGTGCGGCGCCGATGGCCGCGCGCACATAAGCCCGCGCCCGCGCAACCGATGCATGCAATGTCCAGCCCGCAGCGAGCCCGGCGGCGACGGCACTCGCCAGCGTGCAGCCGGTGCCGTGGGTATGGCGGGTGGCGATACGGGGGGCGCTAAAACTTTCCACCCCGTCGAGGGTTGCGAGCAGATCGGTCACCATCGCGCCGGGAAGATGGCCGCCTTTGAGCAACACCGCCGGCACGCCGAGGGTGAGCAGGGTCTCCGCCGCTTCGTGCATGTCGGCGAGATCGCGGATGCGCCGCCCTGCCAGGGCCTCGGCTTCGGGGATATTGGGTGTCAGAAGTGTCGCGAACGGCAGAAGGCGGCGCTTGAAGAGGGCGAGCGCGGTTTTGTCCATCAACGCTTCGCCGCCCTTGGCGAGCATCACCGGATCGATGACCACAGGCAGGCGGCGCGCGTCGGCGAGCGCGTCGGCGACCGCGGCCATCGTCGCGCCCGTCCCGAGCATCCCGATTTTGATCGCGTCCGCCCCCGGATCGTCGAGCGCCACCACGATCTGGCGGGCGAGAAAGGCCGGCGGCAGAGGAAAAATTTCGTGGACGCGCTCGGTATCCTGGACGGTGAGCGCGGTGAAGGCGGTTGCGGCGTAGGCGCCGAGCGCGGTGAGCGTTTTGATATCGGCCTGGACGCCGGCGCCTCCCCCGGAATCCGAGCCAGCGATGACCAGAACCCGGCCCATCGACGCCATCATCTCACTCCGCGAGCGAGGAAGCGGCCTGGGCGGCGATCACCGCCGAGAGGTCATCAACGATTCGCTCGACCAGCGCCGGGTCCTCGGCTTCGGCCATGACGCGAAGGAGCGGCTCGGTGCCGCTCGGGCGAATGAGCAGGCGGCCATTGCCGGCGAGTGCCGCCTCGGCGGCGGCGATCGCCTTTTTCACCGCTGGCGCAGAGAGCGGGGAGGGGCCCTGGAAGCGAATATTTTCTAGACGCTGCGGCAGCGGCGTGAACACGTTGCACACCGCGCTCGCGGGTTCCCCAGCGGCAACCAGCACGGCGAGCACTTGCAGCGCCGCGATCAATCCATCGCCGGTGGTGGCGAAATCGGAGAGGATGACATGCCCGGATTGCTCGCCGCCGATATTCATCCCGCCAGCGCGCATCCGCTCGGCGACATAGCGGTCCCCGACCTGGGTGCGCTCTAGCGAAAGCCCGAGCCCGACGAGAAACCGCTCGAGCCCGAGATTGGACATCACCGTCGCGACGATGCCGCGGCCGGCGACCTGGCCGGCATCGCGCCAGCGCCGCGCGATCAAGGCCAGGATCTGATCGCCATCGACCAGCCGGCCGCGCTCATCGGTGAGCACCAGCCGATCGGCGTCACCATCGAGGGCGATGCCGAGATCGGCGCCCTCTTCGCGCACCCGCGCCGAGAGGAGCGCGGGGTCAGTCGAGCCGCAGCCTTGATTGATATTGAAGCCATTGGGGCTGACCCCGATCGGGATCACGTGCGCGCCGAGTTCCCAAAGCACGGTGGGCGCTACGCGATAGGCGGCGCCATGGGCGCAATCGAGCACGATCTTGAGCCCATCCAAGCGCAGCCCGCGCGGAAAACTCGCTTTCGCAGCCTCGATATAGCGCCCGGAGGCATCTTCCAGCCGCGCCGCCCGGCCGAGATGATCGGGGGTTGCCATGCGCGGCGACAGATCGCGCGCCATCAGCGCCTCGATCTCGAGTTCGGTCGCATCCGAGAGCTTATAGCCGTCGGGATCGAAAAGCTTGATGCCGTTATCCTGATAGGGGTTATGAGAGGCCGAGATCATCACCCCGAGATCGGCGCGGAGACTGCGCGTGAGCATCGCGATCGCCGGGGTCGGCAGCGGCCCAACCAAGACCACGTCCATCCCCGCGCCGATGAAGCCGGCGGTGAGCGCGGGTTCGATCATATAGCCCGAAAGCCGTGTATCCTTGCCGATGACGACGCGATGGCGATGGTCACCGCGGGTAAAAACGATGCCAGCAGCCTGCCCGAGGCGGAGGGCCGTCTCGGCGGTCATCGGCGCGACATTGGCGGTGCCCCGGATGCCATCGGTGCCGAACAGGCGCCGGATTTTATTCATCAGCCAAACTCCCGTTCGGGGTAAACCAAGGGGACAGGCTTACGCCATCTTTTCGCTGCCGGAAAGGCTGCGCCAGACACGCACGGCCTGCACCGTTTCGGCGACATCATGCGCCCGAATGATGAACGCTCCGTGACCAAGGGCGTAAAGCCCGGCGGCGATCGAGCCTGGCGCGCGCCGGTTTGCCGCGACCTCGCCCGAGGCAAGGCCGACCAGGCGCTTTCTTGAAACGCCGATCAGCAACGGGCAGCCGAAATTGGCGAAAAGCGTAAGCCGGCGCATGAGCGTGAGATTCTGCGCTCCTTCCTTGGCGAACCCAAAGCCGGGATCGAGCGCGATCATGGCGCGGGCGATCCCCGCGGCCTCGGCCTCGGCCAGCCGCTCGCCGAGTTCGGCTACCACCTCGCGCGCGACATCGCCGTAGGTCGCGTGCGATTTCATTGTCGCGGGCGTGCCACGCATATGCATCAACACCACCGGGCAGCCGCGCGCGGCAACCAGGGCGCGCGCGGCGGGATCGAAGGCGAGGCCGGAGACGTCGTTGATGATCGCGGCCCCGGCATCGAGTGCCGCCGCCATAGTGGCGGCATGGCGGGTATCGACCGAAATCAGAACGCCGCGCGCAGCAAGCGCGCGGATGACGGGGAGCACGCGCCGCTGCTCGTCCTCGGGCGTCACCCTGTCGGCGCCGGGGCGTGTGCTTTCGCCGCCGATATCGATGATCGCCGCGCCCGCCTCGGCCATCGCAAGCCCCGCCGCGATCGCCGAGGCGGGATCGCAATGCTGACCGCCATCGCTGAAACTGTCGGGGGTGATGTTGAGAATGCCCATCACCGCCGGTCGGTCGGTGGGAAGGCCAGCCCAGGGCGGCGTTTTCGCGATCAGGCGCGCCCGTTCCGGCGCAAACCTCGCCGGAATGTCATCGGCGCGCACCAGGCGGGTTGCCTCTGCGTCGATCAGGCGGGCGAGCGTGAATGCGAGCGGCCCACCAAGAAGCGGCAGCGCCAAGCCATGCGCAACCGCTTCTTCCGCCGCCTCGCCCTCGAGGAGGCCAAGGGGTTCGATCAGCCGCATGCGAAAGCGGAGGTTAGCCGGGCAGCGGCGCCGGGCCGAGGCTTCCGGGCGGCGTGGTCGGCGGCACGGGGCGAACCGTCGTCGGCACCGAGGCGCGGCGCCCCTCGGCGGCAGGCTCGTCGGCCAGCTTGCGGATCACCTTGTCGCCGCGCAGCACCGTGCGGATTTCATCGCCCGATAGGGTCTCGTACTCCAAGAGCCCTTTCGCCAGGCGGTGCAGCTCGTCGAGATTATCGGTCAAGATCCGTTTGGCGCTAGCGTAGGCATTGTCGATGATCCGCTTGATCTCGGCGTCGATCGCGCGCGCCGTCGCCTCCGAAATGTTCTTCTGCTGGGTCATCGAATAGCCGAGGAACACTTCCTGGTTGTTGTCGCCATAGGCGATCATGCCGAGGGCGTCGCTCATGCCCCATTCGGTGACCATGCGCCGCGTCTGGTTGGTCGCCATCTTGATATCGCCAGCGGCGCCGTTGGAGACATTGTCGGGGCCGAAGATGATTTCCTCGGCGGCGCGCCCGCCCATCGCCATGGTGAGTTCGGCGAGCAGCTTCGAGCGGCTCTTGGAGTAGCGATCGCCCTCGGGGAGACTCATGACGAGGCCGAGCGCCCGCCCACGCGGGATGATCGTCGCTTTGTGAACCGGGTCGCATTCCGGCTGGTGCAACGCGCACAGCGCGTGGCCGGCCTCGTGATAGGCGGTCATGCGCTTCTCATCGTCGCTCATCACCAGGCTGCGCCGCTCCGCGCCCATCATCACCTTGTCCTTGGCGTTCTCGAACTCCGCCATCGCGACCACCCGGCGGCCGTTGCGCGCGGCGAGCAATGCCGCCTCGTTGACGAGATTGGCGAGATCGGCGCCCGAAAACCCAGGGGTTCCGCGGGCGATGACGCGTGGATCGACGTCGGAGGCCAGCGGCACTTTACGCATGTGAACGCGGAGAATCTTTTCGCGCCCGTTCACGTCGGGGTTCGGCACCACCACCTGGCGGTCGAAACGGCCGGGGCGGAGCAACGCCGGATCGAGGACATCGGGGCGGTTGGTCGCGGCGATCAGGATCACGCCCTCGTTCGATTCGAACCCGTCCATCTCGACGAGAAGCTGGTTCAGCGTCTGCTCGCGCTCATCATTACCGCCGCCGAGCCCGGCGCCGCGATGGCGGCCGACGGCGTCGATCTCGTCGATGAAAATAATGCAGGGCGCGTTTTTCTTGCCTTGCTCGAACATGTCGCGCACCCGGGAAGCGCCGACGCCGACGAACATCTCGACGAAATCCGAGCCCGAGATCGTGAAGAACGGCACATTGGCCTCGCCGGCGATGGCGCGGGCGAGCAGCGTCTTGCCGGTGCCGGGCGGGCCGACGAGCAGGCAGCCCTTCGGGATCTTGCCGCCAAGACGCTGGAATTTCTGCGGATCCTTGAGGAATTCGACGATTTCCTGCAACTCGTCCTTGGCCTCGTCGATGCCGGCGACATCTTCGAAGGTGACGCGGCCCTGTTTTTCAGTGAGCAAGCGCGCGCGCGATTTGCCGAATCCCATGGCGCGGCCGCCGCCGGCCTGCATCTGACGCATGAAGAAGACCCAGACGCCGATCAGAAGCAGCATCGGGAACCAAGAGAGGAGATAATGCAAGAGCGGGTTGACGTCGCTATCCTCGGGCTTGGCGATCACCCGCACGCCTTTGTCGGTCAGGCGCCCGACCAGGGTCGGATCCTCCGGCGTATAGGTCTGGAAGGCGCGGCCATCGGCGAGCTGGCCGGTGACGGTGCGCCCCTGGATCACCACGTCACGGACATGGCCGGCATTGACGTCGGCGATGAAGTCCGAATAGGCGACTTGGTTGGCCGCCTGACGCCCGGTGCTCGGCTGAAAGAGATTGAACAGCACCACCAATAGCAGGGCGATCACCACCCAGAGCGCCAGATTGCGTCCGAAATTGCTCATCCTGATCCGATCCCAAGGCCAAAAGCCTGGCCCATCAGCCGGCTCGCCCCATTCAAGCCGACCCCGCGCGAGCCATGTTCCGGGTCAGCTTCAGCATACCATCTCTCAACACCAAAGCGAGGACGTTCGTCGAACATAGGATGCCTGAGGGCCTTTCGCACCCCCGGCCGGCATGAAACCTCCCTCATCCTCGACCCGCGGCGTTTAAAATGAGTCAATTCTGCTCCGATGCAGGGGCGAGCGGCGCGAAAATCACCGGAAATCGTGCCGCGAGCGCCGGCTCTGGCCAGAGAAGATGCGGCACGATGAGCGTTTGTGCAAGGCGCAGCGCGGGAAGCCCAGCGAGAACGGCGGCCGGAAGATGGCGGGCGCCGGGAAACTGGCGGCGCGCGAGAGGGCCGAGGGCACCAAGATTTGCCCCGTCCGCCCAGGAAGGGCTGGCGCCGAGGCGAAACCGCCCATCCCAGAGCGCGCCAGGTCTGGCCGCAATGGCCGGCGCCAGCGCCGAGGTTTCGCGCACCAACAAAAAACCGCCGGCAAACCGCCCTTCCCCATGCCGGCCCGCCGGCATGAGGCGGACGCCGGCAAGGGTCGCCGGGCGCGGCGCCGCGGAAAGGGCGGCGATGGCGCGCGTCGATGGCGGGTATGGCCTCCCGCCCAAAAGACGCAGCACCGCACCGAGCGCCGCCGGCGCGATCGGCCCCGGCGTCAGCAGGGCGTAGCCTTCGGGATAAAGGGCCACGCGCTCGGCGAGGATCGCCGCGATCTCCGCATTTTGCGCAGCGCGGTCGGTGCTGCGTGCCGCCGCGGCAGCGAGCAGGCCGGCGCGCCGCGCCGGCACCGCGGCAAGCGGGCGGAGGCGCGCGCGAAGGGTGCGCCGATCGGTGTTGGAAGGGTCCTCGACCCAGCCGAGCTTCGCTGCGCGCAGTGTGGCGCGCAGCCGCGCGGGGGGAACCGAAAGCAACGGGCGGAGGAGTGCTGCCCCCCCGCCCGCGGCCAAGCGCCAGCCCGCCATGCCGGCAAGCCCCGCCGGCCCGCTCGCCGCGAGGGCGCGCATCAAGAGCGTCTCCGCCTGATCACCGGCGTGATGGCCGAGCAGCAGATGCGCAGCCCCCGCCGCGTCTGCGGCTTGGATCAGGGCATCGAACCGCGCCTCGCGTGCGCGCGCGGCAAGGCCTGGCCCCGGCGCCAATCCCGTGAGGCGGATGATCTCAGAGGGAATACCGCGCCCGGTGAGGCGCGCCGCCGTCAGCGCCGCTTCCGCCGCCGACTCGAGGCGGAGACCATGATCGATGATGATGGCGACGATCGTGCCGCCACGCGCGCGCGCCCACGCGTCGGCAAGGAGTGCGAGGGCGAGGCTGTCTGCCCCGCCGGAGACCGCGACGGCGAGGCGCGGCGCGGCGCCAAACGGGCCGAGCGGCGCGATCAGGGCGGCGAACGCGTCGCCACTGAGCGGCGCCGCTTCGCCTCGGGCGCACGATAGCGCCCGCTCTTTCCGCTCAGCCGCAGGCGGCACGTTGCCGAAGCGCGCTCGCGCGCTCGCGCAAGCTTGGCTTGGCCGCCGGGAACTCCTTGGCGAATTTGGCGAGCGTCGCGCACGCCGCGGGCTTGGCATTGATCGCCGTCAGCGATTCGGCGAGCCCGAGCAGAGAATCGGGTGCGTGCGGGCCGCTGGGCGCGGCTTTATAGGTGTCATCGAAAGCGAGCGCCGCTTTCTGGAATTGGCGCTGCGCGGCGAGGGATTGGGCGAGAAGGAAACGCGCATCGACGGCATGCCCGCCTTTGGCCGCGAGCGCCTGCTCGGCCGCGTCTTGCGCCGCCGGGTAATCGTGGCGCGCGAGTGCTGCGTGGCCCTGCTCGAGGAAAGCCTCCGCGGTCGGTTTGGCGGCTGGCTTGGCGGTGTCTTTCGCGGCGCCCGCCGCTGGCTGTTCGGGCGGCACCGGTAAGGTTCCGAGCGGCGCAGGCGGCGGGCTCACGCTCGGCGGCGGCGCCTCGGCCTCGCCGGTGGCCGCCGGCGGGTGCTTGCCACCATCTAGGCTGTCGATGCGGAAATTGAGATCGTCGATCTTTTTCGAGAGATCGGCGTTTTGCTGCGTCACCTGGTTGGTCAATTCATCGACATGGCCGCGTAGCTGCCGCGTCTGATCCTCGAGCGTGCTGACCCGGTCGAGAAGCTGGGTGAGGAGATCGCCGCTCGCGGCGGCGCCCGCGCTGGGTGCCGCGTGTTTCGCACTGCCGAGCGCGGACCCGCCGCTTGTGCCTTTTTGCTGCAGCGTCTCGAGATCATGGCGGAGGCTCAGGATCTCGTTTTGCAACTCGATCGCCTCACGGCTTTCCATTTGCGCGCGCGCGGTGAGCGGGGCGAGCAAAAGCGCGCAGCCAAAGCCGCCCCAAACCCATGCCGAGATCCGTCCTCGCCTCATCTCCCGCCTCATCCTGCCGCTGGTCTCGTCTTCAAGGCTCAGGTTTCAGCATAAAACCGGTCAAAACAAAACCGGCGACCCACGAGGATCGCCGGCTTCGTAAGCCTGAGACGACGCGCCCTTACGGGCGCGGCGCGCTCGCTCGCTCAGCGAACCGAAGTGATCGCGTTACGGTTCTGCGCCCAAGCCTGCTCGTTATCCCCCATCGCCGTCGGGCGATCCTTGCCGTAGCTGATGGTGGTGATACGCGAGGCGGCGATCCCCTGGGCGACCAGGAAGTCGCGCGCGGCGTTGGCGCGGCGCTGGCCGAGGGCGAGGTTGTATTCCTCGGTGCCGCGATCATCACAATTGCCGGCAAGCTGCACCTGAACCTGCGGGTATTTCTTCAGCCACTCGGCCTGACGGGTGAGGGTCGCCTTCGCCTCGTCGCTCAGGTTGGACTTGTCAAAGGCATAAAACACGCGGTCACCGACGTTCTGGACGAGATCTTGCTCGCTGCCAGGAACCGGGCCGGACGGAGCGGTTGCGCCAGCGCCAGTGGACGCCGTGGTCGGGGTTGGTGTCTGGTTACACGCCGCCAGCAGCGCGACGGCGGCAAAAGCGCCAAGAATTTTTAGATTCATTGTCTTCTGTCCCTGGGTATGGGTCCTAGCGATTACCGAAATGCCTTGCGGCGTGAGACCGTGACGCCGCAGCTTCGTCAACTGCCGCGACCACTAAAGGTCGCATACTCCACCGTTTCGATCGCGGTCAAGCGATCTTCGCCGTTTAGCCATGAGAAACATGCCTGTGTTGCAAAATCAGGCGCCAAGCGGCGACCAAGCCGGGTCGGTCGCGTCGGTCGGCGTTGTTGCCACGCGCTCGTTAAAACCGGTGATATCGACGCTGACGAGGCGTGCCGAATAGCCATTGCCGCGCGAATCACGGGCCGGGGTCTCGCGCCAGAACATGATCACCCGCCCGTTGGGGCAAAAGGTCGGCCCCTCAACGGCGAAGCCTTGCGAGAGAATCCGCTCGCCCGTGCCATCGGGGTGCATGACGCCGATGCCCCAGCTATCGCCGCCGAGCCGCGTATAGGCGATGAGGTCGCCGCGCGGCGACCAAACCGGCGTTGCGTAGCGGCCCGCGCCGAAGCTGATGCGCCGGACATTGGAGCCGTCAGCATTCATCAGATAGAGCTGCTGGTCACCGCCGCGATCGGAATTGAACACGATCTGGCTGCCGTCCGGGCTGTAGCAGGGGCTGGTGTCGATCGCGCCGGAATTGGTGAGCTGCGTCTCGCGCCCGCCATCGAGATCGACGACATAGATATTCGAGCCGCTTCCCCGCGTTTCCGAAAGAATGACCTTGCTGCCGTCGGGGCTGAAGCGTGGCGCGAAGGTCATCCCACGCCATTCGCCGAGCATGCGCTGACGGCCCGAGCCGAGATCGAAGATATAGACCCGCGGGCGGTTATTGGCATAACTCATGAAAGCGATTTCGTCGCGCGTCGGGTGAAAGCGCGGCGTCAAGACGAGCCAGGAGCCATCGGAGAGAAAGCGGTTATTGGCGCCGTCTTGGTCCATGATGGCGAGGCGCTTGATACGCCGGTTACGCGGCCCGGTGCCGGAAATATAGATCACCCGCGTATCGAAATAGCCCTTCTCGCCGAGCAGGCGGGAATAGATCACGTCGGCGATGATATGGCTGATCCGCCGCCAATTGGCCTCGCCGGTGGTATAGGCGGTGCCTTGGATCTGCTGCTCGGGGAGGACATCCCAGAGGCGGAATTCGACGCGAACCTGGCTGCCGCTCGATTGCACCCGGCCGGTGACGAGGGCCTGCGCCCCGATCGCCTTCCAGTCGTTCCATTTCGGCACCTCGCCCATGCTGGCCGCAGCCTGGATGAAGGAAGCGGGGTCGAGCGGTTTGAATAGCCCGCAATTGGCGAGATCGCTCGTTACCACCGCCGCCATGTCGCGGCCGAGATTGGGGTTGGCACTGGTCCCGCCGGAAAAGCTCGGAATGGCGATCGGGATCGGTGCGGCGCGCGCGCGGTTGACGTCGATCACAGCACTCGCCGCCCCAGGATTGCCGGCTGGCGCCGGCGCTGTGGCCTGCTCGGCCGCGGCCGGCAAGGCGAACATGGTCGCCGCGCCGCCGATCAAGCCGCGGCGGCCTAACGCGGGCGGGAGAAGAAATTCACTGCCGATGAGGTTCATGGGTTTGGCTCCTCGCTCACGGGATCGAGCGGATATCAGGGACTGAAGCGGAAATCGAGGGTCCGCGTCTGGCCAACCATGTCCTTGGGCAGCGGCAGGTTGGCGCAATGCGGATCGAGGACGGCGCGGATCGCGCGCTCGGCGAAGGCGCGGAATTCGGGGTCGCTCATGCGGCCGAGATCGCTGCCAGTGACGCGGGCAATGCGGGCGGTGCCATTGGTGTCGGTGACGACCTGAAGATGCACCTGCAACTGGCTGGCATCCTTGGCGCCGGGATCATAGGTCCAGCACTCGCGCACGTGATCGCCGATCGAGGCGCGCTGATCGGCGGTCAAGGCGCTGGTATCCGTCCCCTCGCGCGCGCCGCCACCCTTCGGGGCACCGCCAGCCTGCGGGTTGGCGCGTGCCTTGGGCGGCGTGGTTTGCTTCTGCAAGGCGCGCAGCTTCTCCAGCGTCGCCTCCAAGGCGTCGCTCTCAGGGGCGACGTTCTTGGTCGGATTGGGCTGGCTGGTCGCACTTTGCGGCGGCGGCGCTGGCAAGGGGGGCACCGGGAGCGGCGGCTGCACCCGCGTTGCCTGTGGCTGCGGCGGTGCGGGCGTCGGTGGCGACGGCGGCGGTTTTACGGTCTCAGGCAGCGCTTCGGGCGAGATCTGTGGCGGCGGCAGTGGCGGGGAGGGCGGTGCCGGCGCGGTCGCCGCCGGAGAGGGCGGCGGCGGGGGTGGTGGGGGCGGCGGGGGTGGCGGCGCCTCGATCGGTGCTGGCTTCGGTGGTGTTGGCGCTGGTGGCGCGACGGTCGGCGCGGGCAGCGGCGCCGGTGCGGGCACTTCGCCGGGCGCCAAGGATTTCTGCACAGGCTGGGCAGGCCCGACGAAATCCATGGTCACCGCCGTCTCCGCCGTCTCCTCGGGCAGGCGATGGGCCGGCAAGCCGAGCAGCAGCAGCGCCGCCAGCGCAAGATGCAGGGCGGCCGAGATGGCGGCGCCACGCTTGAGCTCGGACTCGATCATCGGTTTTGCGGCCGGGGTTGGCGGTGATGCCGCGCTCAGCCTCGGCCAGGCTTCGCAGGCGGGGCCTTCGCGGGCGTCGCGGTGGCGGCCGGCGGCGCCCCGCTCGGCTGCTCGGCAAGAAGGGCAACCTTGCTGAACCCACCCTGGGTGATGGTGCCCATCACCTGCATCACAAGACCATAGCTCACCGCCCGGTCGCCGCGGACGAAAATCCGCCGCTCGGGATTGTTTTGCGAGATCGCTTCCAGCTTGGCGACGAGATCGGGCAGTTCGACCTGGTTATCCTGGAGATAGATATGGCCCTCGGCGTTGATGGTGACGGTGAGCGGCTGGCTATCGCTGTTCAAGGGTTTGGCGTCGGTCTTCGGCAGATCGACATCGACACCCGAGGTCATCAGCGGCGCCGTCACCATGAAAATGATCAAAAGCACCAGCATGACGTCGACCAGCGGCGTCACGTTGATCTCGGCGAGCGGGCGGTAGCGGCCGCGCCCCTTGCCGTTGCCAGCGATGAAAGCGGCCATGCTCAGGCGCGCTCCTCGGACTGGCGCGAGAGGATGGCGCCGAACTCCGCCCCGAACCCTTCGAGGCGGGATGCGAAGCGGGCGAGATCGGTGCTGATTTTGTTATAGGCGAGCACCGCCGGGATCGCCGCGACGAGACCGATCGCGGTCG
>JAJYXY010000204.1 GCA_021801465.1 Pseudomonadota bacterium
CATGATCCGCCCCCTGACTTCGATCACGCTGCTGCTTTTCGCCGGCGCCGGGATTTATCTTTACCACGTCAAGCACCGCACCCTGCTGCTCGACCGCCAGATCGCGGCGACCCTGCGCGAAACCGAGGGGCTGCGCGCCAAGAAAGAGATGCTGCAGGCGGAGTGGGCGCTGCTCAACCAGCCCGATCGGCTTGCCGATTTCGCGGCCCGGCATCTCGCGCTGAAACCGCTCGCGCCGGTGCAATTCGTGCCGCTCGCCGAGCTTGATCGTCATCTGCCGGCGGTGGTGCTGACCAGCGCGGCGCCGGACGGGGAGGCGGCTTACGGCACGGATGGCGATGTCGCCCCGGCCATCGCGTCCGCCCCATCGGCGTCCGCCCCATCGGCGTCCGCCCCATCGGCGTCCGTCCCGTTGGGGGGCGCGTCGGGGAGCATTGCGGCCGAAACCCGGCCGCCGCCGGTCGCAGCGCTTGCGCCGCCGCTGCCGGCAGCCCTCGCCCATGAGGGCGCCAGCCGTCCGGCGCCGCTCCACAAACCCGCGCCGGCGCCGGCCAGCGAGACCGCTGCCCCGGCGTTGCGCGTCGCCACCAACGCCGCCAATGCTGCCCCGCACCGTCCGACCCCGCCGGCGATCGCGCCGCGCCCGGTCGCGGTCTCGGTAGTGCGCCCGGTCGCGGCTTTCATCGCGCCGCCGCGCGCGGCGGCGGCGCCGCAAAGCGCTACCGCGGTGCCGGTGACGCGTTCGGCGCTCGGTGGCCCGCATGCCGCCTTGCCGCCGCCGGTGCCGCCGCAAAGCCGGGCCGACGGGCCGTGAGCGAGCCGCGCAAACCCGCCCCGCCCAAGGATGCGCCGCCACCCTATGCCGCGGCCCGCGCCTATGGCGCGCCGCGCGCGGCCGCGGTGCCGCGCATGGAGGATGTCCGCGTCACCGCGCCCGATCTCGCCCGCCGCGCCCTGATCGAGAAAACCCATGCCCGGCTGGTGCTCGCCGCGGCCGGGTTCGCGACCTTGTTCGGTGCCGTCGCGGTCAAGCTCGCGCTCGCGACGGTATTGATGCCGCTTCGCCCGCCGCCGGAAAAACCGCTGATCGTCGCCCCGCCGCCGGCCTCGCCAGATCTCCCCGATCCCGCCGCGCCGCGGGTCGCGCGCGCCGGGATCGTCGATCGCAATGGGCAGGTGCTCGCGCTGTCGCTGCCCATCGCCGAGCTTTATGCCAACCCGCGCGAGGTCATCGACCCGGCCAAGATCGCCGACCAACTGGTTCGCGTCGTGCCCCGGCTCGATCGCGCGACCATCACCCAGCGCCTCACGGCCAACAAAGCCTTCGTCTATCTCGCCCGCGAATTGTCCCCGAGCGAGGAGCTGGCGATCAACGATCTCGGGATTCCGGGGCTTTATTTTCAGATCTCGGAGCGCCGCCATTACCCGCTCGGCCGGGTCGCGGCGCAGGTTTTGGGCGGCGTCGATGTCGATGAGCGTGGCGTCGCCGGGGCGGAGCGCGCTTTTGACGCGCGGCTGCGCACCGATCCGGCGCCGCTTCGGCTCTCCCTCGATGTCCGCGTCCAAGCGGTGGTGCGCGAGGAATTGCTCGCGGCGATGACCGAATTCCAAGCGATCGGCGCCTCGGGCATCGTCATGGATGTGCGCACCGGCGAAGTGCTGGCGATGGTGAGCCTGCCCGATTATGACGCCAACGCCTTCGGCAGCACCCCGCCCGACGATCGCTTCAACCGCGCGATCACCGGCCTGTTCGAGCCCGGCTCCACGTTCAAGCTGCAAACCGCGGCGATGGCGCTCGATTCGGGTGCCGCCCACCTCTGGGATCAGTTTGACGCCTCCCAGCCGATCCATATCGGGCGCTTCACCATCACCGATTTCGAGGGCAAGCATCGCTGGCTCTATCTGCCCGAGGTGCTCGCCTATTCCTCCAATCTCGGCGCCGCCCATATCGCGCTCACGGTGGGCGCGGAGCGTCAGCGCGCCTGGCTGCGCGCCATGGGGTTCTTCGAGCGCGTCGGCATCGAGCTGCCCGAGGCCGCGCGGCCGCTGGTGCCGGCGGTGACGAATTGGCGCGAGGTGGCGACGATGACCATCGGCTTCGGCCATGGGATCGCGGTCTCGCCGCTCCATGTCGTGCGCGGGACGGCGGCGATCGCCAATGGCGGCGTCGTTCTCCGCCCGACCATCCTCGCTTTGCCCGACGGCGCGGCGCCGGCGGGGACGCGGGTGATGCAGGAGAGCACATCGGCGGTGATGCGCCGGCTGATGCGTCTCGTGGTCACCGAGGGCTATGGCAAGAAGGCCGACGTGCCGGGCTATTTCGTCGGCGGCAAGACCGGGACGGCGGAGAAGGTCGGCTTGCACGGCTATCGCAAGCACACCAACGTCTCGGCGTTCGTCAGCGTCTTTCCGATGAACGCGCCGCGTTATGCGGTTTACATGATGCTCGACGAGCCCCACGGCAACGCCGCGACCGGGTTCTTCTCGACCGCAGGGCAGGTGAGCGCGCCCGCCGCCGGGCGGGTGATCGCGCGCATCGGGCCGATGCTCGGCCTGTTCCCGGAAACCGAGAACGCCGCCGCCATCGAGGCGTCGCTCGCGATCCCGCTGCAGCCGAGCCGCGGCATGCCAAGCGCCCGCCCGCCGATCGCAACGCTCGCGCCGCCGGCGCTGCCGGCCGCCGCGACCGG
>JAJYXY010000161.1 GCA_021801465.1 Pseudomonadota bacterium
GTAGCCAGTAGCACCCCGCCAGCACAGGAATTACCGCGCTGGATCAGCGGGTTGAAGTTTTCGACGGAGGAAGTTCAGTTTAGTGGTCATGAGCCGCCGGTAGATTTCTGCCAGTTCGGGATCGATTCTGCGAGCGGCGTCGGCGGCGAGCATCAGGGCACGCTTTACTCGGTCATTGCCGCTTTGTGTGACATGCTCTGGACGTTGCGTTACGATCTTTGAAATGATGTCTGCGAACGGCACAAGTTTTTCGACAGCACGACGGCGCGCGCTCACGTCTCTGCCGCCGGCGCAAAACGGGGCAGCATCGTCAGGCGTTCGGGCGCTCGCGCGGCGGTTTCTCGACCAAAATCCACCTCAAGACTGACCTTGATGGCAACCCTCTCGACTTCCACCTGACTGGCGGCGAGGCCAGCGCGAGCACACAATTCGAGACCTCGCTCGACATCGGCCCCGACATCCGCCCGCGCATTGCGATAACCGACAAGGGATATGACAGCGCGGCCATCCGAGCCGCGGCACGTGCGCGCGGCATCACACCAGTTATCCCGCACCGCGAAAACTCCAAGCAGAGAAGGCGTTTTTTCCCCAAAACGCCTATATAAGCTGCGAGCACGCATCGAACAGGCAATCGGCAAGCTCAAGCGCTTCAAACGCGTCGCCATGCGCTGCGAGAAGACCGACATCAGCTACTCAGCCATCATCACTTTTGCGTGCGGGCTGATGCTGGTTAAATCCGTCCACACGGCCTAGAGCCCGCCCCATACCTCCTCGGCCACCGTGACGCAGAGTTCGAGCTTCGCCCATTGCTCCGCCTCGGTGAGGAGATTGCCCTCCTCGGTTGAGGCAAAGCCGCATTGCGGCGAGAGCGCGAGCTGTTCGAGTGGGAGATAGCGCGAGGCTTCCTCGATCCGCCGCTTGAGGTCGTCTTTGCTCTCGAGTGCGCCGGTCTTGCTGGTGACGAGGCCGAGGACGACAATTTTATTGCCACGGGGGACGAAGCGGAGCGGGGCGAAGCCGCCGGCGCGCTCGCTGTCATACTCCATGAAATAGGCATCGACCCCGATGCGGTTGAACAGCACCTCGGCCACCGGCTCATAGCCGCCCGAGGCGATCCAGGTCGAGCGGAAATTGCCGCGGCAGAGATGCATGCTAACCACCATGTCCGCCGGCCGCCCGGCGATCGCGCGGTTGATGAGGTCGGCGTAGATTTCGAGCAATCCCTCGACATGCTCGCCCCGGCGCTTCAACCCCTCGATCTGCTCGGGATCACAGAGATAGGCGATATTGACCTCATCGAGCTGAAGATAGCGGCAGCCAGCGGCAGCGAAGGCGGCGACAGCGTCGTGATAGGCGGTGCCGAGATCGGCGAAAAAACCATCGAGTTCGGGATAGACCGCGCGGTCGATCGCCTGCCGCCCGCCGCGAAAATGCAGCACGCTCGGCGAGGGAATGGTCTGTTTCGCAACAGCGCGACGAACATGCCCGGCGGTGAACCGGAAATCCTCGATCATCACCGGCCGGCGCCACTTGATGCGGTCGGTGACGCGCAGCGCATGCGGCAGCGTCGCGCCCTTGAACGCCACTTTCTGCGCGGGCTCATACATCTCGACGCCTTGGAGGCCGGCGAGGAAGTCGAAATGCCAGTACGCGCGGCGGAATTCGCCGTCGGTCGCGGCGCGGAGGCCGATCGCCTCCTGTTTCGCGATCGCGGCGATGATTTCCTCGTCCTCGATCGCCCGCAAGGCGCCAGCGCCGAGCCGCCCGGCGGCGTGGTCTGCGCGCGCGGCGCGCAGACGCGCGGGGCGCAAAAGGCTGCCGACGTGATCGGCACGAAAGGGTGGGCGCGGGCGCGCAAGCGACATGGTCTTCCCTCCGGATCTTTTCTCCCGCGAGCCTGCCCCGCTCTTGTCTTGGCGGCAAGAGGCGTGGAAAAAACCCGCGAACCAAGCGGATGCCCCCATGCTCACACGCCTGCTCGTCGGCGCGGCCAATCTCGGCCGGCGCCATGCTCTGCTGATGACATTCCTCGCGGTCGCGCTCGCGGCACTTGCCGGCGGGTTCGCCGCGCACCATCTCGGCGTCGATACCGATACCGACCATATGTTCGCGGAAAGCCTTCCCTGGCGGCAGAACGAAATCGCTTTCGCCCGCGCTTTCCCAACCCTCGCCGATCCGCTGGTGGTGGTGATCGATGCCGCGACCCCGGAGGAAGCGGACGCTACGGCGGCGGCGCTGGCGGCCGCCCTCGCCGCCGATCCCGCCCATTTCCGGTCCGTGAAGCGCCCCGACGCATCGCCCTATTTCGCGCGTGAGGGGCTGCTTTTTCTCGATGCCGCAACCCTCGGCCCACTGCTTGACCAGATTGTCGATGCCCAGCCCTTTCTTGGTCAGCTCGCGGCCGACCCTTCCGCGCGGGGCCTGTTTTCGGCCCTCGCCCTGATCGGCGTCGGCGTCGCAAAGGGCGAGGCCGATCTCACGCCCTATCTCCCGGCGCTTGCGAGTTTTCATGCGACGCTGGCCGCGAGCGCCGACGGCCATCCGGCGCCGCTTTCCTGGGAGCGCCTGATCGGCGGCGGCAAGCTCGCCGATTTCGCCGGGCGTTATCGCTTCGTGCTCGTCCAGCCGGTGCTCGATCACGCGGCGCTGGCACCCGGCGCGGCGGCGAGTGACGCCATCCGCGCCGCGGCCGCCAAGCTCTCCTTCGTCGCCGCGGGCCGCGCCCATGTCCGGCTTACCGGCCAGGTCGCCCTCGATGACGCGGAATTTTCCTCGCTCGCCCAGGGTATGCTGGTCGACACGATCGGGAGCCTCGCGCTGATCACGCTTTGGCTCGTGCTCGCGGTGCGCGGCCCCCGTCTCATTCTCCCGATTCTCGCGACCCTCGGGCTTGGGCTCGCGCTCACCACCGGGTTCGCCGCACTCGCCGTCGGCACGCTCAATCTCGTCTCGCTCGCCTTCGCCATTCTGTTCGTTGGCATCGCCGTCGATTTCGCGATCCAGTTTACGGTGCGCTTTCGTGAGGCGCATCACGAGATCCCCGAACCAGGCGCGGCGCTCGCGACGACGGCGCGGACAGCGGGCGCGCCAATCCTGATCGCGGCGGCAGCGACCGCAGCGGGGTTTTACGCGTTCGTTCCAACTGCCTTCGCCGGCGTTGCCGAACTCGGCCTTATCGCCGGCAGCGGCATGGTGATCGCGTTTTTCTGCACGATTTTGTTCCTGCCGGCGTTCCTGACGCTCGCCCGCCCGCGCGGCGAGCCGGCACCGGTCGGCTTTGCCGCGCTCGATGCGTTGGAGCGCCGGCTTGATCGTACCCGCGGGCCGGTTCTCACCGTATTTGCGGCGCTCGCCCTGCTCGGCCTCTTTCTTCTCCCCCATCTCGGCTTCGATTCCGACCCGCTGCACACCAAGGATCCGCATGGCGAGGCGATGCGCACTCTCCATGACCTGATGGATGATCCGCTCACCAACCCGACCAGCATCGATATCCTGACGCCCGACGCCGAGGCCGCAGATGCGCTGGCGTCCAAGCTCGATCATCTGCCCGAGGTCGCCGATGTCCTTACCCTCGACCGCTTCGTGCCCACCGATCAGGCGAAAAAACTCGCCCTGATCGAGGATGCCGCGAGCGTGCTGGCGACGACGCTGGCCCCGCGCGAGGCTGCGCCCGTGACCGTCGATCAGATCCGGCTCGCGATCGCGACCGCGCGGAGCGGGCTTGCGCCGGCGCTCGCGAAGCTGCCACCCGATCACCCGCTGGCGCGGATCAATGCCGACCTCGCCCGCCTCGCCGATGCGCCGGACGACCGGATCCTTGCGATGAACGCGGCTTTGACGCAATTTCTGCCCGAGGAGCTGGCGCGTCTTCGCGCGGCACTCGCGGCGAAGCCGGTCTCTCGCGCCGATCTGCCGCCCGAGATCATCCGCGACTGGCGCGCCCAAGATGGCCGGGTGCGGGTGGAAGCGCTGGCAACGCCGGCGGGGCACGAGAGCGCCGGGCTCGCCGCCTTCGTCGCCGCCGTGCGTGCCATCGCCCCGAACGCCGGCGGCATGGCGGTGATCATCGTCGAGACCAGCAAGACCATCATCACCGCCTTCACGCGCGCGGTGATCGGGGCGCTGGCCGCGATTGCCGTGATCCTGCTTCTCGCACTTCGCCGGCCGCGTGATGCGGCGCTGGTGCTGGCGCCCTTGCTGCTCTCGGCGCTGCTCACCGTGGTCGGCATCAGGCTCGCGGGGATCACCCTCAATTTCGCCAATATCATCGCGCTGCCGCTGCTGCTCGGGGTCGGGGTCTCGTTCAATATCTATTTCGTGATGAATTGGCGGGCCGGCGCGCGGCGCTTTCTTGGCAGCGCGACAGCGCGGGCGATTCTGTTTTCCGCCGCGACCACCGGCACCGCCTTCGGCTCGCTCGCGCTCTCGCACCACCCCGGCACCGCGAGTCTCGGGACGTTGCTGCTCGTCAGCCTCGCCGCGACCCTGATCGCGACCTTGGTGTTCGAGCCGCTGATGCTCGCGATAACCCGGCGTTAAAAATCTCCGCCTATGCTGCATCTATGAAATGGATTGCGCGCAGACGGTTCCTTCTGGCCCTTCTTTCCCTCGCGCCCTTCGGCGGCGGGGCGGCCTTGGCGCAGGCCCCGGCGGGAGATCAGCCCAGCGACCCGCCGGCCGAGCGGGCATGGCAACACCCCCCCGTCGCGCCCGCTGACTGCCCGGCAGAGGCAAACCCAGCGCCATCGGGGATGAGCGATCCCGCCGCCCCGGTGACGGTGTTTCCCGCCATTCCCGGCGGCGGTTTTGCCGCGGTCAATCTCGGGGCGACGGCACTCAATGGCACGACGTGCGTTCCCGCCTCGCCGCCGCTTCCAAAAGACGTGCTGCATGGGTTTTCCGGCGGCAATCTGCTCGACGATCGCGGGAGCCAGGTGCTTGATGGCGCCAATGGGGGCGCTGGGGATGGTGGCGCTCTTTCTGGCGATTGAACACCGCGCAGCGAGGCAGTAACCTCACGCCTATCGGGTGGCCAGCGAAGCGCGAGGCATGAGCATGGGCATGATGGCGTTGCGTTGGTGTCGGGCCGGTGTCATGGCCGGCATCATGGTTTTTTTTTCGCTCGCCGCCGCGCTTGCACAAGGCGATAGCGGCACGCCACCCCCGCGCATTGGCAATATCTGGGACTCGCTGCCACATCAGCCGACCGAAGGCAACGTTACCGCCAAGGAGCACGAGACCGGCGTCGCCCCCGACGCCACGCGCGAGCGCGACATCAATAAAGAGCTGCAAAACCTCGATGAGCAGTTGTTGAACGAGGAAAAAACCAGCCCGCCGGCGATCCCGCCACCTCCGCCTGGCGCCGATTAATAACGGCCAGCGGGGTTGCCAGCGCTCATCAGGTGGTGGCGACTTGCCAGGCGACCAGACGCGACCGTGGCAGGCGGAGCGTCACCCGGCTTCCGATCGCGGGTTTGGCCTCGATCGCGAGGCGCCCGCCGTGGGCCTCGATCAGGCTGCGGGCGAGCGTGAGCCCAAGGCCGAGGCCGCGGCTATCGGCGGTTTCACGCGGGCGTTCCCCCGCCGCTAGCGACATCGGCTCGGCATGCACAAGGCCGGCGCCTTCATCGGCGATGATGAGCGCGAGATCGGCCGTGTCGCGATCAACGCTGATTTCGATCCAATCCCCGTGGCCGGAGCTACGTGCGGCATGGCTGAGGGTGCGCAGCAACACTTGGCGGAAGGCGCGTCGATCGGCGCGCAGCGTGACCCCAGCGATCTCCGCCGCCACCCGCCAGCGCCGCCGGCTTGGCCCAAGCGTCGCGGCGACGGTTGCCACCGTCTCGTCGATCAGCGGGCCGAGCGGCAGCGCCTCGTCATGCAGGATCGGCTGATGGGCCGCGGGATGAAGATGCTCATCGAGATCATCGGCGAGGCTCAGAAGCGCGCGGCTCAGGGTTGCGATCGCTGCCGGCGCCGCATCGCGCTCGGCAGGGCTCGCATCCACCGGCTGAAGTTCGAGAACCTGCACCTGGCCATGCAGGCGGAGCGTGGTCTGGCGCAATTCATGGACGGACAGCGCGACCAGCCGGGTGAGGGCCGAACAGCGTGCGGTCGCTTGATCCGCCGCCTGTCGCACCGACCAAATTTCATGGCGCGCGAGACGCAGTTTGCGCAACAAAAGCGCGCCTGCGAGAGTGCCCCCGAGCGCGAAAGCGGCCAGATAACCGACGATGAGAGCTTCGCTCATGCGGCAATCCTAGCGACAAAATCCGAAGCAATCCTTAACGGGTCGGCCTATCGGGCGGAATGGCCCGGTGCTTCCGCCCCGGGGCCGCTATTACGCGATCGTTTGCGGATGGCTGGTGCCGATGGCTGGCCGGTATCAGCCCGCGGCCCCAGCCTCAGCCGCGGATGCGCGGCGAGCCTCAGCGCGCCGAAGGCGGCGCTTGAGCAGCTGCGCCTCGGGCGGCAATTTGCGCGCCGGCGTCGTCATCAGGAAGGCGTCGATACCACCATTGTGCTCGATGCTACGAAGCGCCCGCGTCGTCAGGCGAAGCGAGACCGCAACGCCGAGCACGTCCGAAAGCAGCGAGGTTTCCTGAAGGTTGGGAAGGAACCGGCGGCGGGTTTTGTTATTGGCGTGGCTGACATTGTTGCCCGTCAACACGGTTTTCCCAGTGATTTGGCAGCGGCGCGACATAGCAAAATCCATTTCCAGAAGCCGGTGTGGCAAAAAATCGGGCGCAACTGCACCCGCCAGGCCGCGCGTTATCTCTAAACCGGGCCGCGCCGTCAAGCGGGGGCGTCGCGGCCCGGGCGAGGTGCCCCGGCTTTGGCGCGAACGCTATTTGCCCCAAATTTGCCGATAGGCGTTCTGGTAGCCGTTTTCGGGGTCATATTCGTCGTGCGCGCCGCCGTCGCGTTCGATATTCGCCTTGATAAAAAGATGCGGTGGCGCAACAAAGCCGCTTGGCGGGGCGCCGGCAAAGGCGCGGTTCAGTTCATCGACGATCTGCCAGCCATGGAGATGGAGCGGCTCCGCCACCGTTGCGATCTGATATTCGCCATTGCGGATCCGCTGAAACGCCGGCCCCGACCCGTCGCCGGCGGAAATGGCATAAGGCGCGGCATTGCCGGCGATGCCCGCCGCTTGCAAGGAAGGGGCCATGAAATCGAAGGTTAGATCATTGATCGAGAGCGCGTAGGTCCATTTCGCGCCAAAGCGTTGCAACAGCGAGGTAGTGAGGGCCGGCATCCGGTTGGATGCGTCGCCGAGCGGCGTGTCTTCGATCTCGAGCAGCGTGCAGCCGCTGCACGCCCGGATGACATCGGCCATGGCGTTCGATTTGGCGATGGCGATGGCATAGGCACTGTCGGTGAAGACGATTGCGCCCGCCTTCCCGCCCGAGCGCACCACGGCATAGCTCGCCGCAGCCTTGGCGACCGCCAGCGGATCGGTGGTGATGTTGGTGAACAGATCAAATTGCGGCATCGGCCCCGGCTTCGGCCCGGCATGCCAGCCGATGATTTTGATGCCGGCTTTCACCGCCGGCTCGATCGCGCTCGCCTGTTCGGCGGCGTCGATACCATCGAGCACGATGGCATCGGCGTGCAGTGCCACGGCCTGGGCGATCCCCTCCGCTCGCATATTCACCGAGCCCTGCCCGTCGATGCCGCGGGTCTGCCAGCCGATGATTTTGGCCGCGGCATCGATGCCATCGGCAACACCGCGGGCACCGCCATTGCGCTGGTCCTCGGACACCCAGACGACGAGTTTCTTGCCAACGGCCTTGGGGCCGGTGGTGGGGCCATTCCAGACGGTGACCGGCGCCGTGACCTCGTTGATATAGGCCTCGGTGTCGGCGAGCCCATCGGCAAGGCCCGGCCGCACGCTCGCCGCGATCGCAACCACGGCGATCGCCACCGCCCATAGATAATCTTTTCTCATGACATCTCCTCTTTCCTGGATGATGGTTTGTTTTTCCCCAAAAGCGTCGAGCGGCGCCGTTGCGCATACCCGGCTAGTCCGATCGAGACCACGAGCGTCACCCCGTTGAACAATGGCTCGACGAAAAACGCGGCGCCAAATTGCTGAATGCCGGAGATACCGATCGCAAGCACCAGCACCCCGACGAGCGTGCCCCAGACATTGACCCGGCCCGGCTTGATCGTCGTCGAGCCGAGAAACGCGCCGACAAGCGCGGGCAACAGATATTCGAGACCAACACTCGCCTGACCGATCCGCAGGCGCGCGCCCAAAAGTACGCCGGCAAACGCGGTGAGAACACCAGAGGCGACGAAAACGCCGACAACATAGCGCCGCACCGGGATGCCGTTCAGCGCCGCGGCTTTGGCATTGGCGCCGATCGCATAAAGAAAGCGGCCATGTGGCGTGCGTTCGGAAAAAACCCAAAGCAGTATGGCGATAGCAAGAACATAGAGCGCGCCGATCGGTATCCCGCCGATGAAGAGCGCGTTGATCGAGAGAAAGCCATGCGGTAATCGCCCGATGATTTGCCGCCCGCCGGTATGCCAGATCGCCAAGGCATAGAGGATGGTGCCGGTGCCAAGCGTTGCGATGAAACTATCGATCTCCGCCACTTCCACGAGCAAACCATTGCAGAGACCAACGAAAGCGCCGAGTGCGAGGGTCGCCAAAACCGCGACCGGCCATGCCCAGCCATACGTGACTTGCAAGCTGATGGCGAGAAGATGCCAAAGCACGATGCCATAGCCGATGGTAAGGTCGATGCGCCCGGCCATCATCGGCAGCATCGCGGCGAGCGACAGCAACGCAATCACCGCGCGATCACTGAGGATCGAGCGCGCATTGAGAAGGGTCGGAAATGTTCCTGGCAAAAGCAGAGAGAATAGTAAAATGAGAAAAATCGTGAGGATGGGCAAACCATAAACCGGAATCAGCCGCCGCAGCCGCGCCGACCAAGGAAGGCCCGCCAATTCGCTTCGCGTCGGCTCAATGGCGTTTAGCTGGATATTTGACATGTGCGCTTGGCTTTTTGGCTGTTGTCAGGGGGCGGCATGGTCGCTGCGGGCGGAGGCGGCGGTAAGCAGCGCGTTCACTGAAAGCTCTGGGCCGGCGATCTCCGCGACGAGGTGTCCGCGATCAAAAACCAGCGCACGATGGCAGACATTGGCGACTTCCTCGAAATCGGTGGATACGATGAGGATAGTTGCGCCGCGCGCGGTGACGAGTTCGAATAAGCGATAAATTTCCGCCTTCGCGCCGACATCGACCCCGGCCGTCGGGTCCTCGAAGACATAGATTTGTCCGGCGAGGTGAAGCCAGCGCCCGATCACCACTTTCTGCTGATTGCCGCCGGAAAGCGCTTCGATCGGCAATGTCGGATCGTTTGGCCGCAACCCGACAGTGGCGCCGAGCGCGCGCGCCGCCCGCATCTCGCGTCGTGGCGCGAGGTAGGCGAAGGGCGATAGCCCGGCTGCGAGCGGATTGAGAAAAAAATTCTCGGCAATCGAGAGCGTGGCGACGATCGATCCCTCCGTGCGGTCGCCCCAGATGAGATCAACGCCCGCCGCCATCGCCGCGCGCGGTGAGTGTGGCGCGAAATCCTGATCATCGAGAAGGATGCGGCCCGCCTTGATCGGCGCGAGGCCAAACAAGGCGCGGCCGATCGCCTCTTGTCCCGCGCCGCGCAGGCCGACGAGGCCGACCACCTCACCGCGGCCAAAAACGGCGTCCACCGGCCCGGTCGCGCCGCATATCAGTGCCTCGAGCCGCAGCCTCGGCGTTGCCGCATGCGTGGGCGGGCGGCGAAAAATTTGTGCCGGCTCACGCCCGACGATGAGTTCGATCGCTTGTTTCGGTGAGACCTCGCCGATCAAACGATCACCGGCGACTCGGCCATCACGCAGCACCACCATGCGATCGGCGATCTCGAAAACCTCGTCGATCCGGTGCGACACATAGATCATCGCGACCGCTTGCGCCTTGAGATAGCGGAGGCTCTCGAACAAACGCGCGACCTCGCTCGCGGGAAGGCTCGCCGTTGGCTCGTCGAGCACCAGAATGCGCGGCTTGGCAATCAAGGCGCGGCTGATGGCAACGAGGGATTTTTCCGTGCGGCTGAGATCGCGCACGCGGCTATCGGGGTCGAGCGCGACGCCGATCGCAGAAAGCGCCTCGGCCGCACGGCTTCGCGCCGCACGCCAGTCAATAAGGCCAAAGCGCGCGGGATAGCCCAAACTGAGGCCGATATTTTCGGCAACTGTCATCCACTCGATGAGGCCGAGATCCTGATGGATGAAGCGTATCGGCACCTTCCGCACCCGCCGCGTCACATCTTCCCCGCAATAATGGATGGCCCCGTCATCGGGGGTGTGGATGCCAGCAAGAATTTTGATCAGGGTCGATTTGCCGGCGCCGTTTTCGCCGAGAAGGGCGAGGATCTCCCCCGCGCGGAGGCTGAGGCTGACGCCCGCCAGAGCTTGGGTGCCGCCAAAGCGTTTGGCAATCGAACGCACCTCGAGCAAAGGGGGGGAGGGTGATCGCGCGCGCGCCTCGGCCGAACCCGGTGAACCTGCCGGGGCGAGGGGCGCGCTTTCTGCTCTTCTCACCGGTTTGGCTCCTCCCTTGCGGCCGTCTTTGGCGCGGCCGATCAAACCCTACTCAGAATTCTCATTCTCGGGCAAGGCGCCGGGGTCGTCATCCGTCATAGGCGATGATCGAAAGCCCGGCGTTGAAATCTGTTACGTAACAAACCCCATTGCGATCGACGAAAACATCGGCGGAATGCAAAACCAATGGCCGGTTGGGACGCGGATCAACCGCTTTTCGCGGTGGCGCGGGAACCGCGGCTGCGACCTCTTCGGGGCGGAATTGATTGCTAATGTCGTAGGCGCGAAGACCCGCGTTTTGATAGGTCGCGAAAATCAGGGTCTCGCTGATGAAGCCATTGGGGCGGTTTTCATAGATGTTGTGCGGGCCGAAATGCCCGCCAACCGCGAGGTAATCGCGGTCGCTCGGGTCGGGGAACGTCGCGATGCTGATCGGGTTGGCGGGCACACGATTATCGAACACCCAGATCGGTTTTTCGCCGTCTTCGCGGTTGTCGAGCACCGTCTCGTCGACGACGATGAGTAAGTGCCGCTCGGGCAGCGGCAACGCATTATGCGTCCCCCCGCCAAAAGGGGGTGCCCAACTGCGATGGGTGATCAGGCGCGGCGATGCCGGATCCTTGACGTCGACCACGGCGAGGCAGGCATCGCGCCAGCTGCAATAGGCGATGCCATCGCGCACGATCGGATGATGCAACCCATAGCGCCCCTCTTCACGCGGCCAGGCAGGCGTCTCTCCCGCAGCCAGGTTCATGCCCGGCAGCCAGAATTTGCCGACCAGCCGCGGTTTTTGGGGATCGGCGAGATCGATGGTGACAAGGATATAGTCGGAAAACCCATCGAGCAGCGCCGAAGCATAGGCATAGCGCCCGCCGACATACCAGAGGCGATGCAGCCCGCCCCCCTCGACCGGCATGAAGCCGATCTGGCGCGGCGCCTCTGGCCGCGAGATGTCATACACCGCCATGCCGGCCGACCAGTCCCGCGCGCCCGCGGCACGCGCGTGAAACCCGCCCTTGGCTTTGTAATAGTGGCGCTCATCGGCGAGTTCGGGTTGCGCGAACATGTCTCGCGCATGGACGACGAGGAGAAGATCGTCATGCTGCTGGAGGTGCAGCGACCAGGTATTCGCCGGCGAGGGGACATAAGCGACCGGCTTTGGCGCACGCGGGTCGCCCACGTCGATCACCGAAAATCCGCGCGAAAAAATATGCCCGACGAAGGCATGGCCGCGATGGACCATGATCTGGACCCCGTCGGCCCGGCCGCCCTGATCGCTATGGCCGATCAGCCGCATATTGCGCGCGTGAACGAGTGGCGGAATTTCATTCATTGACCACACTCCTCCCATTATTCCAGCCTTATTCCGGCCGGCACGGCAACGGCCCGTTGTTTGAAGGCCGCTGCATTTTATACCGGTCAGCGATCTCGCTGACCGGTATTGATCTGATTTTGCGCGCAGCCGCGCCACCAACCTCCGCGCATACCGGGCGGCGATGTCGCTCGCCGGTATTGCAGGCATGATGGCATGTTTACTCCTAAGTGCGAAGGCAAAACCGAGGCGCGTTCTCCCCGCCTGTGGCGCGCCTTGCGGTCTTGCCGCATTTGAAGGGCGGCGTCCCGCGCCGGACGGCATGGTTGCTGGCCTCTTCGTCGTCGGCGATGCTTTTGGCATTGCCTGGAACGGGCATAGGACCGCGGCCAAAATCGCGCGCCTCGCCCAGAACCTTCCCGAGGGCGTCGGAAAGGCTTACCTCCGTCGCGTAGGCCGCCTGGGTTCGAGCCCTTGATGCCGGAATGCAACCAAGCAACCGAGTTCCAGACCCTTACGGATCCGGAACTCGCCGCCGCTTTGTCACGACGCAGACTCTAGCGGTCAGCGTCAATCGATACCGGCATTAACCGGCCATTCAGGTGATCGCCCCGCTTGGAAGATGCGACACACCGGTTAGTATGATTTGGGTGTGATCGGAGAGGGCGATCGTCGTCGAGCCAGCGGCCGACGTCACCGTGTCGGGATTGGCAGCGTAGTTGATCAGGTCGATTTGATCGGTGCTCGGGTTGAAGTTATTGATGACGCTCACGCCCCCGGCCTGGCCATTGATGAACAGGAAATTATAGTTCCCCGAGCCGGCGTTGATGGTATCCATGCCGCCGGCGCCGGCGATGACATCGGCGTTGGCGCCCTTGAGCGAGATGACGTCGCTTCCGGCGCCGGCCCAGATCGTGTCGTTGCCACTCGTGCCGCCAACCACGGTATTGTTGGTGCCGCCGGTCAGAACGATAAGATCGTTACCAGTGCCGCCCCAAATCGTGTTGTTGCCGCCAGAGCCCCCGAGTAGGGTTTCATTGCCGACGCTTGCGACGAGCTGATCGCCACCGCCCGGCCCGCCATAGAGCTGATCGCCATTGCCCCCGCCAACCAGTGTCACGGGGCCACTACTCCCGACCAGGAGGTTATTGCCGGCGCTGCCGCCATAAAAGATGCCGCCGCCGGTGCCACCCCAGGCGGTGATCGAACCCGCGCCGCCTTCCACCGTCATCATCCCGGAGCCGGCGGCGACGATATTGCTTTGCGCACCAGCGACCGTGCTTGCATTGATGAACGTCATCGAGCCGCTGCCGCCGAAAATCGTATCATTGGTTCCGGTCGCGTCCACGGTATCGTTGCCGGACCCACCGATGATCATGTCCTGGCCGGCGGAGGAAACGAGATTATTGCCGCCGCCTAGTCCGATCGTGTCTTGGCCGCTGGCTGCGGTGGTGATGATGTTATTGCCAGCATTGGCCCAAATCTGGTTGGTCCCGCCTTCGAGGGTAAAGGTCCAGGAACCGACATGTTTGGCGCCAGTAACAACGATGTTCGAGCCGCCCTCGGCGACGAACGCGCCGTTTGCGGACTGCGCGAACAAAGTCATTCCGCCATCGCCGCTCGCGACGTATTGGAATGGCGTCGCAGTATCGACAACTGTAAGCGGCGCCGTGCCATCGCTGATCAACCCGACGACATTGTTGCCGGTGAGATCCATCAGCGGCGCGTTGGCGCTTGCAATGTCGGCGAATAGCAAACTCGGCTGCGAGAGGGGATAGATGTCATAGGGCGCGGCGGATACGACCACAGGGGTCCAAGGCGTGCCATTGACCGTCGCCGCCATCATCGCCTGCACGAAGCTTCCCGGCAGCCCGTCGACGAAACTGGCGAATGCCCCTGGAACCGAGGGTGCCGCCGTAACCGGCGGTGTTGGGGGCACGGGCGGGGGCGGTGGTGGACCAGGCGGGGTGATCACCCGATCATCGGGATCCTCATTGCCGTTGGGTGCTTGGCCGTTGAGATCGCCTTGCCAATCGGGGTCGTTCGAATCGGCGGCGTCGCTATGGGGGTTATGATCGGTCATTAGCTTTCCTCTCCTGTATTGTGAGGCGCTCGGTATTTCGAAGCGTTGGTCCGCCAGCGCGAACCAACAGCCCAAATTACCTAATCGCCGGCAGCCCATGATAAAACTTAACTTTCATTAACTTTATTCACGGCCCGCTCACGAGCGCCGCGGCCGGCCGTCTCGTGCTCGAGTGTGCCCGGGCTGACAGCGCGCGCGGCCCTGCTAAACTCTGCGCGTTATTTCCAAGAATCGGAGCCCGCTCATGACCGCCTATCCTGCCGAAACCGTCCTCGATCTTCTCGCCCGCGGTGCCGAGGGCGCGCCGGCGATCGCGGCGCCGGGGCGGCAGGCGCTTTCCTATGGTGGTCTGCGCGCGCTTGCGCGCCGCACCATCGCCGATCTCAATGCCATGGGGATCGGCCGCAACGACCGCGTCGCGATCGTTTTGCCGAACGGGCCGGAAATGGCGGCCGCCTTCGTCACGATCGCCGCCGGCGCCACCACCGCGCCGCTCAACCCCGCCTATCGCGCCGAGGAATTCGATTTTTACCTGAGCGACGTCAACGCGAAAGCCTTGGTGATCGGGGAGGGGATGGAAAGCCCCGCGCGGGCCGTCGCCGCGGCGCGCGGGATCCCGCTGCTCGCGCTTCGGGCCGAGGGCGCGGGGCCGGCGGGCGGCTTCACACTCGTCCCCGAAACCAGGCTCACTGGCACGCCGGCCGCGCCGGGGCCAGCCGCGGGCGGCGATATCGCGCTGGTTCTGCACACGTCCGGCACTACCTCGCGGCCGAAAATCGTCCCCTTGAGCGGGATCAACATCACCGCCTCGGCCTATCACATCGGCGCGACCTTGCGGCTTGCGCCCGATGATGTCTGCCTCAACATCATGCCGCTGTTTCACATCCATGGCCTGATCGCGGCGACGCTCGCCTCCCTCGGCGCCGGCGCCTCGGTCTCGTGCACGCCGGGCTTCAACGCGTTTCGCTTTTTCGCCTGGTTCAGTGAGGTGCGGCCGAGCTGGTACACCGCCGTCCCCACCATGCATCAGGCGATTTTGGCTCTCGCCGAACGCAACCACGACGCGATTAAGGCCGGGCGGCTCCGCCTGATCCGCTCTTCCTCCTCGCCGCTGCCGCCGCAGGTGATGACGGCGCTGGAGGAGAGTTTTGGCGTGCCGGTGATCGAAGCCTACGGCATGACCGAGGCCGCGCATCAGATGGCCTCGAACCCGCTGCCGCCGGCGAAGCGTTATCCGGGTTCGGTCGGCGTCGCCGCCGGGCCCGAGGTCGCGATCATGGACGGCGCCGGCACTCTTCTCGCGCCGGGTGAAGTGGGCGAGGTGGTTATTCGCGGCCGCAACGTCACCGCCGGCTACGAGAATAACCCGAAAGCCAATGAAGAAGCCTTCATCAAAGGCTGGTTTCGCACCGGCGATCAAGGAGTGATGGATGACGCCGGGTATCTTCGCCTCACCGGCCGGCTCAAGGAGCTGATCAACCGCGGCGGCGAGAAGGTGAGCCCGATCGAGGTCGATACCGTGATCATGGACCACCCGGCGGTCGCGCAATGCCTCACCTTCGCGCTGCCGCACCCGAAGCTCGGCGAGGAGGTGGCGGCGGCGATCGTTTTGCGCGAGGGGATGGCGGCGAGCGAGTCGGAATTGCGTGACTTCGCAGCCAAACGCCTCGCCCAATTCAAGGTGCCGCGCAAGATCGTGTTTCTCGCCGAGATCCCGAAAGGGGCGACGGGCAAGCTGCAACGCATTGGGCTTGCCGAAAAACTCGGCCTCGTCGCATGAAAATCGCGATTTTCGGCGCCGGCGCGATCGGCGGCTTTCTCGGCGCCCGCCTTGCTCTGGCCGGTGTCGATGTCACTGTCATCGCCCGCGGCCCGCATCTCGCGGCGATGCAGAAGGATGGTCTGCGCCTGATCAGCGGCGGCAAAAGCGAGACCGTGCCGGTGCGCGCGCTCGCCGACGCCGCTGAGGCCGGGCCGCAGGATGCGGTGATCGTGACCTTGAAAGCGCACGCCCTGCCGGGCGCGGCGCCCGATATCGCCCGCCTGTTCGGCCCCGAGACCATGCTGGTGACCGGCATCAACGGCATTCCTTACTGGTATTTCTACCGCCTCGATGGCCCCTTTCGTGACCGCCGTGTCGAAACTGTCGATCCTGAGGGGGCCCTCTGGGATCTCCTGCCGCCTTCGCGCGTCATCGGCTGCGTCGTCTATCCCGCCGCCGAGGTGATTGCCCCCGGCGTGATCGAGCACGGCTATGGCGACCGTTTCAGCCTCGGTGAGCCCGATGGCAGCCGGAGCGCGCGGATCGAGGCGCTGTCGCGCGCGCTGATCGGCGCTGGCCTGAAAGCGCCGGTGCGGCCGCGCATCCGCGATGAGATCTGGGTGAAGCTCTGGGGCAATCTCGCCTTCAACCCGCTTTCCGCGCTCACCACCGCGACCCTCGATCGCCTCACCGGCGAGCCCGCGCTGCGCGCGGTGGCGCGCGCGATGATGGCCGAGGCGCAGGCGGTGGCCGAGGCGCTCGGCGTGCGTTTCGCGATCGATGTCGAAAAACGCATCGACGGCGCGGCCGAGGTCGGCGCACACAAGACCTCGATGCTGCAGGATCTCGAGCGCGGGCGGAAAATGGAGATTGATGCCCTGCTCGGCGCGGTGGTCGAACTCGGCGATCTCACCGGC
>JAJYXY010000246.1 GCA_021801465.1 Pseudomonadota bacterium
ATGCTCGGGTATCGATGCCGGCCACGCGGCCGCGAAGATCGCCGTCGACGCGATAGAAATAGAGATCGCCCTGAAAAATCCCCGGCCCGCTTTGCAGATAGTGCCAGAGCGTCTCGTGGCGTGCGGCTTCTGGGCTGGTTGGTGCGATCAGGCCCGAAACCAGCGCCGCGCATACCGCACCGCCATGCACGTCCGGTCGGTTGAGCCAGGCAGTGTCGTACCACGGCGTCTGAAAATCCGCCGCTTCCAGGCCGATAAGAGCGCGAAATTCGTGCGCGTGCGCGATCGCGAGCTCAAGCACGATGCGCCCGCCAATCGAGCATCCCATCGCGACCGGGCGATCGAGGGCGAGGGCCGCACAAAATGCCCGAATGGTCGCGACATAATCCGCCGTGGTCAGGCGATAGGTCTCGCGCTCATAGCCCACCGGCGGGTTGGATTTGCCGTGCCAAGGAAGATCGAAGGCAAGAACACGAAAATGCCGGGTTATCGCCTCATCGGCCACGAAATGGCGCCATTGCCGGCCATCGGCGCCGGCGGTGTGCAGGCAGAGAAGGGGAATGCCGCTGCCTGCCTCCTCGAAATAAAGCCGCTGCGGGCGTCCGGCGATGCTGAGGTTGAGATAGCGGCCGATGATCGGCTCGATCGTCGCCATGTCAACCTCCCGCGCGCCGACGCGGCAGGGCGAGAAGATCCTTCATCACCTGCAGATGCGCCATGAATGGATGCAAATCGCCCTCGATGGTCATCTCGCCGCGTTTGGTGAGGGCAAAAAGATCGTGCCAGCCCGGCGGCGGCACCGCCTGCCAAAATCGCGTCCACGATGCCGCTGTACCGCGCACCGAAAAATCGAACGAACGCATCAAATGCGGCCCGCGCGCGAGATGCACTCTCATCCCCGGCGCCACGGTCAGGAGAAACGGGATCGCGGCGATGCCGATCAGGCAGGTCGTGCAAAATGCCATGCCGCGCCGGCGAAGATCGTCGTCTTCCGTGAGCAATGCGGGCAATGCCTCAAAGCGCCGCGCCAAGGCTTCCGCATCCGCGTCCCCCGCCTGCATCATCGCCCCTCCCCTTTTCTTCTCGTCACGAGCGTAGATTTTCGCGCCCTTTTCCGTCAAGCCGCGACCACGCGCCCGGCGCCGACATAGGCCGCGACCAGGCGCGGATCGTCGCGCAATTCCGCCGCCGGTGCCGCGGCGACGATCGCGCCGTCCGCGAGCACGATGGCGCGATCGGCGAAACGCAAGGCAGCGCGCGCATTCTGTTCGACGACCAAGACGGCGACCGCAGCCAGACCGGCCAGCGCCGCATAGAGTTCATGGACGATCCGCGGCGCAAGACCGGTCGAGGGCTCATCGAGCAGCAACAGCCGCGGCCTGCCCATCAGGGCGCGGCCGATCGCGACCATCTGCTGCTCGCCCCCCGAAAGCAGCCCGGCATCGCGGCCGAGCAGATTGCCAAGACGCGGAAAAATCGCCAGCACTTCCTCACGCCGCCGCCGCCGCTCCGCCGCCACGACGCGCGCCGCCCCGAGTTCGAGATTTTCCGCAACACTCATTAGCGGAAAGAGCTGGCGTCCCTCCGGGCAGTAGCCGAGACCGGCACGCGCGCGCGCGGCGATCGAGGCGCCGTCGAGCGCCGCGCCGGCAAAGCGGATCCGCCCCGCGCTCAGCGGAATCTGGCCCATGATGGCGCGCAGCAACGTGGTTTTGCCGGCGCCATTGGCCCCGACCACGGCAAGACGCTCGCCGGGCGCAAGCGCGAAGCTGATCGCATGCAGGATCGTGACCCGACGATATCCCGCCGAAATCGCCGCGACCTCGAGCAGCGCGCCCGCGTTCATCACGCAACTGCCATGTCGTCGCTGCCAAGATAGGCGGTGATGACCACCGGGTCGCTGAGCACCGCGGCAGGCACGCCTTCGGCGATGGTCTCGCCATTGTCGAGCACCTGCGCCCGCGAAGCCAGCGTCGCGATCGCCGGCAGCACGTGCTCGATCGCAACGATCGCGGTGCCGCGCTGCGCCGCCGCGCGCAACACCGCCTGCACCCGCGCGATTTCCGCCGCCGTCATCCCCGCCATCGCCTCATCGAGGAGCAAAACCGCCGGCGCGAGAGCCAGCGCCCGCGCGATCTCGAGCAAACGCTGGCGCCCCGGCGGCAACGCATCGGGAAACTGCTCGGCATCCTCCGCGAGGCCGATCGCAACCAGCAGCGCGCTCGCCGCGGACACGGCGTCCCGCCAGCGGCGATGGCGCGAGCAGGCGGCGAGCAGAACCGTCTCGAACACGGTGAGATGGGGAAAGAGCCGGCTGGTCTGAAACGTCCGCGCAAGGCCGGCGCGCGCCAGGAGATGCGGCGGCATCGCGCAAAGCTCGCCGCGAAAGCGGATCTCGCCACTGCTCGGCGCGGAAAATGCCGAGATCATGTCAAAGAGCGTGCTTTTGCCGGCGCCGTTCGGGCCGATCACGGCGAGGATCTCGCCCGGCGCGACCACGAGATCGACGCCGGTGACGGCGACGACGCCGCCGAAGCGCTTGCCGAGCGCGCGGCAAGCGAGAACCGCGCCGGCGCCATCGCTGGCCGCGGCGACGGGCGCCGGCGGCGGCGCGGCCACCGGCGCGAACGCGCCGAGCCTCGGCCGGCGG
>JAJYXY010000147.1 GCA_021801465.1 Pseudomonadota bacterium
CATGTGGATCGAGCGTCGCCTTCAGCGCGCGCATCACCGCCAGCGCCTCGGCGCCGTGTTCGGCCTCGAGGAACTCGCGCTTGCCGATGCCAACCCCGTGCTCGCCGCTGCACGAGCCACCGAGCGCGAGCGCGCGGGCGACGATTTGGCGATCGAGCGCCCAGGCGCGCGCCAGCGCTTCCGGGTCGTCCTTCGGGATCAGGATCACGGTGTGGAAATTGCCGTCCCCGACATGGCCGACGATCGGCGCGGTGAGGCCGGAGGCGAGAATATCCTCCTTCGCGCCGAGCACCGCTTCGGCGAGTTTGGAGATCGGCACGATGGCGTCTGTCGTCACGCCGAAATACCCGGGTTTGAGCGCCAGCCCCGCCCAGTAGAGGTCATGGCGGGCTTTCCACAGATGCGCCCGCTCCTCCTCGGCGAGCGCCCAGCGAAACCCGGCGCCGCCATTGTCGCGCGCGATCGCTTCGGCCTGCTCGGCCTGTTCGCGGGCCGAGGCGTGGCTGCCGTGAAACTCGAAAAACAGGGTCGGGCGCCGCGCCAAGCCGGTGAGTTTGGAATAAGAAATCGCCGCGCCGATCGCGTCCTCATCGAGCAATTCGATGCGGGCGACGGGGATGCCGGCCTGGATGACCGTAATCACGGTCTCGACGGCGCCGGCGAGATCGTCGAACTGGCAGATCGCCGCCGCCATCGCCTCGGGAATCCCCGAGAGCTTGAGCGTGATCTCGGTGATCACGCCGAGGGTTCCCTCCGAGCCGATGAAAAGCCGCGTCAGATCATAGCCAGTCGACGATTTGCGCACCCGCCCGCCGGTTTTGATCACCCGCCCATCGGCGAGCGCGACGGTGAGGCCGAGGGTGTTTTCGCGAATGGTGCCATAGCGCACGGCGTTGGTGCCGGAGGCGCGGGTTGCGCACATGCCGCCGAGCGTGCATTCGCTGCCGGGATCGACCGGGAAAAACATCCCCTGGTCGCGCAAATGGGCGTTCAATTGCTGGCGCGTGACGCCGGCCTCGACGCGGCAATCGAGATCAGCGGCATTGACCTCGAGAATCCGTGTCATGCGCGAAAGATCGAGGGAAATGCCGCCGCGCACCGGCGTCACATGGCCTTCGAGCGAGGTGCCGGCCCCGAACGGCACGACCGGAACGCGCGCCGCGTTGCAGAGCGCGAGCAGCCGCGCCGCCTCCTCAGTGGTTTCGATGAAGGCGACGGCATCGGGCAAAACCGGCGGGTTGGTGTCCTCGCCATGGGCGTGCTGCTCGCGGAGCGCCAGGTTGCGCGACATACGTGGGCCGAGCCACGCCTCGGCCTCATGGATCACCCGGCTTACGGCATCATCGGTCATCGGCGTTCCACCCACTCTGTTGAATTGACGCGTTGGGATGCCAAGCCTAGCCTTTCCCGAGACGGAGGAAAACAGCATGGCAAACCGGTTGAAAGAGCAGTGGCGGCAAGGCAAGGCGACGGTCAATGGCTGGCTTGCGATTCCCTCGGCCTTTTCCGCCGAGGTGATGGCCCAAGCCGGTTGGGACAGCGTCACCGTCGATCTCCAGCATGGCGTGCAGGATTATCTTTCGATGATCGCCTGCTTCCAAGCGATGGAGAAACATCCGCCGCTGCCGATGGTGCGGGTGCCGTGGAACGAGCCGGGGATCATCGGCAAGGTGCTCGATGGCGGCGCCTATGGCGTCATCTGCCCGATGATCAACACCGCCGATGAAGCGCGCGCCTTCATCCGCGCCGCGAAATATCCGCCCGATGGCGCGCGCAGCAATGGCCCGATCCGCGCCGCCCCCTATGGCGTGATGAGTTCCTATCAATCGACCGCCAATCAAGAAACGCTCTGCATCCCGATGATCGAAACGCAGCAGGCGCTCGACAATCTCGAGGCGATCCTCGATGTCCCGGGGATCGATGCGATCTATATCGGCCCGAGCGATCTCGGCTTCTCGCTCGGCCTGCCGCCAAAGCTCGACCGCGAGGAGCCGGAAATCCTGCGCATCTATGAGCGCCTGATCCGCGAGACCGAAAAACGCGGCATTTTCGCCGGTCTCCATAATCTGAGCCCCGCCTATGCCCGCCGCATGATCGAGATGGGGTTCAAGATGGTCACGATCGCCAATGATTCGGGGCTGATGTTCCAGGCGGCGCGCGCGGCGGTTTTGGCCGTGCGCGAGGCCGCACCGTGAGGCGGCGATGACCCTTCCCATCATTCGCCTCTCGCCCGAGGACAGCGTGGTGATTGCCCGCGTCGCCCTGCTGCCGGGAACCCCGGTCGCCGACGGCATCACCACCAGCGAACGCATTCCCGCCGGCCACAAGGTCGCGATCCGCGCCCATGCGGCCGGCGAGCCGGTCAGGCGTTATGGCCAGATCATCGGTTTTGCGACCCGCGACATCGCCCCCGGCCAGCATGTCCATACGCAGAATTGCGGCATGGGCGATTTCGCCCGCGATTATGCCTATGGCGTCGATGCCCGCCCGACCGAGATGATCGACCCACCGGCGCAGTTTCAGGGCATCCGCCGCCCCGATGGCGCGATCGCGACGCGCAACTATATCGGCATCCTGACCTCGGTGAATTGCTCGGCGCATGTCGCGGCGATGGTCGCTGACGCTTTCCGCCGCAATCCGTTCACC
>JAJYXY010000304.1 GCA_021801465.1 Pseudomonadota bacterium
GACCACCGGCGCATCTTTAGGGCCGCGCAGCGCGATCTCCCCGAGATAGCTTTCCTCGAGTTCGTGATGCCCGGCGCCGATCATGCGTTCGATCAGCCAGGCCTTGTCGATTGCGGCGACGCGCGCTTCGCCGACCTTGGCGCCGTTCCGAAACACGCTGACGCGGTCGCAGATGGCGAGCACGTCGTCGAGGAAATGCGAGATGAAGATGAAACTTCTGCCCTCGGCGCGCAGCCGCTCGAGCAGCGCGAAGAGCCGCGCAATCTCGGGCGGCGAGAGGGCCGAGGTCGGCTCGTCGAGAATGACGATGCGCGCGCCAGAAAACAGCACGCGCGCGATTTCGACGAGCTGCTGCACGCCGAGCGGAAGGCTTCCCATCTCGGCGCGCGGGTCGATCGCAAGGCCCAGGCTCTCGAGATGCCGCCCAGCGATCGCCACCATCGCCGGCCAGTCGATGAAGCCGAGACGGTTGCGCGGCTGCATGCCAAGGAGCACGTTCTCGGCGACCGAGAGCGTCGGCACGATGGCGAGTTCCTGATGCACCATGCCGATCCCGGCCTCGCGCGCGTCCCGCGCCGAGCGGAGCCGCACGATTTTGCCCTCGATCCGCATTTCGCCCTGATCGCTCGCATGGACGCCGGCGATGATTTTCATCAGCGTCGATTTGCCGGCGCCGTTTTCGCCGACCAGACCGTGGATTTCGCCAGCAGCCAGGGTGAAATCGACCCCTCTGAGAGCCGCGACGCCGCCGAAGGATTTGGCGACGTCGCGAAGTTCGAGGAGCGGCGTCGAGGACATTGGCCGGCCCATCAAATCAGGTAGTGATTTTCCATCCACAGCATCCCCGGCGCGTTGCTTTTGGTGACGACCGGGCCGTCCGTGACGACGTTCAACGGAATCCCGCCCGGCCCGGTCTTCTCGCCGCCGACAACCGCCGCGACACCGGCGACAATCGCCCCGCCATGGATGCGGCAGGAAGGGTTGCGCACGGTCGCATGCATGCGGCCATCGAGCACCGCCTCGAGCGCCGGCGGCATCGCATCACAGCCCCCGATCAGGATATTGGTGCGATTATGCGCCTTCATGACGTTATAGGCGGCGAGCGCCATATCGTCGTTGTGGAAATAGGCGGCATCGATTTTCGGATATTTGGTGAGCAGAGTCTCCCAAATCCGCGCCGTCTTGGCGACGTCCCAATCCGCGGGCGTGGTGTCGAGCACTTGCAGCTTGGGATATTTCTTGACCACCGCGTTGAAGCCGCGCGCGCGCCCCTGGGCGCCGGTATGGCCGAGCGCGCCCTGGGTCATGATGATCGTGCCTTCGCCGTTGATCGCGTCCACCAGCGCTTGCGTGACGGAGGCGCCCATGAATTCATTGTCGGGGGCGAGGAAGCTGTGCACCTTGATCTGATCGAGCGGCGCGATCAGCGTATCCATGTCGATCACCGGCGTGCCGGCGGCGATCATCTTGTTGACCGGCGCCGTCAGCGTGCCGATGCCGAAAGCCTGGATCGCGACGAAATCCCATTTTTGCGAGGCCATGTCGTCCACCGCGGCGCGCTGCTTGGGGGCCGAGAGTTCGCCATCGAACCAGGTGACCTCGACATTGAACAATTTGCCCCAATATTCCGCCGCCCGCTTGCCTTGCGCGCACCAAGTCGCCTGCAGCCCGGCATTGGAGAAGGCGGCGCGCAGCGGCTTTGCCGATCGCCCGGCGACTTCGCCCATCTCGGCGGCCAGCGCCGGCGCGATTCCGAACAGCGCCGCGCCCGCCGCCGCGGCTTGCATGAAGTTCCGACGATTCTGGCTTAACCGCTTGTCATTCTTCGACATTTTTCCCCCGCGTGATGGTCTCGCCGGCGCGCGCCGACGGGTTTGTTTCTTGGACACGGGTACTCTGCCCGAAAAATCGGTGCCTTGGCAATGCCGTGACATCGGTGCCGCACCCCTCCTCAGGCGGCGCCGGAGTCACTATTGTTTTTCGCGCATGGAAGCCGCCCCGCACATCCTCGTCATTGACGATGACCACGAGATCCGCGACCTCTTGGCGCGGTTCCTCGAGCGCGGCGGGCTTCGCGTCACCGTCGCCCGCGATGGTCGCGAGGCGCGGCGGCTCTGGGCGCAAGGGCATTATCACCTCGTCGTGCTCGATCTCATGCTGCCCGGCGAAGGCGGGCTCGAACTCGCGCGCTGGCTGCGCGAGCAGGCGAATGTGCCGATCGTCATGCTCACCGCGATGGGGGATGAGACCGATCGCATCATCGGCCTCGAGATGGGGGCCGATGATTATCTCGCAAAACCCTTCAACCCGCGCGAACTGCTCGCGCGTATCCGCGCCGTGTTGCGCCGCAGCGGCGAGGGTGAGGCGGAGGGCGCGCCGGCGCGCCGGACCTTCCAATTCAATGGCTGGCGCCTTGAGACCGCGCGCCGTCGGCTGCTTGACCCGGAAGGGGCGGAGGTGGCGTTGACCGGCGGCGAATACGACCTGCTGCTCGCGTTACTGGAGCGCCCGCATCGGGTGTTGACGCGCGACATGCTGCTCGATCTTCTGCGCGGCCGCCAGGCGGGGCCGTTCGACCGGGCAATCGATGTCGCGATCAGCCGGCTGCGCCGCAAGCTCGATGATGACGGCCGCAA
>JAJYXY010000015.1 GCA_021801465.1 Pseudomonadota bacterium
GATCATCACCGGGCGTGGCAGCGGCGCCGAGGGCGGCGCGATCCGGCGCGAATTGCCGCATTGGCTGAACTTGCCGACACTTCGCCCGCTTGTGCTTGCCGCCGCTCACCCGCATCCGGCCAATCCCGGCGCGACCCGGCTTCTGTTGCGCAAATAGGCGCAAGCCCGCGCGGTTTGATCTGGATCAAGGCCGCCCCCGCCCATCCCCGGGAAAATGCGCCGGTAACGTCCCGGAGAAGGTATTTTCATGACCGCCTTGATGAGCCCCGATGCGCTGGAGCAGGCGCTCCGTAAAATTGGCGCAGAGCGCTATCATAATCTTCATCCGTTCCATAAAATGCTGCATGGCGGGCGGATGAATTTCGGCCAGGTGCAGGCCTGGGCGCTTAACCGCTATGTCTATCAGGCGGCGATTCCGCGCAAAGACGCGGCGCTCATGGCGCGGCTCGAGGATCGTGCGCTGCGGCGCGAATGGATCCATCGCATCCATGACCATGACGGGATCGATGCCGACAGCGGCGGCATCGAGCGCTGGCTCAAGCTCACCGACGGGCTGAAGCTCGACCGTGCCTATGTGATTTCGCAGGAAGGCGCGCTGCCGGCGACGAAATTCGCGGTCGAGGCTTATGTGCGTTTCGTTTATGAGCGCCCGACGCTGGAGGCGATCGCGTCTTCGCTCACCGAACTCTTCGCGCCGGCGATTCACGCCGAGCGTATCGCCGGGATGCTCGAACATTATGATTTCATCAGCGACGAACTGGTTGCGTATTTCCGCAAACGCCTCGATCAGGCGCCGCGCGACTGCCGCTTCGCCCTCGCCTATGTCCAGGAACATGCGCGCACGCCCGAGCAGCAAGCAGCGGTTTTGGCCGCGCTCCGCTTCAAGACCGATGTCCTCTGGGCGCAGCTCGATGCGCTCTATTTCGCCTATGTCGAACCTGGCTTCATCCCGCCTGGGGCGTTTCGGCCGGGAGCCCGATAACGACTTTCTTCTCGGCTTCTCGGCGTGGCGATATCCGCGATGAGGGCAGTGCCTGCGGCACTGCCCAACGGACAAGAGTTTTTGGTTCTTTTTTCAAAAAGAACATACTTTCTTTTTTTCTAATCTCTCCGTTAGCGACTTAGCCTGTCAGCCGCGCGGCGCTGAGATGTTACAATCCCTGCGCCAGCAGGCCGGGGAGGCTCGCGCGGTCGATGGTGATGACGCGGTCGGCGCGGATCACATGGTGTTGGGGCTCGATCGCGGCGAGCCCGAGCCCTGGCACCTCGACCCCGGTACGGAGCGCGTGGCCGGTGAAGATCATTCCGGCGACGCTGGCGAGTGCGAGGCCGGCGTCGCTCGGGCTCCAGCAGAAGGCGCGGCGGATGGCGCCTTGCAAAAGCAGGTCTCGCGCCTGGGAGGGTAAAGCGGTGCCGACGACGGCGATGCGTGCGCCGAGATTGCGCGCGGCGATGGTTTGTGCCGCACCGATCACGCCGTTTTCGCCGAAGGCGAGGATGCCGCCAAGATCGGGGAAGGATTCGATGATTTCGGCGGTGATGCGTGCACTCGCCTTCAGGTCGAACCCGTCGGGAAAGCGTGGCGCGGCGAGCGACATCGCCGGAAAATGCGCTTTCTGGTGGGCGATCGCCGCCTCGGCCCAGAGCGTATGCGCGGGCATGGCGAGTGTGCCGACATAGATGACGTATTTCCCCTGCCCGCCCATTTCCTGCGCCAGGGCCTGCATTTGCAGGGCGCCGAAAGCGGCGGGGTCGACCGGCTCGATATCCCAGCTTCGCCCTTCGATCGCGCTGCCTTGCAGGGTGAGAACGAGCATGCCGGCATCGCGCGCGGATTGAACGAGGGGTGAGAGCGCCGCTGTTTCGAGCGGCAAGAGGGCGATGGCATCGATCGGCCCCTCCTTGCCATCGATCAGGCGCTGCATCAGCGCCGCCTGGCGCCCGGTATCGGGCTCACTCGGGCCGATCAGGTGGGTGTTGACGAAAAATCCCTGCCCGCCTTGGCTCAGCCCTTTCTCGAGGCGTGCCGACCAGGGTGTGCCCATCAAGTCGGTGATCATCACCAGTTGTTTCTGGTGCATTTGCGCCCGCGCCGGGCGCGCAGCAAAGCCCAGCCCGGCAAGACCGATCAGCCCGAGTGCGGTGCGGCGCTCCATGATCCGTGCCCGATTGCGACGATATCGCCTTTATGGTCACGCGGGCGTTTCCCCGGCAAGAGCAGCGGCGAAAAGTTTTTCCGCCCGCCGCCGCCTTGACAATCCCCCCGCGCGGAGCGCAAAACAGCCCGCCCTTATCGGGCATCGCCGCTCCGCGAGGGTTCGCGCAGCGGCGCGTTTTGCGTTGAGGATCGGTGATGTTCGACACGCTTTCCGGCAAGCTGACCGCGGTTTTCGACCGGCTGCGCCAGCGTGGCACGCTGAACGAGGTTGATGTCGGCGAGGCGCTCCGCGAGGTGCGGCTCGCGCTGCTCGAGGCTGACGTCGCGCTGCCGGTGGTCAAGACCTTCATCGCCGGGGTGCGCGATCGCGCCATCGGCGCCGAGGTCATTCGCGCCGTGGCGCCGGGCCAGCAGGTCATCAAAATCGTCAATGACGTTCTCGTCGAGCATCTCGGCGGCGAGGGATCGA
>JAJYXY010000053.1 GCA_021801465.1 Pseudomonadota bacterium
CGAGCAGCCAGATCAGGCAAGCGAGCGCGCCCGCCGGCCAACACGCGGCGAGCAGCACGCCGAGGGCGGTTGCCACCCCCTTGCCGCCGCGAAACCGGAGCCAGAGCGGGAAGACATGGCCGATCACCGCGCCGAGTGCCGCGAGCCACATCGCCGCCGGAACGCCCGGCGCGAGCCACCCGCGCACCAGCAGCACCGCAGCCGCCCCCTTGGCGGCATCGAGCAGCAGCGTCGCCGCGGCAAGGCCGCGCCGACCGGTGCGCAGCACGTTGGTCGCACCGATATTGCCCGAACCGATGGCACGGATGTCGCCGAGGCCGGCGAGCCGGGTCAGCAGCAATCCGAACGGGATCGCCCCGAGGAGATAGCCGAGGGCGATCGCGCCCCAAACCGCGAAAAAGCTCATCCGAACACGCGCCGCCCGGCTTTCCAGGTGCCGAGCACCCTTCCTTCCAGCGCGCGGCCGTCAAACGGCGTATTCTGCGCCTTGCCGGGCAGGGCGCCGGCGGTGACGCGAAAGGCGCGCTCGGGGGCAAAGAGACAGAGATCGGCGGCCAGCCCCTTTTCGAGCCGCCCGGCCGCAACCCCCAGCAGCCGCGCGGGCGCGATGGTGAGCAATTCGATGACCCGCGACAGGGTGAGGCGCCCGCCATGATATTCCGCGAGCGTCACCGCGAGCAGCGTCGCAAGCCCGGCGCCGCCCGGCGCCGCTTCGGCGAACGGCAGGCGCTTGTCATCGGCATCACGCGGTTGATGGTCGGAGACCACGGCGTCGATGGTGCCGTCGGCCAATGCCGCGGCGACGGCTTGCCGGTCGGCCTCGGCGCGGAGCGGCGGCGAGAGCTTGGCGTAAGTGCGAAAATCACCGATCGCAAGCTCATTCAAGGCGAAATAGGGCGGCGCGGTATCGCAGGTGACGGCAATCCCGCGCGCTTTCGCCGCGCGCACCAGCGCCAGCGCCTCGGCGGTCGAAAGCCGCGAGAAATGCACCATCCCGCCGGTGAGTTCGGCAAGGCGGAGATCGCGCGCGACCTGGATCGCCTCGGCGCAGGCGGGAATCGCGGGCAGGCCGAGCCGGGTTGCGAGTTCGCCTTCGGTTGCGGCACCGCCAGCGGCGAGCGATGGCTCCTCGGGGTGCTGGACGATGCGCGCGCCGAAGCCACGGGCATAAGCGAGCGCAAGCCGCATCAGCCGCGCCGGGTGGATCGTGCGCGCGCCGTCACTGAACGCGACCGCCCCGGCCTCACGCAAAAGACCGAGTTCGGCCAGCTCCTCGCCCCGGCAGCCGCGCGTCACCGCGCCATAGGGGAGGATGGTGAGGCGCCCGGTCGCTTCGCCGCGCGCGCGCAGGAAATGGACCAGGGCCGGATCGTCGATCGCCGGGTCGCTGTCGGGAAGAACGGCAAGCGTGGTGATGCCGCCGGCCGAGGCGGCGGCGGCGGCAGACGCAATGGTCTCGCGATATTCGAAGCCGGGCTCGCCCAAGGAGGCGCGCATATCGACGAGACCGGGGCAGAGCACCGCGCCGCCGCCATCGATGATTTCGACGCCCTCGATCGTGCCGAGCGTCTCGGCGATGTCGGCGATGACGCCGCCGCGCACCAGAAGCGCGCCGGCGCCGTCGCGCCCGCTCGCGGGATCGACCAGGCGGACATTGCGGAACAAAAGATCGGGGTGCGTTTCAGACATTGCGCGACAAGGCCCGGCTGCGCGCAAGCGTGTCGAGCACCGCCATGCGCACCGCGACCCCCATCTCGACCTGCTCGCGGATAACGCTATGGGCGGGATCGTCGGCGAGGTCGCTGTCGATCTCGACGCCGCGATTCATCGGCCCGGGATGCATGACCAGGGCATCGGGCTTGGCGTGCGCGAACTTCTCGGCATCGAGCCCCCAGAAGCGGAAATATTCGCGCGCGCTCGGGACCAAGCCGCGCGCCATGCGCTCTTTCTGGAGCCGCAGCATCATCACCACATCCGCCCCGGCGAGCCCGGCCTTCATGTCATGGAACACGCTGACCCCAAGCCCCGCGATCGCCGCCGGGATCAGCGTCGGCGGCCCCACCACCCGCACCGTCGCGCCGACGGTGATCAGGAGATGGATATTCGAGCGCGCGACCCGGGAATGCGCGACGTCACCGCAAATGGCGACGACGAGCCCGGCAAAATCCCCCTTGTGGCGGCGGATGGTGAGGGCATCGAGCAGCGCCTGGGTCGGGTGCTCGTGGGTGCCGTCGCCGGCATTGATCACCGCCGCGTCCACTTTCTGGGCGAGAAGGCTTGGTGCGCCCGATTGCGCATGGCGAACCACCAGGAGGTCGCATTGCATGGCGTTCAGCGTCGCCGCGGTGTCGAGCAGCGTCTCGCCTTTGTTCACCGAAGACGCCGCGACCGACATATTGATGACATCGGCGCCGAGGCGTTTGCCGGCGAGTTCGAAACTGGTGCGTGTGCGGGTGCTGTCCTCGAAAAAGAGATTGATCAAGGTCCGCCCGCGCAGCATGTCGCGCTCGGTGCGGCCGGAGCGGTTGAGCAGCACATAGCTCTCGGCGAGATCGAGGAGATGCGCGATCGCCGGCGGCGCCAGCCCCTCGATCGTCAGCAGATGGCGC
>JAJYXY010000078.1 GCA_021801465.1 Pseudomonadota bacterium
TAGGCGATCATCGTGCCACCGCCGCGCCGAATAGGCCGCTCGGACGCACCAGGATGAAGACGAACAGCACGACGAAACCGGCGGCCTCGCTCCATTGCGTGTCGAGAAAGGCGACGACCATGGTCTCGACGATGCCGAGCAAAAGCCCGGCCAGCGCCGCGCCGCGCAAGCTGCCGATGCCGCCGACGACGGAGGCAGCCAGGCTGATCAGCATGACATGCGCGCCGACGCCCGGCGAAAGGCCGGTGGTCGCGGCGCCGAGCACCGCGCCCGGCACCGCGAGCGCCGAGCCGAGCGCGAAGGCGAGTGCCGAGAGCCGACGCGCCGAAAGCCCGAAAGCGCGCAGAAGATCAGGATTTTCCGACAATGCCCGAAGCCCGATCCCGGTCCGCGCGCGGGCAAGAAAGCTTCCGAGCAATGCGAAAAGCACGATCGCGACCGCAATCGCGACCCAAAACACCCGCGCGATATAGAGCCCCGGGAGAATTTCATGCGCGCGCGTCAGCGGCGTCGAAATCACGACGAAAGCACGGCCGAAGGAAAGTTCGATCAAGCTCTGGACCACGATGACGACGCCGAAGGCGGCGACGAAAACCGTGAAAAAGGCGCCGTGATGGCGCTGGATCGGGCGATAGACGGCGCTTTCGAGAAAGAGGCCGAAACCGATCGCAACCAGGAGCGCGAACAGGCCGCCGAGCGGCCAGGCAAGGCCAAGGCGGCTTGCGAAGACGAAGGCATAGCCGGCCAAGGCATAGGTCGCGCCATGGGCAAAATGGAAGATACGCGTTGCGCCAAAGATCAGCGCGAACCCGGCCGCGGTCAAAGCATAGAGCGCCCCGGTCTCAACCCCCGAGACCAGCAATTGCACATACAGCATGCGCGATCAGCCGGTCGGCACCAATTTGCCGCCCTTGAGTGTGTTGACGACGATCTTCATCGAAATATCACCGAGATCGTCGAACACCCCTTCGCCGCCGACGAGCGCGAAGCGGCGTGTCGCGAGCAGTGCGGCGCGCAGCGTATCGCCGCCCACCGGTTTCCCCGCTTTCTCCAGCTGTTGCGCGAGAAGCGCGAACAGCCGCACCGCGTTATAGTAATTCTGGTTATAGGGGGTGGGATCGCTGCCATATTGCGCGCGCCAATCGGTGACGAAACGCTTGGTGATGGGGTCATCCAGCGTCCAGTCGGCGGCTTGCGCGGTGAGGATCAACCCCTCCGCCTCCGCGAGGTTGCGCACCGAGGGAATGGCGGCGCCGGAATAGGTCAATAAGGGTTGGCCGATACCGGCATCGCGCAATTGCTTGATGATCTGCGCCTGCTGCGCGCCGTAGGAGGCGAAATAGACCGCATCCGGCGCGAGCGTCCTGATCCGCGCCGCGATCGCCGAGAATTGCTGATCGGTGGGAGAGATCGTATCGGCGGCGACGATCTCGCCGCCGGCGGCGGTGAGATCGGTTTTCAGTGCCTTGTAAAGCCCGTTGCCGAAAGGGTCATTGACATAGATGAGGGCGACGCGGCGAAGCTGGTGCGCCAAGAGGAACGGCACCAGCACCTTGATCTCATCGGGCACCAGCGGGATCACGTTCCAATAATAGGGTGAAAGCCCGGCGAGGTCGGGGCCGACGCCGCCGCCATTGACCATCACCACCTTGGCGCGCGTGCCGATCGGCGCCGCTGCCTTGGAAACCCCGGTAAAGCCAACCAGGACATAGAGCGCGTGATCGACATTGACGAGCTTGTTCATCCCGACGGCGCCACCTTGCGGCGTGCCCTCGCTATCCTCGGCGCGCAGCAGCAGCGGCCGTGACAGCATCTTGTCGGCGGTGACGTGCTTGACCGCCATCGCCGCCCCAGCGGTGAAAATCGTGCCGTATTCGGCATTCGCCCCGGCCATCGGGAACAATGTGCCGAGAACATAGGCCTCCTCGGCACGGGCGCGGTGCTGCGCAAGCAGGCTTCCCGCGAGCGGCGCGGCACTCGCGGCGAGCAGCGTGCGGCGTGTGATCCGGTTCATTTTCGTGTGTTTCCCCCTGCTGTGGCGAACGCCGTGGGTGGCGCCTCTTTCCCCGCCCAACAAATCGGATACTCTCTCCCCCGTCAATCAATCATCGCTCGTGACTATCACTCTGGGGGAGAAAACGCTGATGGAGCAGATCGAGATCATGGCGCGGGGCTTGCGCTTTCCGGAGGGGCCGGTCGCGCTCGCCGATGGGTCGGTGGCGCTGGTCGAGATCGCCCGCGGCACGGTGAGCCGCGTCGCACCGGATGGCAGCATCACGGTCATCGCCGAGACCGGCGGCGGGCCGAACGGCCTCGCGGTCGGGCCGGACGGGGCCTATTACCTCTGCAATAATGGCGGCTTCGAATGGGTCGAGCGCGAGGGGCTGACGCTTCCGGTGGCGCAAGCCAAAAATTACACCGGCGGGCGCATCGAGCGCGTCGATCCCGCGAGCGGTGCGGTGACGACGCTCTATGAGAGCTGCGGCGAGCGTCGCCTGCGCGGGCCGAACGACATCGTGTTCGATCGCGAAGGCGGGTTTTATTTTACCGATCTCGGCAAGGTGCGCGCGGCC
>JAJYXY010000153.1 GCA_021801465.1 Pseudomonadota bacterium
TCGCCTTCGGCTACGCCGCGCGGGCAGGCAAAGAGCGCACTCGCGGTGTGGGTGGTGAACTGGTTGAGCGCATCGAGCTTCGCCATGGTCTCGAAAATCCGGATGAAGCCTGCCCGCGGGTCGCGCTGATAGGCGAGAAAGAACAGGCCGGCATCATATTCCAGCCCCTGGCGCCAGGGCGGCCAGCGTTCGGCGGTGATATTGACCCCATCGTCATAGGCGTAACCACGGCGGAGGATGCGCGCGCCACCGGTGCTCGCCGCCGCGCCGAGACGGACATGGGCGTTCTCGGCGATCACCGGATTGCCGTCGGCATCGTTTGCCGCGAGCGGCAGCGGAGCGAATTCGTCTTTGGCGCCGAGGGGTGCCCCGGAATATTTGTGCCGGCCGATGGTCTGCTCTTGGAAATCGACCTCGGTGCGGTCCCAATGCTCGAGCGCGATGCGGATGCGCCGTACGACGAGATAGCTGCCGCCTTGCAGCCAGGGCGGGGCCTCGGCGCCGGCCCAGACCACCGAAGCGGCGTCATCGCCGACGGGGTTGTTGGTGCCGTCCTTGAACCCCATCAGGTTGCGCGGCGTTTCCCCGGCCGGGGTGCGCGGCAGGAATCCGGCCTGCACCCAGCGGAGTTGCGCCGTCCCATAAGCGAGCCGGGCGAGCTGGCGGACGGCATGGAACGCCACTTGCGGATCATCGGCACAGGCTTGGACCGAAAGATCGCCACCCGAACGCTCAGGCACGAGCTGATCGCCGTTGAAGCGCGGCAACGCAACGAGTGGCGCCGGCCGGTGCGCGGCAAGCCCGAAGCGGTCGCCGCCGTCATGCTCGAACAAATCTGGCCCGAAGCCGAAGGTGAGCGTAAGGCGCGCCGGGCCGAGCCCCAACGCTTCACCCGAATCGGCGCCGGGCTGGCTCGCATCGGTGCCCAAGGGCGCCGCCGTTTGCCCCGCGGTGAGGCGCTCGGCGGCATCCGTCCAGCGACGCAGGAGAGCGATCAGCTCGGTGCGATCTCGCGTCGTCACATCGAACGCCGCGAAATAGGTATGGGTCTGTTGCGGCGTCAGAATCCCGGCCTGATGGGCGCCGCGAAACGGCAGCCGATCGGGCGCCGGGGCGGCGGCGGGCGCCGCCTCGGCACCTGCCCGCCGGCCGAGGATGGCGCCCGCTAAGCCTGCGGTCGCGGCGAGCAGCGTGCGGCGGGAGGCAAAAGGGCAGCCGCCAGTCGCCTCTCTCATCGCGCCAGCACCAGCGTGTTCATGTCGTCCTCGACGTAATAGAGCCCGTCGCCCTCCGGGGTCAGGGCGAGGCCGAAGAGATCGCCGTTGCCGGGCGGGGTCTGCGCCTTGTCGGCGTCGATCCATTGCGCGCCGAGCTGCCGCCCGCTCTGGGGGTCGATTTCCACCACCTGGCCATTGAGCCCGTTGGTGACGAGAAGATGGCCGCCCGGCGTCATCGCCAGCGCCAGCGGACGCTTGAGCAGGCCATCCTTGGTCACCTCGCGCCCGGTGCCGGCGCTGCTCGAGCGGGTTGCGGCGTCGGCGATGGCGGTGATGCGGTTGCCGATCGCATCCGAGACATAGAGCGTGCCGTCGGCGCCGAGGGCAAGGCCAGTCGGGCCGATGACGAAGACGCCCTTGTCGGCCTGCTCGCCGAAACCCTCGCCGATCACCGTCTCCCGCGTCACCGCCGGCGCCTTCCCCGGGGCGAGGGCGAGATCGAGGCGGAGGACGCTCGCCTTGTGGACCACCGGCGCGTCATCGCTCGGGGCACCGACAGCGAAACCGGTATTGCTCAGAAACAGCGTTGCGCTGTCGCCGCGATCGATCACCGCCATGTTGCCCCAGGGGCCATTGATATGCGCGCTGGTGATGACGGTTTCGATCGCGCCTTCGGGGCTGAGCGCGATCAGGCAGCCCTGGCCCTTGGTCGCGGTGGTGCCGTCATGGCTCGGGAGACTGCCGACGATGACGTGGCCTGAACGCAGCATGGTCATCGCCGTGGTCAACCCGACCCCGCCCGGGCAGCCTGCGAGGTCTCGCGGCAGGGACGCGAACAGAGCAAGGCTTTTATCGCCGGGGCGATAGCGGACGATGGTGGTGCCGAGGCCCTGGAGATTGTTCTTGTCGTTGAAATTGTCGACGAGAACGTCGTTTTTTTGGATTTTGCCCTCCGAGACCGGCGCGACGGCGATGGCATAGGGGTTCTGGTCGCCGTTCTCGGGGACGGTGGAGGCGAGGGTGACATGGTGATGGAGCCGGGCGAGGAACGCGTCTGGCTCGGCGGCGTGGGGTTGGCCTGCCGCAAGCAGGCAGGCGATGAGTGTCGGAAAGGCGAGGCGCGTGACGGGCATGGCATTCTCCACGAATCACCCAGAGCGAAAGCGATAATGCGACTAAGTCGCAATATGAATTCAACCGAGATCTGTCAAGCGGAGCGGCGATGCATGACCGTGAAAATTAGGTAAATATTTAAGCTGGTCTGAAAATTTGTGTCACGAGCACGAAATTAGTAAATTTCCTTGCGTCCATTAATAATTGCAGCTAGGTAGGAGGTCTCGG
>JAJYXY010000192.1 GCA_021801465.1 Pseudomonadota bacterium
GCCGGCCTGTTCTTTCTCGCCTATCAGCGCGACCCGCGGGCAGGCTTCATCCGGATTTTCGAGACCATGGCGAAGCTCGATGCGCTCAACCAGTTCACCACCCACACCGCGAGCGCGCTTTTTGCCTGCCCACATGGTATCAGGGCGGGGGAGTTCATCGGCGAGGCTATGTTCGCACGTGCCTGAGGCCCATGCACCGCCGCTTGGCTTTGGTCGCGCCCGCCCGCCGGGCCCCGAGAGGGGCTTGGCGGCGCTGTGCGCGCGCGACCCGATCCTTGCCGCGATCGAGCCCCAGTCCGGCCCGCTTCCCTGGCGGCGGCGCGCGCGCGGGTTTCCCGGGCTCTTGCAAGCGATGTGCGGCCAGCAGATCAGCAACCAGGCGGCGGCGGCGATCTGGCGCCGGCTCGCCGCACTCCCCGGCGCGACGACGGCGGAGGGGTTGGCGCGGCTCCCTGACGCGGCCTTGCGCGACGCTGGCCTCTCGCGCCGCAAAATCACCCATGCCCGCGCCTTGGCCGCCGCCTTCGCCGAGGGCCGGCTCAGTGACGCGGGGCTGGCGGCGATGGATGACGAGGCGGCGATCGCGGCAATCGCGCGCGTGCCGGGCTTCGGGCGCTGGAGCGGCGAAATCTATCTTCTATTCGCGCTCGAACGCGAGGACGTGTTCCCCGCCGGGGATCTCGCCCTCGCCGCCGCCGCGGCCGCCCTTTATGGTCTGCCGACGCGCCCGCGAGAAGCGGCGCTCCGCACCTTCGCCGACATCTGGCGCCCATGGCGGAGCCTGGCGGCGCGCCTCCTTTGGCATCATTGGCGTTTCGTCACCGGCCGGCCAAGCATGGACGATCTCCCGCCGACGTGACATTTTGCGCCGGCAAAGGAGTGTCTGCCATGACCGAAACCGATCCCGCTGCGAACCATCTCCACGTCACCCGCGAGGAGCGAATAGCGCTCGTGACGTTCAACCGCCCGGAGCGGCGCAACGCCTTCGACCTCGCGATGTGGCGGCGGCTGAAGGAAATCATGGAGATGCTCTCGACGGAGGATGATCTCCGCTGCGTCGTCTTGCGCGGCTCCGGCGGCGCGTTTTCTGCCGGCGCCGACATCTCCGCCTTCGCCAGCGAGCGTGGCAGCCGCGAGGCGGAAGACCGCTACGCCACCATGCTCCATGAGAGCATGCAGTCGATCCGGCTTTGCCGCCATCCGGTTGTCGCGCAAATCGAGGGCATCTGCCTCGGCGGTGGCGCGGGTATTGCAACGATGTGCGATTTTCGTGTCGGCGGCGAGAATATCCGCTTCGGCATCACGGCGCGTAATCTCGGCATCTGGTATCCCTACGCCGAGATCGATCCGATCATTCAGATGGTCGGTACCGGCGTCGTTGCCGAAATCCTGATCGAGGGGCGGATTTTCAACGGCACCGAGGCCTATGCGAAAGGGCTTTTGTCGCGCGTCGTCGCCGATGCCGAGGTCGCGCGCGAGGCGATGGCGCTCGCACACCGGATCGGCGAGGGTAGCCCGCTTTCGGCGCGCTTCCACAAGGCGGCGATCCGCAAGCTGCGCGGGCCGCTTCCGCTTACCGCGGAGGAAGAATTGGCGGTCAACGACTTCGCCCTGACCGAGGATTTCCAAAACGCCGCCCGCGCGTTTCTCGCCAAGGAAAAGCCTCGCTTCGTTGGGCGCTGATCGGCTCGGCCTTCCCAGGCCAGGCGCCGCGCGCTAACCCAGCGCTAACCTTCGGCTGCTAAAAAACCCTCGATGCGGTGAAGCGGGGCGCTTTCGCCCGGCCCTTCGAGGTGGTGACGGTTACCAACAATGAGCGAGACATTGGCGCAAGCAAAGATAGAGCAATCGGCCGTGGCCCAGCCGCCGGGAGAGCCGAGCGCCGCGAGCCGGGCCGGGCAAAACGCGCTTCTCGCCAAAACCGCGAAAGCGACCGGCTGGGTGATGATCTGGCGGCTGTTTACCCGCGTAATCGGCCTCATCAGCACGCTGATCCTGGTCCGTCTCCTCCTGCCTGCGGATTTCGGGTTGGTCGCACTCGGCACCAGTTTCGCCCAGGCGATCGATGCTCTCTCCATCCTCGGCGTCGACGACGTGCTGATCCGCGAAAAAAACCCCGGGCGCGACCTCTATGATACAGCCTTCACCCTCAACCTCATCCGCAATTTCGGAACGGCCCTGATCGTTGCCGCGACCGCAGTGCCGATCGCCGCGTTCTTCAACGAACCAAGGCTCGCCCATGTGCTCTACGCGCTTGCCATCGCGACCGCGATCGAGGCATTCGATAATGTCGGCATCATCGATTTCCGGCGCGAGATGGCGTTCGAGAAGGAATTCCAGCTCCGCCTGCTGCCACGGCTTGCCGGCACCACGGCGACCATCGCGCTCGCCTTCCTCTGGCGCAGCTATTGGGCGCTGGTGGTTGGCATTCTGACGCTACGCATCATGCGGGTGGTAATGAGCTATATCATGCACCCTTATCGCGCCCGGCTCTCGATCAGCGCCTGGCGGCACATCATCGGGTTTTCGGTGTGGACGTGGTTCATCAGCCTGATCGTTCTGGTGCGTGATCGTACCGGAAGCTTCATCGTCGGCCGCGTGCTCGGCTCGGCCGCGGTCGGCATTTTCTCTGTCGCCGGCGAGATCGCGAGCCTGCCGACGACCGAGTTGATCCATCCGCTTTGCCGCGCCAGCTGGTCGGCGTTCGCGGCTGCCCGCCATACCGGGGAAAACATCGCCGAGACCTATTTGCGGGTGATTGGCACGACGATGCTGCTGATCCTGCCAGCCTCGATCGGCATCGCCGTGGTTGCCGAGCCGGTGGTATATCTCGCCCTCGGGGCACGGTGGATGTCGGCGGTGCCGCTATTGCAGATCATGGCGTTGGGCGGCTTTTTCGGAGCGCTCGGCGCGATCGCCGGGACGGTCTTGAGTTCGCACGCAGTGCTGCGGCCAATGTTTCGTATCATCACTGTCTCCTATGCCATCGGTGCGCCGATTTTCATCGTGATGACGCTGAAATTCGGCCTTGTCGGCGGTGTTCTCGGGGGTATGCTGGGCAGCATTTTGGAAAACGGCCTGATGACCCATGCTCTTTTCCGTCGTTACCGCGTCGGGCTTTGGGCATTTTTTGGCCAGCTGTGGCGGCCGCTCGTCGCCTCGGCCGTGATGAGCGTCGTGCTTTTTGCCAGTGGCTATGCCCATCCCGGCGCGGGTGCGGCAGCAGCGATACAGATCCGCTCGCTCGCGGTTCTGGTGCCGCTTGGCGTGGCGGCCTATGCGAGCGCGTTGTTTGCCGCCTGGCGCCTTGCCGGCGCGCCAGAAGGTGCTGAGACCGACCTTCTGCGCCTCATGCGCCCGATCCTGGCGAAACTCAGGGTCGCGCGGTAGCACCGTTTCATCCCGCCATTACGGTCGGGTTTCGCCATCGGTCGCAAAAGCGCGGGACGCCGGCAAAAATTAGCGTAATTTTCATTCCCCTCGGCTAGCGTTCCGCAATGGATTCGCCGTCTGACCTCTGCGTTCTCACCCACCCGGTTTTCTCGCGCTTTGGCCCGGCGTTGTTCCAGCGCGACGAAACCGATCGTGAGGCGGTGATGATCGTCTCCCTCGGGGACAAGACGGCTGTCATTCCACTCCGCTCGCTACAGCGCGAATTTTCGATCGAGGCCGACAGCGCCGATGGGCGCATGCTGGATTTGATCAGCGCGGCGCTCGATTTCGTCTCCCAGATCCGGGTTGGCGATCCGTTGCCGACCGAAATCCTCTCCGGTGATGCAAGCTGGGCGCCGGAGCCGGTGCATGTCGAGATCGCCTCTGCGAGACTTCGCGTCGCTCTCGTCACATGGCTTTCCGGCAGCGCCGAGGCAGCGCACGCCCGCGCCCCGGGCGATCTCCTCGCCCTCGTCGAGGATCCCGCGTTTCGTGCGCGCGTCCAGGAAGCATTTGCCCGCGCGGCGGCAGAGCTCGGTATGCCGTCGGTTGCAGCGGTAATCGAGGCGATCGAGACATTCGCCAAGGAGCTTGCCTATGTCGAGGCGCTCCGCGCCCGCCTGCTCGCCCCGGTGCAGCGGCTTTTGCGCAAGATCAGCGATATCCAGTCTCGCTGGCGCGGCGATACCACGCATGGCGAAACCCTGACCCAGGTGCAGCGTCTGACACATCGCGCAGTGCGCCAACTCACCGCCCGCTTCGCGGAGATCGACGCCCAAACCGGCGAAATCATCGCCGCTCTGCGCAATGATGAAAGCCAGCGCGGTTTCATTCGCGCTAACCGGGATTGGCTTTATCGGGCCCTGCGCGGCTGGGAGCCGATCCTCGCGCTCTGGGCCGATATCTCGGAGATCAAAGACCGCGATCTTTGGGCCTTGATCGAGCGCACATACCGCTTTCTCGCGCCACGATATATGACGGTTACCGAATGGACCTCGCAGCATCAAACCGGCGGGCGCAATAAAAACCACGCACAAATGGTGTGGTAACTGGGGCGGGATAGCGCCCGCGCCCCATCAAAGATCAGACCTAACGGCGCCCACCGGCCGCACTCTCGCCGGCGATGCGCCCGAGCACGCTCGCGGTCAACAGGCCATTGCCGGAGAGATAGCCGCTCGCCGTCGATCCCGATACGCCCACCGCCGCGCCACCGGCCGCGAACAATGTCTTCGCGACACCGCCATCACGCAGAACGACGCGCGCTTTGCTGTCGACGACGAGGCCGCCTTGCGTATGAAACAAGGCGCCGGTTACCTTCACCCCCTTGAAGGGCGCCGACAGTGCGGGCGCGCCGGCGAAGCGGCGGCCGAAGCCGTCATGGCCTTCGCCGCGCTTGTACGACGCGACCTCGTTGCACGTCGCGGCAAGCGCCGCGCCGGGCAGCTTCAGGCGTTGCGCGAGTTCGCCGACGTCCGCCGCCTCGATAATGGCACCCGCCGCCTCCGCCTGGCGGAAATCCTCGAACTGGCGCGCGACGGCGGCGATGCGCTCGTCGAAAATAGTCCAGGCAAGGCCGCCCGACTGAGCGATGACATCGCGCGCCTGCTCGGAATAGCCGCGGCTCTCGTCGCAGAAACGCTTACCCTCGGCGTTGACCTGAAAGCCGCCCTCGGTGATCGTCGCCCAGGTGATGAGCATGCCGTGCGGATGTGCGACCGACCCATGGCCCTGATAGGCGGAGAGATGCGCGAGCCTGGCGTCCAGCGCCTCGCCCCAGTGGAGCGCGTCACCACGGTTTCCGGGATGGCCGAAATAGAGCGCGCGACGCATCTCCGGAATGTAGCGCGCGACAAGATCGGGATTGCCACCATAGCCGTTGCAGGCGAGCACTAGGGCCCGCGCCCCGATCCGCTCGCGCGCGCCATCGGGCCGCTCGATTTCGACGCCGCGCCCGCGCCCGTCAGGGTCGACATAGAGCGCAACCGCCAGCGCGCCGCCGACGAGCGTCGCTCCCGCGCGCTCTACCGCCTCGTGCAGGCGGTCCATCAGTTCGGCGCCCGAGCGGGTCGGCAGGCCGTGCATGCGCCGCGCGCCATGGCCGGGATAGTCGAAATCATCCACCACCGAGAACGGCAGGCCGTAGCGGTCGGCGAGCCATTCGACCGTCGGCGCCGCCTCGCGCGCGACGAGCCGCACCAACGCCGGGTCGGCCTCGCCATGTGATTTGGCGTTGATGTCGCGGGCAAAGGCCTCCGCATCGTCGACGATGCCGCGCGCTGCCTGAAAGCGCGTGCCGGCCGCGGGGATGAGACCCGCAGACAAGGCCGTCGAACCGCGCGGCGTGGGATCGCGCTCGACCAGAACGACCTCGGCACCCGCCTCGCGCGCCGCCAGCGCCGCGATGAGCCCGGCCGCGCCGGCACCGACGATCACGATGTCGGCTTGTGCGTCGAATGCAGCTGGAGGCGGTTTCAGGCTCATCTGTCGATCTCCGCGAGCATGGCGGCAACGGTCGCAACGCGTGCCACGGGTTTGAGCGCGCTGATGGCAGTCGCGTGGGTCGCGCGGTCGAAGGCGGCACAGCCATCCTCGAGCACCGTGATTTCGAAATCGCGCACATGCGCATCTCGCACGGTCGAGGCGACGCCGCCGTTCGAGACAATGCCGGAGACGATCAGCCGCGCGATCCCCGATTTGCGCAAAACCCATTCGAGCCGCGTCATGTAGAAGGCGGAATAGGCGATCTTCTCGATTTGGAAATCCGCGGGTGCCAGCTCGTCAACCAAGGCATGTCCCCAGGCGCCGGGTTCAAAATCGCCCTTGCGCAGGAACGGACGCAAGGATTTCAGGTGCGGCGAGATCAGCGGCTCGCCGCCGCGCCCCGGCACGAGCGTGAAGTGGGTGGAGACGATCAGCCCCCCGGCCGCGCGCGTCGCGTGCGCCAGCGGCGCAAGACGCCCGGGCAAGGCGCTGAGGTCGGCGTTCGTCTGCCCACCGCGCGCATAGGCGCCGGATGGATGAAGGAAGTCGTTCTGCAGATCGACGATTAGCAGCGCCGCATCGATCCAACGCATCATGCCCCTCGCTCGATGATCAGGTTACCAAGAGGGTCGACCGTGGCCGATTGGCCGGGCTCGACGACGAGGGTCGCATCCGGCTGCTCGAGGATCGCCGGTCCGGCGATGATGGCGCCGACCGGAAGATCGAGCCGCGACCAAATCTCTGTCTCGACCCAGGCGCCGTCGAACCAGACCGGCCGCGCCCCGCGCAGCGCATCCTCCCGGCGGGCGCCGGCGCGCGGCGCGAGCGCGGTCAGATCGAAGCGCGGACGGCGGCCGATGGCGGTTGCGCGCAGTGACACGATCTTGACCGGTGTGCCAGCCAGCAGACGGCTGAATCGCGCCTGATAGCTGGCCTCGAACGCCGCCCGCACGGCCTCGCCGGTAACGCCGCCGGGGCCGACTTCGAGCGGCGCCGAGATCGCATGCGTCTGACCGAGATAATGCATGTCGAGTTCGAAAGCGACGTCGATGCGTTCGACCGGCACGCCGGCGTTTTCGACGACCGCCGCGACCGCGCGCCCCTCCTCGTGCAGTCGTCGGCCGAGCGCCGCCGCATCGAGATCGTCGAGCATGAGATTGACCGTACGCACGGAATCGTGGCGCAGATCGGCGATGACGCAGCCGAGAGCCGAGGTGAGGCCGGGAAAGCGCGGCGCGACGGCGCATTTGAGGCCGACCTCGCGGATCAGCGCCGCCGCATGCAGCGCGCCACCGCCGCCGAACGGCATCAGCGCGAAGTCGCTGGGATTGTAGCCACGCTCGATCGAGACCAGCCTAATCGCACCCGCCATGCGCGCATCCGCCACGCGCACGATGGCCTCGGCCGCCGCGACCGCGTCGAGCCCCAGCGGGTCGCCGACATGAGCGCGGATCGCGCGGCGCGCGGCTTCGGCGTCGAGCCGCACGAGTTTGCCGCCGATCGGCCGTTCGGCATCGATGCGGCCAAGCACGACATGCGCATCGGTGAGCGTCGGCTTGTCTCCGCCGGCGCCATAGCAGACGGGACCAGGCACGGAACCCGCGCTCTCCGGGCCGACCTGTAACAGGCCGCCGCGGTCGACGAAGGCGATGGAGCCGCCGCCAGCGCCGATCGTGGTGATCTCGATCATGGGCGTGCGGATGACGAGGCCGAAATCGACCGTCGTCTGCGCGGCAAGCGTCGTGGCACCATTGGCGATGAGCGAGACGTCGAACGAGGTCCCGCCGAGGTCAGCGGTGATAACGTTCTCGAACCCGGCGGCCCTAGCGATTGCCGAGGCCGCGATCACGCCCGCCGCCGGGCCCGACAGCGCCGTGCGAACAGGGCGCCGGCGCGCGCTCTCGACCGACATCACGCCGCCGTTTGACTGCACGATATGGAATTCGCCGGCGAAGGCGCGCTCTCGCAACGCGCCTTGCAGACGATTGAGATACGCGCCGACGATGGGTTGCAAATAAGCGTTGAGGGCGGTTGTCGAGGCGCGCTCGAACTCGCGGATCTCCGGCAGGATTTCGCTCGATGCGATCACATGCGCATTGGGCCAGACCGCGCGCGCCGCCTCGGCCGCGGCGCGTTCGTTGGCGGGATTGGCGTAGGCGTTGACGAAGACGATAGCAAGCGCCTGCGCACCGCGCGCGGCCAAATCCCGCGCTCGCGTCGCAATCTCTTGCGTGTCGACCGCGACCCTCACCGTGCCGTCCGCGAGGGTGCGCTCTGCGACCTCGACGCTGAAGTCCCGATCGACGATGGGCCGGAAATCACCGGCGAGGCCCCAGGTGCGCGGCCGATCTCGTCGGCGCATCTCCAGCATGTCGCGAAACCCCGGCGTCGTGATGAGGCCGACCTTGCCGCCCTTGCGCTCCAGAAGCGCGTTGGTGCCGACGGTGGTGCCATGGACGATGGCGGCGAATTCGGCGACACGGCCGAGCGCATCGAGACCGGCGAGAAAGCCCCTGGCCTCATCGCCCCGCTGCGATGATGTCTTGGCCGTCTCAAAGCGCCCCGTGGCGCCGTCGAACAGGAACAGGTCGGTAAAGGTTCCGCCAACGTCAACGCCGATCAAAATCCCGCTCACGAACTCTCCCCCGCGTCGTAACCATAGAGTTCGCGCGCGCGTGCGCGGCTCACGTACCCAAGACGCACGTCGCGCGCGACCGCTGCACGATCGCGCGCCTCGGGCTGGCCGTAACCGCCGCCGCCAGGCGTTTCCAGACGTACACGCTGGCCGCGGGCGATCTTCACGTCGACGACTTTGGAGGCGAGCGGCGGCGCCTGCTGGCCGGCGGGTGTGTCGTAGACGAAGCGGTTGAGCGCCGCGGGGCCGCCGCCCCCGGCACCGAAAGGCGCGAATTTGCCACGCTCGCCGAGCAAGAACGCCTCGGCGCCGCTCTCTGCCAGGATCTCGATTTCATAGATCGCGCCGAGGCCACCGCGATGGGTGCCGGCGCCGGCGCTGTCGGGTCGCAGCGCCCATTGCGTGAACATCACGGGATAGGACGCCTCAAGGATTTCGACGGGTGGCATGGTCGCCATGGAGATCGGGTTGTTGCCATGGCTCAGCCCATCACACCCAGGCGTCGCGCCGAGGCCACCGCCGAAGAACGAGAACATCACCCACCGCGAGCCGTCACCGCGATGGCCGGCGAGCGACAACGCGTTGATGGTGCCGAACGGCGCGGCGATGGCGCGCTCCGGCGCCGCCTTGGCGATCGCCCCGAACACGACGCCGATGACGCGCAAAATCGTTTCCGTGTAGCCGCCGACCGGCTTCGGCGCCTTGACGCCGAGCAGCGTTGTCTCGGGGATGATGAATTGGACCGGCGTAAGGCAGCCGGCGTTGGCAGGGACGTCGGTGAAGAGATGTTTCAGGGCGACATAGCAGCAGGCCACCGCCGTCGAGTAGGCGATGTTGAGCGGACCCGCGCAAGGCGGCGAGGAGCGCGAGAAGTCGAGTGTCATCGTCTCGCCCGCTATCGTCATGTCGAGCGCGATCCTCAACGGTGTATCGGTGACGCCATCATTGTCGAGATAATCCTCGAAGCTATAGATACCGTCTGGCATGGCGCGGAGATTTTCGCGCATCAAGGCCTCGGCGCGGCGCGTGAGGGCCGCACATGCGGCGGCGATCGTGTTGTCGCCGTAGGCGTCGAGCAGTTCCGTCAGCCGCCGCTCACCCAGCGCCAGCGCGTTGAGCTGGCCATTGAGGTCGCCATAGTTGGAGCGCGCGGCGCGGCTGTTGGCGGAGAGAATGTCGACGATGTCCTCGTCAAGCCGGCCTTCGCGAATGAACTTCACGGGCGGTATGCGGACGCCTTCCTGATAGGACTCGGTCGCACGCGCGTTAAAGCCGCCGGGAACATTGCCGCCGATATCGAGCCAGTGCCCCGCTGACGCGATCCAGCAAAACACGGCATCGCCGCGAAAGACCGGCCGCACCAGCCGGAAATCGTTGAGATGCGTGCCGCCGTCATAGGGATCGTTGAACAGGAACGTATCGCCAGGCCTGAGCTGGTCGCGCCCGGACGCGGCATCGCGCGCGACTTTGTCGATCACCGCCTTGACCGCGAAGGCCATGGCGCCGACGAAGATCGGCAGTCCCGTCGTCCCCTGCACGAGCGTCGAACCGGTCTCTGCGTGATAAAGGCCGTGGCACGCGTCGCGCGCTTCGGCGATGATCGGGTTGAAGGCGGAGCGGTAAAGCGTCGCGTCCATTTCGTCGGCGATCTGCTCCAGCCGCCCCTTCAGCACGGCCAGTGTGACGGCGTCGATCTCGGTCATCGCGTCTCGCCTTCATAGTCGCGGCCCAGCGCCAGCATTTCCGGGGTGCCAATCGCTGCGTTGAGTTCGTCGAAATCAAACATGCGGTCTCGGAAGGCCTGCGTGTCGCCTTCGCGGGCGAGCGTCTCGTAGAAAGCGCGCGCCGTCTTGGCGATGGCGCGCACGATCCCACCGGGGAAGATCACCAGCGAGAAGCCGAGTGCCTGCAGCGTGGCGCGGCCGAGAATCGGCGTGCGCCCGCCTTCGACCATGTTGGCCATGAGCGGCACCCCCCGCGGAAAGGCACGCGCTATGGCGGCAAGCTGGTCCTCGCTGCGCGGCGCCTCGATGAACAGCACGTCCGCGCCGGCCTCCCGATAGGCGCACGCGCGGGCGATGGCAGTGTCGAACCCCTCCACCGCCACCGCGTCGGTGCGGGCGATGACGAGCGTCTCCTCACTGGCCCGCGCATCGACCGCGGCCTTGATCTTGCCCGTCATCTCGGCGGTGGGAATGAGGGTCTTGTCGCTCAGATGGCCGCAGCGCTTGGGAAATGTTTGGTCTTCGAGCTGGATCGCGTTGGCGCCAGCACGCTCCAGCAGGCGCACGGTGCGCTGTGCGTTGAGCGCGTTGCCGTAGCCGGTGTCGGCGTCGACGATGAGCGGTTCGGCGACGCGGTCGCGAATGAGGCTCAGCGCGTCAGCGACCTCCGACATCGTCACGAGGCCGATGTCGGGCCGACCAAGCCGCGTATAGGCGAGGCTTGCGCCGGATACATAGAGCGCCTCGAAACCCGCCGCCGCCGCGAGCGACGCCGTGAGGCCGTCATAGATCCCCGCTGCAAGCAAGATCTCGCGTTCGCCCAGCCTTTGCTTGAGAGAAGTCAAAGTCATCTCCTCACACCGCCAGCACATCGTTGAGTGCTTCGATACCCACCGCCCCGTCGATACCATCCACTGCGATGAGCATCGCCTCGCGCTGGCGGCGGTCCCAAACAGGCTCCGTGACCTCATGAAATTTCGCCACGATCTCCTCGGCGCTATCGGGGTCTTCCGTGTCGCCCTTGTTGGTCAGCGCATCCGCTGCCAGCACGCGTCCGTCCCTCATACGAAAGCGCACGCGCGCGGGATCGCGAAAGGCGGGAATGGTCGCAGCATCGCGGGCGAGGGTCGTTACGCGTGTGAACGGCCGCGAAAACCTGGCGGCGCGCATAGTGCGCGGCTCGGCAGCGATGGCGCCGACGCAGTCAAACAGCACCTGCTTGCTTCGCTCGACCACCGCGCCGGGCAGATCCTCGAGACGAACATGCGACGCGAAACGCGCCCACTGGTCGAGCCAATCCGGACGCGCGTTAGAAACCGAACCGCCTTGCAGCATGGTCACATCCCCAAATAGGCCTTGGCGAGCGCGCTATCCTCAGCGAGCATTCTGGCCGGACCTGAAAGCGTCAGTGCGCCGTGCTCCATCACATGCGCGATGTCGGCGATTTCCAATGACTGCATGACATTCTGTTCGACGAGCAGGATCGTCGTCCCGTCGCGATTGAGCCGCCTGATGAGCTCGAACATCTCGTCGACCAGCCGCGGCGCAAGCCCGAGCGAGGGCTCGTCGAGGATCAGAAGGCGGGGCTGTCCCATCAGCCCGCGGCCAATGGCGACCATCTGCTGCTCGCCGCCCGACAATGTGCCGGCGCGCTGCGACAGCCGCTCGCGCAGGCGCGGAAACACCGCCAGCACGTGCTCGAGCGTGCGTGCACGCGCGGGCCGGCCGCGCTTGTAGGCCCCGAGCTCGAGATTTTCACGCACGCTCATATCGGGGTAGAGCTTGCGGCCTTCGGGCACATGGATGAGGCCGACCGACACGATCGCCGCGGCGCTTTCACCATCGATGCGGCGGCCGTCGAATACGATCTCGCCGGACTCGGGCCGGAGCAGCCCCGACAGCGTCTTGTTGAGCGTGGTCTTGCCGGCACCATTACCGCCGAGAACGGCGACAACCGCGCCCTCCGCGATGTCGAGATCGACGCCGCGCAGCACCTTGAGATCGTGGTAGCCCGCGTGAAGCCCACGCACGCTGAGCAGCGTCTCAGCCATGCCCGCCCCCCCGCGCCAAGCGGGCTGCCGCGCCCTTGCCCAGATACGATTCGATCACGAGCGGATCGCGCGTCACCTCGGCGGGCGGCCCTTGCGCGATCAAACGACCCTCGGCAAGCACATAGAGATGAGCGCATAGGTTCATCACCGCATGCATCACATGCTCGATCATCATCACCGTGATGCCTTGTGCGGAGAGCGCGCGCACCACCGGCGCGAACTCTCGTACTTCGCTCGGGTTGAGGCCGGCCAGGATTTCGTCGAGCAAAAGCAGCTTCGGCTCGGTCGCGAGGGCGCGCGCGACCTCCAGCCGCTTGCGCGCGGAAACAGTGAGGCTCGCGGCCGGCGCGTCGAGCCGCCCGCCGAGCCCAACCCGCTCGGCGATCTCCGCCGCGCGTGCCAGCGCGTCGTTGCGGCGGGCATGGCGGAGATAGGCGCCGACGGCAACGTTCTCGCGCACACTCATGCCCGCGAAGGGCTGGGTGATCTGGAACGTGCGGCCAATTCCCCGCACCGCGCGCGCGTTCGCCGGCAGCCGCGTGACGTCGCCTCCATCGAACAGCACGCGCCCGGTGTTCGCACGCTCCGAACCAGCGATGAGACTGAACAGAGTTGTCTTGCCGGCGCCGTTGGGGCCGATGATACCGGTGACGCCGCCACAGGGCAGCGTCAGGCTCACGCCGTCGATGGCCGTAAGACCGCCGAAGCGTTTCGTCAAACCCTCGAGGACGAGCAACGGCGCGGTCATGCCGCCCCCGCCCGCCGCGCGGCGAAGAATCGGACCGCGAGCCCCTGCAAGCCGTCGCGCGCCACCGCGACGACGAGCACGAGCAGCGCGCCATAGAGCGCGAGCTCAATGCCCGGCGTGCGGCCCGCGACGGCGTGCGCCGCCTCGCCGAAGCCGTCCAGCGCGAGCGCACCGACGAGCGGGCCGAAAACAGTGCCGAGGCCGCCGACGATCGGCGCCGCCAGCGCTTCGATGGAGATCCAGGGACCGAAGGCGATCGAGGCGTCAACGAACAGGAAATATTGCGCATAGAGCGCGCCCGCGAGACCCGTCAGCGCCGCTGAGATGACGATCGCCTGAAGCTTGACCCGCAGCGCATCGACGCCCAGCGCCCGTGCCGCCGCTTCGTTTTCGCGCACCGCGACGAGATAGGCGCCGAAGCGGCTGCGCTCGACGGCGCGGGTCGCGATCATGGCCAGAGTCACCAGCACCAGCACGATCCAAAGGTAGGGCTGGCGGCCGACGAACTGAAAATGGGATGGCGACGGGGCGAGCCGGATCAACGTGCCGGCGGCGCCGCCGGTGATGCCGGCGGCGTTGGCGAGCACACGCATCACCTCGGCGAAGGCCAGGGTGATGAGCGCGAAATAGGACCCGCGCAAGCCCGCGCGAAAACTCAGGTAGCCAATGACGACACCGACAAGCGCAGCCGCCGCCGTTGCAAGCACGAAGGCGGCGTAGGCATTGACGCCGTAGCGGGCCTGCGCCACCGCGTCGACGTAAGCCGCCGCGCCAAAAAAAGCAGCGTGGCCGAAGGAGTATTGGCCGCCGTAGCCGCCGAGCAGGTTCCAGCCATAGCCTGCAAGCGCGATGATGGTCGCGGTCACTAAAGAATTGGCCAAGGTGTTGGAATGGGCAAGCGAGGCCAAAGCGGCGAGCGCGAGGGCGACAATCACGATGGAGAGATAGGGCCGCATGTTCACGCCGTCGCCCCAAACAGCCCCCTCGGGCGCAATAATAGTACGAGTATGAAGATGAGATAGATGCCGAGCTGGCCGAGACTGTCGCCGAGCAGCAGGCCGGAGAGGCTTTCGACAACGCCGATCAGCAGACCACCGACCATGGCGCCGGCGATCGATCCCATTCCTCCAAGCACAACAATGGTGAAAGCGATCAACACATAAGCCTCGCCGACGCGCGGGTCGACATAATAGACCGGCAGCAGCACGCAGGCCGCAATGGCCAGACACGCGGCACTGAGGCCGAAGGTCACCGCGAACACGTGCGGAGGATCGATTCCGACCAGTCTCGCCCCCATGCGCTCCTTGGCGACGGCACGGATCGCCTTGCCTATGTCGGTATAGTTGAGAAGCGCCCACAAGGTCATGCCCACCGCGCAGGACACGCCAAAGCCGATCGCTTTCGGCAAACTGACAAACAACGGCCCGAGCCGGATCGTCGCGAAACCGTAGGTAGTGTTGATGCTGCGCGTGTCGGAACTGAAGGCCGCGAGCAAAAGATTCTCGATGACGATCGAAAGCCCCAGCGTCACCAAAAGTACATTGCGATCCTCGCCGTGGCTGGCGGGACCGATCACCAGCCGCTGCGCGGCGTATCCCAATCCGAAGAAGACGACCGCCAGCGGCGCCAGGGCGACATAAGGATCGACGCCGTACTGGAATGCGAAATAGGCGGCGAACATGGCCGCGGCCAGTATCGCGCCATGCGCGAAGTTGACGATGTGCAAGACGCCGTAGACCAGCGTCAACCCTACGGCGATTAGCGCATATACCGCGCCCGTCGTCAGCCCGTTGACGACCGCTGCGGCGAGGATATCAGGTGTTAGCACGCGCTTGCGCCTGTCAGGCCGGCGCCGGGAATACTGGCTTCGCGTCGGCGAAATCGGTGGGGAATATCACCTTGATGTCCTTGTCCTGCACCTGCGTGTTCACCGGCGCCGCGCCCATGTTCTGGCCGTTGACAAAATGTGTCGGGCCATAGGGCATGATGTGGCCGGCGAAGGTCGAGGCCGCGAGCGCTGCCATGATCGCCTGCCGGTCAGCCGAGGCCGCGCGCTCGATGGCATCGGCGAGCAGCAGAACGTTTGAATAGTTGAGCGCTACATTGTAGGTAAAATAAGCATCTCTGGCCTCGATGGTCTTCTTCAGTTTTTGTGCGGATTCCTTGCGCGGATCATACCAATGGTTGCAATCTATGACATATTGCGCCGCCTCCGGAAACTCCTTGACGAAACGATAGTTGGAGGCGGCGCCATTGAGCACACAATAGACGGCCTTCGGGTGGATACGCTGCTGTTGCAGCGTGCGCGCAAGCAGTACCATCTCACCGTAGTAGTTGGAGGGAATGACCAGATCGGGATTCTTGGCACGGATTTGCAAGGCGATGTTGGACATGTCGCGCGCCGGCGTCGGATGCGCGATGACAGCGAGAATCTCGAAGCCATTCTTCGGCAACTCCGCCTGCATCAGCTTGGCAAGCCCGCTTCCGAACAGGCCGTCCTCATGCACGAGCACCACTGTCTTGGCCGGCTTGCCCGCTGCGTCGTTGAGCGTAACGAGGTTGGCGATCGCCTGTTTCGAAACCATGCCAAAGCCGGGCGCGAAGCGGAACGTGTTATCGAGACCGCGCGATACAATTTGATCAGAGACGCCGACATCGACGAGATAGGGGATGCCGTAGCGTGCGGCGGCCTGGCTCGCGGCGAGACAGATCGGGCTCGCAAACCCGCCGACGATCGCAACCACGCCTTCGCTCGCCATACGCTCGACTTCCTGCACGCCGCCGTCAGGCGTCGAACGCGCGTCACCGACGATCATCTCCAGCGTTGCGCCGCCGAGCGCCTTTACGCCACCGGCGCCGTTGACTTCGGCGAAACCGGCGTCGGCGCCGATCTTACCCTGCGCGCCGTCAAAGGCGAGCGCGCCGGTGAGCGGCTGCAACACGCCGATCTTC
>JAJYXY010000289.1 GCA_021801465.1 Pseudomonadota bacterium
TGCTCCTGCTCGCCCTCCCTGCCGCGCTGACCTTCATCCCCGGCCTGCCGCCGACCGATATCGGCGCCGTGCAGCAGCTCATTTACGGCCTCGCGATGACCTTGCTGATGATTTTCCGCCCCGCCGGCCTTGCCGGGCGGGCGGGCGGGCGGCGATGAGCGCGCTGCTTGCGGTGCGCGGCCTGACGCGGCGCTTCGGCGGCATCGCCGCGGTGGACGGGGTCGATCTCGATCTCGCGCCCGGGATCATCACCGCCCTGGTCGGCCCCAATGGCGCCGGCAAGACGACCTTGTTCAACCTCATCACCGGCCACCTCGCGCCCGACGCCGGCCATGTCACGCTTTCGGGGCAGGCGATCGGCCGGCGCGCGCCGCACACCATCGCCCGCCTCGGCATCGCGCGGAGCTTTCAGGATCTCCGGCTTTTCACCCGCATGTCGGTTGCGGACAATGTGCTCACGGCAACCGAGCCGGCCTCCTGGTTCTGGCAGCCGGGCGGCAAGGCGGCGCGGCAAGCGCGGGCGGCGGAGGCACTGGCGGCGACCGGGCTTTCGCCGCTCGCGCAGGCCGATGCTGCCGATCTCGCCTATGCCGAGCGCAAATTCCTCTCGCTTGCCCGTATCCTCGCGACCGGGGCGCGTATCTGGTTGCTCGATGAGCCCGCCTCCGGCCTCGATCCCGCCTCGCGGGCGCGGTTTTCGGCGCTGCTCCGCGACGCAGCGAGCCAAGGCGTCACGATTTGCCTCATCGAGCATAATCTCGATATTGTCATCGAACTCGCTGATCGCATCGTGTTTCTCGACCAAGGCCGCAAACTCGCCGAGGGCGATCCGGAAACGATTCTGGCCGACCCGCATCTCGCCGCGATCTATTTCGGTGAACCGGCATGAGCGCGCAACGCCGAGCGCTGGTGACGGGCGGGACAAGCCCGATCGGGGCCGCGATCTGCCGCCGTCTCGCCGCCGCTGGCTGCGCCGTCATCGTCCATGCCCACGCCCAGGCGGCGGCGGCGCATGACCTCGCGACAGAGATCGGCGGCGAGGCGTTGATCTGCGATCTCACCGACGAGCCGGCGAGCCGCGCGGCGATGGCCGCCCTGCTCGCCGCCGAGCCGGTGCAAATCATCGTCCACAATGCCGGCATCCATGACGACGCGCCGCTGGCGGGGATGGATTTCGCCCGCTGGCGAGCGGTGATCGATGTCTCGCTCAACGGGTTTTACGCCGCCGTGCAGCCGCTTTTGCTGCCGATGATCGGCACCCGCTGGGGGCGGATCATCGCGCTCTCTTCGGTGTCCGCCGCTCTCGGCAATCGTGGTCAGAGCAATTACGCCGCCGCCAAAGCCGGGCTCGAAGGCGCGGTCCGTTCGCTCGCGCGCGAAGTCGCGAGCCGCGGCGTCACCGTCAATGCCGTCGCGCCGGGGGTGATCGAAAGCCCGGCGACCGCCCGCGCCCTCGATATGGCGGCGATCAAGGCGCTGGTGCCCGCCGGGCGCGCAGGACACGCGGCGGAAGTGGCCGATCTGGTCGGTTTCCTCGCCTCCGACCAGGCCGGCTACATCACCGGCCAGACCATCGCGATCAATGGCGGGATGGCGTGACCCCGGCCTCGCGTACCGTTTTCAGCGCGGGATAGAGCGCTGCGTACCGGGCATAGATCTCGTCATAGAGCGCGACATTGGCGGCGATCGGCTCGATGCGACGGCCGGGGCGGACCATCGCCGCGATTCCGTCTTCGATCGTGGTGAAGCGGCCGGCGCCCACCGCCGCCAGGATCGCCGCCCCCAGGGACGGCACCTCGCTGACATCGGGCACGACGACCGGAAGATTGGCGGTATCGGCATGGATTTGCAGCCAGAGCGGCGAATTCGTCGCCCCCCCGCCGGCGACCATTTCGGCGGCATCGAAACCGGCGCCACGCATCGCATCGACGATGGCGCGCGTGCCGAACCCGATCGCTTCCAAAATCGCGCGGAAGATATGCGCAACGCCATGGTGCAAGGAAAGCCCGGTGATCGCCCCGCGCGAGAGCGAATCGGTGTGCGGTGTGCGGTTGCCCTGGAAGTGATCGAGCGCCAGAACCCCCTCCGCCCCGGGCGGCAGCGCCGCCGCCGCTTCATTGAGCGCCGCGAGATCGAGCGTGCCGCCCATCAGCCGGCGGAGCCAGGCGATGATCGAGCCCGTCGAGGTCTGTCCCCCTTCCAGCACATAGCTTCCAGGATAGACCGCATCCCGATACGTGCCCCAGAGCCCGGGCACGAAGCGCGGCTGGTCGGAAACTCCGAACTGCAAATGTGACGACCCGGTGATCAGCGCGATCTGACCGGGGCGGGCCACGCCAAGGCCGATCATGCCGATGAACGCATCGGCCCCACCCTGAACCACCCGCACCCGCTCGGGCAGATCGAGATGACTTGCCGCCGCCGGCGTCAGCCGGCCGATCACCGCGCCCGGCGCCAGCACCTCCGCCGGCCATTTTTCGAGCATGGCGTCGATCGCGAGCGCGCGCACCAGGCTCGCCGGCCAGCCGCCGCGATCG
>JAJYXY010000191.1 GCA_021801465.1 Pseudomonadota bacterium
CGACGTCGTCGGGATCTTCCCCAACGAAGACGCGGTGGTGCGGCTGATCGGCGCGCTGCTGCTGGAACAGAACGATGAATGGGCCGTCCAGCGCGCACGCTATATGAGCCTGGAAACCATCGCACCGCTGAGCGATGATCCCGCCATCAGCCTGCCAGCTCAGGCAGTCTGACAACAAGGCAGCGCAACCCGGTGAAGGAGCAGCGGCTTCTACACCACGTCCAGGGACACGATCGGCGGTGAACGGGCTCCGGCTGCGGCGGGTCCGCCTGACGTCGGCGTGATCTTGATCTCTCCTCGTGGACGGATCATCCTCGGCCGGAAGGCGGCGGGAGATGCGTTGCGTCGCCGCTGATCGCGCTGAGGGAGGGCCTCCTTTTGACAGCATCGCCAATGCCGCCATCCGATGCGGCGACCGAAAACCTGAGCGCCTATGGTCAGGCGCGCGCCACGATCACCGGCCATCCGCTCGCAGACGACGACGTGCAGCGCCTTGAGAGATATTGGAATGCCAGTCTCTATCTCTGTCTTGGCATGATTTATTTGCAGGGCAACCCGCTGCTTCGCGAAAAACTTGCGCCACATCATTTGAAGCCGCGTCTGCTCGGCCATTGGGGATCAGCGCCGGGACAGAGTTTCGCCTATCTCCATTTCAACCGGCTGATCAAGCAGCACGACCTCAATGCCATCTTCATCTCCGGACCCGGCCACGGCGCGCCGGCGGTGTTATCGCACGCCTATCTCGAAGGCACTTATGCCGAAATTTATCCCGCGATCAGCAACGATCTTGCCGGGCTCACGCGGTTTTTCAAACAATTTTCGTTCCCCGGCGGCATCGGCAGCCACGCGACGCCGGAAACGCCAGGCAGCATCCATGAAGGCGGCGAACTCGGCTACAGCCTCTCACACGCCTTTGGCGCGGTGCTCGATCAGCCGGATCTGATCGCGCTCGCGATGGTCGGCGATGGCGAGGCGGAAACCGGACCGCTGGCGACGAGCTGGCACAGCAACAAATTCCTCAATCCCATCACCGATGGCGCGGTGCTGCCGGTTTTGCACCTGAATGGCTACAAGATCAACAATCCGACTTTGCTCGCGCGCATCAGCCGCGAGGAACTGAAGGCGCTTTTCATCGGCTATGGCTATACCCCCTATTTCGTCGAGGGCAGCGATCGCGCCAGCATGCATCAGGCGATGGCGGCCACAATGGCCCACGCGGTCGGCGAAATCCGTGCGGCACAAACGCGCGCGCGCGAAAGCGGCCAGGCGTTTCGCCCACGCTGGCCGATGATTATTTTGCGCACGCCCAAGGGCTGGACCGCGCCGCGCCACATCGATAGCCATTATCTCGAAGGATTCTGGCGCGCGCATCAGATACCGATCACCGACGTCGCGAGCAACCCGGCGCATCTCGAGATTTTGGAAGCATGGCTTCGAAGCTATCAGCCCGAGGCCTGCTTCGATGAGGCTGGGCGCGTGCGGCCGGAGCTGCGGGCGCTGGCGCCAGCCGGTGCACGCCGCATGAGCGCCAATCCGGCTGCCAATGGCGGCCTCTTGCGCCGTCCGTTGGCGATGCCGGATTTTCGCGAGTTTGCTCTGGAATTGCGCAAGCCCGGCGTTGTCTCGGCCGGCAATGTGCCTAGCCTGGGCGGCTTTCTGCGCGAGGTCATGCGGCGCAACCCGACCAACTTCCGCCTCTTTGGGCCGGATGAGACTCAATCCAACAAGCTCGACTCGGTTTATGAGGTTGGCAAAAAAGGCTGGCTCGGCGCCTATTTTCCCGAAGACGATGATGGCGGCGAGCTGGCGCCGGCTGGCCGGGTAATGGAAATGCTGAGCGAACACACGATCGAGGGCTGGCTCGAAGGCTATCTGCTGACCGGCCGGCACGGGCTCATCAACAGCTATGAGTCCTTCGTCCATGTCATCGATTCGATGTTCAACCAGCACGCCAAATGGCTAGAGAAGTCGAATGCCATCCCCTGGCGGGCAAAGATCGCCTCGCTCAATCTCCTGATCACCGGCCTCGTCTGGCGGCAGGATCATAACGGCTTCACCCATCAAGACCCGGGGTTTCTCGATGTGGTGGCCAATAAAAGCCCGGAGATCGCGCGGATCTATCTGCCGCCGGACGCCAATTGTCTGCTGTCGGTCACAGATCATTGTCTGCGGAGCGTCAATTACGTCAATGTGATCGTCGCTGACAAGCAGGTGCATCTGCAATATCTGACCATGGCGGAGGCGATCATCCATTGCACCAAGGGGGCCGGCATCTGGGCATGGGCGAGCAATGATCAGGGCAGCGAGCCGGATGTGGTGATGGCGAGCTGTGGCGACGTGCCGACATTGGAAGCGCTTGCCGCCACCGCGCTGCTGCGGGAATATCTCCCCGACATCAAGATCCGCTTCGTCAATGTCGTTGATCTCTTCAAGCTCGTCCCAAACACCGAACACGCGCATGGCCTCAGCGATCGCGAATTCGCCGCCCTGTTCACGACGACGAGGCCGGTGATCTTCAACTTCCACGCCTATCCATGGATGATCCATCGCCTGACCTATCGCCGTCCTGGTCAGCACCACATCCATGTCCGTGGCTATAAGGAGAAGGGAAACATCAATACACCGCTCGAGCTTGCGATCCACAATCAAACCGATCGTTTCAGCCTCGCGATCGACGCTATCGACCGGATTCCGCGTTTTGCCGACACCGGCGCGGGCGCCCGCGAGGCATTGTCGGCGCGCCAACTCGCGTGCCTTCGCCACGCCCATGAATTCGGCGTCGATCCGCGGGAGATCGCCGCGTGGACGTGGCCAGAGCGTGCACGGGATGCTGCGACATGAGCATGACACTCTATTTTCTTCGCCACGGCGAGACGCAATCGAGCCAGAGCGGCGGATTTCGCTGCCGCCTATCGCGGGAAGGCATGGGAAGCGGTCTATGGCAGCCCGTTCCCGCGCGCGCGCGATACCGCGCGGCGGCTATGCGACGCACGCGGATTTCCCGTGCAACGCCGAGACGGTCTGATGGAAATAGTCCATGGCTTCGTCTGGGCCAGCAGGATGCTGGGACGAAAAGTTCTCGTATTTTTTCTACACGATTACACGTACGTTATGATCGCTGGGTTCAGTCATCGTTAATCTGGATCAACGCGGCGTGCTAAGCCGCACATAGCTTAACGATATCAAAATGAAGGAGACGGGATGAGCGAGATCGCGGAGTTGACCAACGAAGCGCCGAAGGCCAAGAGCCCCGCGGAGTGCTTCGACGTGCTGATTGTGGGAGCCGGCATCTCTGGCGTCGGCGCGGCCTATCACCTGACCAAGCAACGAGCCGGAACCAGCTTCGTGGTGCTCGAGGGCCTGGAGAGCTTTGGCGGCACCTGGCTGACGCATCGCTATCCGGGCGCGCGATCGGACAGCGATCTTTACACGTTCGGCTATCGCTTTAAGCCATGGGTCGGCCCGCCCATCGCCACCGCCGCGGAAATCCGCAAGTACATCGGCGAGGTGATCGACGAGAACGATCTCGCGCGCCACATCCGCTACAACCATCAGGTCGGCAAGGCTACCTGGTCGAGCGAGGACGGCCTCTGGACCGTCGAAGCGGTCGACAAGTCCACCGGCGAGCCGGTGACGATCACCGCCAATTTCCTGTGGATGTGCCAGGGCTATTATCGCCATTCCGAGGGCTACACTCCCGACTGGCCCGGCATGAAGGCCTTCAAGGGACACATCGTCCATCCGCAGACGTGGCCGGAAGACCTCGATTATCGCGGCAAGAAGGTAGTCGTGATCGGTTCGGGCGCAACCACGGCGACCGTGGCGCCGGCGATCGCCGACGAGGTCGAACACCTGACCGTGGTGCAGCGCTCGCCGACCTATTTCCTGCCAGGCCGCAACGTCGACGACATGGCCGATACGCTGCGCGCGCTGGAAATCCCCGAAGAGTGGATCCACGAGATCGTCCGCCGTCAGCGGCTGAAGATCCAGGACGAGTTCACCCGGCGCTCGTTTGAGGAGCCTGAGCAGGTAAAGCGCGAGCTGCTGGCCGCGGTTGCCAAGTATCTGCCGCAGGAGGAAGTGGCCAAGAACTTCACACCGCGCTACCGCCCGTGGCGCCAGCGGATCGCCTTCGTTCCCGACGGCGACCTCTTCAAGGCCGCGGCGGCCGGCAAGATCTCGGTGGTCACCGACGAGATCGGCCGATTCACCGAGAAGGGCCTCAAGCTCAAGTCGGGACAAGAGCTCGAAGCGGACATCGTCATCACCGCCACGGGGTTCAACCTGTGCGTGCTCGGCGACATCGACTTCGTCGTCGACGGCAAGCCAATCGATTTCGCCCAGACCGTGACCTATCGCGGCATGATGTTCACCGGTGTGCCGAACATGGTGTGGATCTTTGGGTATTTCCGGGCCAGCTGGACATTGCGCGTCGACCTCGTCGCCGACTTCGTCTGCCGCCTGCTCGGCCACATGCAGGGCAAGGGCACGACCAAGGTGGAGGTGGCGCTCCGGCCGGAGGACGCCGACATGCCGTTGGCCGCGTGGATTGACCCCGAGAACTTCAACCCAGGCTACCTGATGCGCTCGATGCACCTCTTGCCCAAGCGCGGCGGCAAGCGCGAGTGGGCGCATACCCAGGACTACTGGCGCGAGCGCAGCGAGATCCCCGCGCTCGACCTGGATGGGCCTGAATTCGTCTACGCCGGTCGCCCCGCGGCGACGAAGGTGGTGGCGGCGTAGCAGCGCCGCCCTGAATGTACTCAAGGCCGTTATGGGTGGGGGCGAGCGCTATCCGATCCACGAGCAAATGACGCAAGTCGCACGGATCACCGGCGTCGCTGCGGCCCGCGCCTATGTCGACGGCGGCGATCGCGGCCACAACGCCGGAGCGGAGGAGAGGGAAATCTTCATCTGCCGCGAAAAGCGTGCCCCTCACCAAACCACCATCCAGCCGCCTGCCAAATCGCATAAGTCGCGGACGACCACGTGATGCGATCATTGGCCCTGCCATCTATGTCGGCCGGTGCGCGTGCCACCGAATTCGCTCACCCGGGTTCACCTTCACCGAACAGCACCAATACCATCGAGCAACAGCGTGGTCAGTAGGTCGGCATAGTCCTGCCTTGCCATGCGTCCGCCATCACGAAACCACATATAAGCCCAATTCATCATGCCGAAGAGTGACATCGTTGTCGGCGTCAAGAGCGCTCGGGCGCCGGTCTCGAGTTCGGGATTGATCGCGCTGATCACGGCGGAAAAATATCGGACGATCCTCCGCTCGAGCGCGGCAATCTCCTCCCTTTGTGGGCCCGATAATGCCGCCCGCGCGTTGAGCTGAACCTTGTGTTCATTGTCGGCATCGCGATAATTTTCGAGGACGGCGCCGATCAGGCGGCGCAGGCGAGAGCGCGGCGAGAGCGCCCGGTCATCCGCCGCTTCTATGGCCTGATATAACTCCTGTAAATGGACAATGATGATCGCGAAAATCAGCGCATCCTTGCTTGGGTAATAATGATATAGCAATGCTTTCGAGACAGACGCATGCGCCGCGACCTGCGCCATCGACGCTTTCTCCATGCCTTGGCTTGCGAAGACGGCGGCCGCACTTTCTAGAATGACACGCTGCTTATTCTCAAAATCCTGCGCTCGTGTTCGCGCCATTCCCGTCACATTCTCCTCGCCGGCTGGATGACCCAAGCCCGCCAACAAAACCGCGCCCGGCCATCACTGAGATCAGCCGCGGCTATTGAGATCATGTCTTGGGGCGGTTGTCGATCACCCGCTGGGCCTTCCCCTGAGAGCGCTCGATCGCCCCGGGATCGCTCACCTTCACTTTACTTGAAACCCCGACCACGCTCTTGATGTGGTGGATCAGCTCTTTCGCTGACGCCTCGCGTGCCTCAATCGCCGCCATCTCGGCAGCACATTCGACATGAACGATCATGTCGTCGAGCCGCCCCGACCGGGTCAATTCGATCTGGAAATGCGGCGCCAGGCCACGGCATTTCAGAATCTGCTCCTCGATTTGGGTCGGGAAGACGTTGACGCCGCGCAGAATGATCATATCATCGCTGCGGCCGAGAATTTTTTCGATGCGACGCATGCTGCGCGCGGTGCCGGGCAAAAGGCGGGTGAGATCACGCGTCCGATAGCGTACCATCGGCAGCCCTTCCTTGGTTAATGTCGTCAGCACCAGTTCACCGAATTCGCCATCGGGAAGGGATTTCTCCGTCACCGGGTCTATGATCTCCGGATAAAAATGATCTTCCCAGAGATGAAGACCATCTTTGCTCTCCACGCATTCCTGTGCGATCCCTGGCCCCATCACCTCGCTCAAGCCATAGATATCTACCGCATGCATCGCAAACGCCGATTCGATTTCGGCGCGCATCGCGTTGGTCCACGGCTCGGCACCGAAGATGCCAACTTGCAACGACGTCGCGCGCGGATCGATCCCTTGGCGGCGAAACTCATCGAGGATCGAAAGCATGTAGCTCGGCGTCACCATGATGATGCGAGGGCGAAAATCGGTGATCAGCGTCACCTGGCGCTCCGTCATGCCGCCTGAAATGGGAACCACCGTGCAGCCGAGTTTTTCGGCGCCATAATGCGCCCCGAGCCCACCGGTAAAGAGACCATAGCCATAGGCGTTATGCAGAATATCGCCGGGCCGCCCGCCGGCTGCGCGAATGGAGCGCGCAACGAGCGCGGCCCAATATTCGATATCGGCCGCGGTATAACCGACGACGGTCGGCTTTCCCGTGGTACCCGATGAGCCGTGGATGCGAACAAGCTTCGTCTGCGGCACGGCGAACATGCCGAAGGGATAGGTATCGCGCAGATCCTGCTTGGTGGTGAAGGGGAATCGCGCGATGTCGGCGAGCGATTTCAAATCCTCGGGATGAATGTCCGATTCGATGAAGCGCCGGCGGTAGAAGGGCGAATTTTCGAAAGCATGTTTTAGCGACCGCTTCATCCGATGAAACTGCAGCGCCTCGATTTCATCACGCGAGGCGGTTTCAATCGGATCGAGATCTTGCTTGCGCGGCGCGAGATCGTTCATTTTTTCCTCCCCTGGATTACGGAAGACCGGTCACTCCTCGAGCGGCAAATGGGTGCCTTGCACGACCCGCGAATGGCCTCGAAACTCGGCCACCGGTTCGCTGTGTTGATTGGTGACCCGGACGTCATAGATCCCCGAGCGCCCCCGGCGCGAGACCTCTGTCGCGGTTGCCGTCAGGCGGTCGCCGATCCGGCTCGGGATCAGAAAACTGATCGCGCAATGCTGCGCCACCACGCGCTGATTATAGCTGTTGCACGCAAAGGCGAAGGCCGTATCGGCGAGCGTGAAGATATAGCCGCCATGGGTCGTACCGTGTCCGTTCGACATCGCAGCGACAACCGACATCGACACCGTCGCAACGCCGGGGGCAATGTGGTCGAGACTCATGCCGAGATGGCGGCTTGCATGGTCATCTTGCCACATCGCGCGGGCGGATGCTTGCGCAAGGTCCTGCGCTGTCATCTGGGAAGCTGCCTTTAAGGCCTTTCCTTCAACGGCTTCGGCCGCCGCTCTCGGCGCGGCATCGGATCGAGCCATGGCTTGCGTCCCTTTTTCTCACGCAACTGAACCGGCAAGCTATTGTTCATAAATTGACCGATCGGTCAATTATAAAACGAAGGGCGCGCGGCAGGGTCACGGCGCCGGGTGAGCGAGCCAGGCCTCAAACCGCGCGGTGAGCACGGCGCCGTTTTGTTCCCAGAAATTTTCATCGAACGAGAGCGCATTCTTGAGGTTGGCAGGATTGCTCGGCACCAAGGCGCGCTGGTCGGGGGGAATTTGCTCAAGTGCCCCTTTCGCCAAGGGGCCAAGGCCGGTTTGGGCGAAAAATCGCGCCTCAACGGCGGGATCGCCGACGAAAGCGAGGAATTTGCGCGCGAGCTCGCCGTTTGGCGACCCGGTGACGATCGCGAAGCTCTCTACGCGGTAGAGGCTATCATTCCACTGCATGCCAAAGCGGTGTCCCCCCTCGCGGTCGGCGACCTGCACCTCCGCGCTCGGCGCCATCGTCATCAGCACTTTGCCTTGGCCGAGAATCTCGGTCGCCTGCGCGGGCTTTTCCCACCACACGATATAGGGGCGGAGCTGATCGAGCTTGCGAAAGGCGCGCCGGACGCCATCCTCGGTGCGAAGCGTCGCATAGACATCGCCCAAGGCGACGCCATCGGCGAGCAATGCGATCTCCAGCGTCATCTGCGCGGCGCGGCGAAGACCGCGCTTGCCGGGGTATTTCGCGACATCCCAAAAATCCGCCCAACTCGGCGTGCCCTGCAGCTTGTCATTGTCCCAGCTGAGGCCGACACTCTCCAAATACGCGCCGACCCCGCACTCACTGACGGCAAAATCCGGATAGCGCTCACGCCCGCCGACCAGTTTCGGATCGAGTTTTTGCAGCACGCCGCGCGCGCATCCCTCCTCCAAGACCGGCAAGCGCGCCGCCACCACATCCCAGGGCGTATAAAGCCCGGCATTCAGAACGAGGTCGGCATAATTGCCGTCCCATAGCGCCGCCGTCGCGCCGACACCGTTGGCGGTCGCGAAAGGGGTGAGATAGGTCTTCTGGAGCGCCTCGACCACATTGTCCGGGCTCGCGGCAAGCGTAAAATCGCGGGCCATCGCCGCGGTCGAGAAAAGACCGCTGGCGGCGAGGAAAACCCCGAGGATCCGGGCGCCGGCACTCTCACGCCAGCCCGTCATGCGGCGTCTGTCGGCTTGGCCGCGGCATAAATCCGGGCATGCTGCGCGCTCCAGGCGATCGACATCTCACGCCCTGGTTGCAATCCCCGCAAAATCGCGCTCGCAGGCCGGGTGACGATGATATCGACCCCATCTTCCAACGAAGCGACGAGCCGGGTTTGCGCACCGAGCGGTGTGATTTTCCTGAGCACGACCGGTAGCGCCCCCTCCCCCAATTCCTCGGCGGCAATTGCCGCGACCGCGATCCGTTCCGGCCGCACCATGAGCAAGGAGCGTTGCCCGATCGCGACGCTTTCGGCAAGAGAGCCGCTGACGATAATGCCGTTATCGAGCTTCACGCGCGCGATGTCGTCATCATTCTCGATCAGCGTCCCGCCGAGCACATTCGCCTCGCCGAGCGCGCGCGCGACCGGGAGAGATATTGGCGCATCATAGAGAAATTGCGGCGGCGCGACTTGGACGAGGCGCTCGCCGAGGAGAACGGCGACGCGATCGGCGAGCGCGAAGACTGTCGCCGCCTTTCTCGCCGCGATCAGCGTGGTGATGGCGGCGGCGGGGCTGCCGCGCAGCAAGATCGACAGCATCTGCCGTTCGGGCTCGGCAAACCCCTCCTCGGGCTCCTCGATCAGCAGCAGGCTGGGATCGGCGGCCAAGGCCCGCGCGAGTGCCGCGCGAAAACGCTCGCTCCTGCTCAGCGCCGTGAGCCAGCGGCCAGCCAAGCCATCGAGCCCGACGAGCGCGAGCACCCGCGCAACGCGCGCCGCACGCACGGCGCGCTCGAGCCGCTGGGCGTTCAGAGCCGCGCCGACGTAAGCCCCAAGGCGTTGCCAACGCGGCAGCACGATTGCCGCCGGGACACACCCAAAACCGCGCCGATGGGCCGGCGTTGCGCGAAGGCGGCGGCCATTGAGAACGATCTCGCCGGCGGCTGGGGTAACGGTTCCCGCTACCATCGCGATGATGCCGCGCGCGCCCACATCGTCGGGCGCGAGCAGGCAGAGACTTTCCCCACGCGCGATGGCGAGGGAAAATCCCTCCCCCGCGCCACCCGGCGAGACGAGGCCGCGCAGGTCAAGGAACGCCTCCGCCTCGCTCACGAAAGCGTTCATCCCGGCAACTTGCCCGGAGGGAGAGAAGGTCATTGACTGCATCGTAAAGAGCGTTTTCGTATGAGGGCGCGGCAGAGGCAACCTTCCATCGCATATTGTTATGTTGACGTTATAAAATTTACGGAGAAGTCGCGATGAGCAGCCAAAAATCCACCGACGACGCCATGAGCGAAATCGCCCGCCTGCGCGCCGAGATCGAAACCCTGCGGGCGGCGGCCGAGGCGGGGGGAAAACGCGCCGCGCATGCGGCCGCGGCCGTCGCCGACGAACTTGGCGAGGCCGTTCACCGCCAATCCGACCTCCTCGCCGAAATCGTGCGCGAGCGGCCGATGAGCGCCTTGCTGGTCGCGGGGCTCGCCGGGTTCATCATCGGGCGCCTCGCGCGCTGACATGAACCGCGCATTCCGGCTGGCGTGCATCGCCCTGGCGGCGGAGGGGCTGCGCCTGCGGCTTTTGCTGCGCGCGCGGCTGCGCCAGGGTGCCTTGGTGGCCGCCGGGCTGATTTTCTGCCTGTTTGCCCTCGCGCTCGCGCATGTCGCGGCTTTTCTCTCGCTCACCGGCGTCACAGGGGCGATCGGGGCGGCGCTGGCATTGGCCGGGGTCGATCTTCTGATTGCGCTCGGGCTATTGCTCGCCGCGCGCGCAAAACCAGCCCTCCCCGCCGAAGCACGAGCAGTGCGAGAGGCGGCGCTCGCCGAACTCCGCGCGATGTGGCCGGAGGTGGCGCTCGCTCTCATGCGCTTCAGACGCGAGCGGCCGCGCCGATGACCCCCGCCCTCGCCTCGCGCCATCGCGCCGGCTATGAGGGGGCTCGATCACGGAACAAAAGGCAAGACGAGGGGATGAGGAGAGGATGACGGACGCGGCAAATCTTCGCACCGAGCAGGTGGGGCGCATCGGCCACCTGATTTTGGACCGGCCTCGGGCGTTGAACGCCCTCGATCTCGGCATGATCAGAGGCTTGGCTGAGGCGCTGGAGCGCTGGCGCGACGTCCCCGAGGTGCAAGCGGTGATGATCACCGGGACGGGCGAGCGTGCCTTTTGCGCGGGCGGCGACATCCGCGCCATCCGTGACGCCGCGATCGCCGAGGACGGCGTCGCCATCGAGACGTTTTTCGCCGAGGAATACGCCCTCAATGCCGGTATCGCGGACTATCCCAAGCCCTATATTGCCCTGATCGACGGGATTTGCATGGGCGGCGGCATCGGTGTTTCCGTCCATGGCGATATCCGCGTCGCAAGCGAGCATGCCCGTTTTGCCATGCCGGAGACCGGAATCGGCTTTTTCCCCGATATCGGCGCGAGTTACTTCCTGCCGCGGCTTCCGGGCGGGCTCGGCCTCTATCTCGCCCTCACCGGGTCGGAATTGCGCGGGGCGGATGCGGTTCATGCCGGGCTTGCCACCCATTTCGTGCCGCGCGCCGCCTTCCCCGCGCTCACGCGCGCGCTCATCGCCGATGGCCCGGCCGTCGTCGCCGGGTTTGCCGCACCCCTTCCGCCTTTCACCCTGGCGCACGAGCGGGCGCTGATCGATCATTGCTTCAGCGCCGGCTCGGTCCCTGAGATCATCGGCAGGCTGGAGGAAGCAGGAGGCGCGTTCGCCACCGAGACACTGGCGACACTGCGCGCGCGCTCGCCCTCCGCGCTGGTTTGGTCGTTCGAATTGCTGCGGCGCGGCGCGCGGCATCTGCTTCCCGCCTGTCTCGGAAGCGAGCTTGCGCTGACCCGGCGGGTGACGCGCCATCCCGATTTCCGAGAGGGGGTGCGCGCGATGGTGGTGGATAAGGATCGCATGCCACGCTGGCAGCCGGCGCGGCTCGAGGCCGTCGATGCGGCGGCCATTGCCGCGCTTTTTTCCTGAGTACGGCGATGCAGCCCGCGCAAGACGGCGGCGATCTCACGCCGCTGCGCCGATTCTTGCTCGGGACAAGCCTGGTTCTGATCGGCTTTAACCTGCGCCTGCCGATCGCAAGCCTGGGCCCGGTGCTGCCCGAGGCGGTGCGCGCGACCGGGATCTCGCCGCTCGCGGCGAGCGTGCTCACCACCTTGCCCTCGCTCTGTTTTGGCGTCTTTAGCCCGCTCGCCCCGGCCCTCAGCCGGCGGATCGGCGCCGAGCGTGCGGTTTTGCTGATGCTTGCCATCCTGACCCTCGGATGCGCCTTGCGCGGCGTCGCTAGCGCGCCGGCGCTGTTTGCTGCGCAGATTTTGGCCTGTCTTGGCATCGCCGCGATCAATGTTCTCGCGCCATCGCTGATGAAGCGCGATTTTCAGGGCCATATCGCCTTGATGACCGGGCTTTTCACGATGTCGCTCTGCTTTGGTTCGGCGCTCGCCGCCGGTCTCACCGTGCCCTTGCAGGAACGGCTTGCCGGCTCGTGGGCGCTGGCGCTCGGCGTGTGGGCCTTGCCGGCGCTGCTCGCCTTCGTGCTCTGGGCCGGATTATTGCCAAGGCGCGCCGAGGCCATCCGCCACATTGCGCGCCCGCGCGGGCTCTGGCGCGACGGCCTCGCCTGGCAGGTGACGCTGTTCATGGGGTTGCAATCGGCCTTGGCTTATCTCGCGTTCGGCTGGCTCGCCCCGATTTTGCGCGATCGTGGGCTGAGCGCGGAAGCGGCTGGCTATCTGCTTTCGCTCTCCCTTCTCGGCCAAGCCGTGACCTCGCTGATCGCGCCCAGCCTCGCCGCGCGCCGGAAGCGGCAAAGTGGCGTTGCCGCCGGTTTTTCCGTAATCGCGACGATTTGTTTTCTCGCCGTATTTTTCGCGCCACCGGCATGGCTCTGGCTTGCGGTGAGCGTACTCGGATTGAGCCAGGGCGGGCTGTTTGGCGTCGCCCTGATGCTGATCGTGATGCGCGCCCGCGATGCCGTGGCCGCGGCCCAGCTTTCCGCGATGGCGCAGGGGGTGGGCTATCTTCTAGCCTCGCTCGGGCCGTTTATCGCCGGCATTCTGCATAGCCGGGGCGGCTGGGGGCCGGTCTCGGCCTGGATCGCGGCGATTGGCGCGGCGCTGACCTGGAGCGGCGTCGGCGCCGGGCGCGCGCTTTATGTCGGCGCCGGCGCGGCGAGTGCGGTGGCAAGCGCTGGTGCCAAGGCGCGATAATCGGCATGGCGCGGCGCACCTTGGCGCCAGGCGAGGCCAATCGTGCGCCATGCCCCCTCCCCCGCGAGCGGACGCATGACGAGATCGGTCCCCGCCGCGACGCCAGCATTCACCGCCAGTTCCGGAAGCAGCGTGATGCCAAGCCCTCCCGCGACCATTTGCACGAGGGTCTGGAGGCTGGTTGCAGCAAAATCGCCGCCGCCCTCATCGCCGCCGGCACCGACCAGGCCACACACGGCAAGCGCCTGATCGCGCAGACAATGGCCATCCTCGAGGAGAAGAAGCGGCTCGGCGGCAAGCGCCGCAGCCGGCACCTCGGCACGGATGGCGAGCAAGTGATCGGGCGGCAAGGCGACGAGAAACCGATCCCGCGCGACCGGCAACAATTCTGCCCCCGCGCACTCACACGGCAGCGCCAACACCAGCACATCGAGCCGCCCATCGCGCAGACGCTCGATGAGGCGAAGCGTCGTGTCTTCACGCAAAAAGAGGCGAAGCTGCGGAAAAGCCGCGCGCAGGGATGGCATCAGCCGGGGCAAAAGGAAGGGGCTGATGGTCGGGATGAGGCCCAATCGAAGCGGACCGCTCATTGGCGCATGGGCCGAAACCGCGGCTTCGACGACATTTTGCAAAGCCGCCATGGCGAGCCGCGCCCGCTCCACCAACTCACGCCCGAGGGTGGTGAAGACCACGCGCTTGCCCATACCGCGATCAAGGATTTCCGCATTCAACTGATGCTCGAGCATGAGAATCCCGGCCGAGAGCGTCGATTGCGTGACCGCGCAGGCTTGCGCCGCGCGGCCGAAATGCTGGTGTTCGGCGAGCGCCAGAAGATAGCGCAATTGTTGCGGTGTAGGGAGCGGCGTCATCATCCTCTCGCGCAGAAAACGACGATACGCGATGTTATCGCATGGAATGACGCGGCATGCCACGGGCGGCGGGCGAGGGGGCGCCGCGACTCGGCCAAAACCGACCGCTTTCGCCGCGATCGCGGCCGGGTTACACTGCGCGCGTCAAAAAATCAGCCAGCCGAATTCGGGGAGATGTCCAAAAATGTCGATCACGCGCCGCGCGCTGCTCGCGACCAGCGCTGCCCTTGCCGCAAGCCCGCTTGCGCGCGCCCGCGCCGCCGGGGAAAACATCATCCGCATTGGCGTGCTCACCGATCTTTCCGGCCAGTATCGCGATAATTCCGGCCCGACCTCGGTGCTCGCGGCGCAGCAAGCGGTCGAGGATTTCCGGCCCGAGCAATACGGGTTCAAGGTCGAGATTCTCTCCGGCGATCATCGCCAGAAACCGGATATCGCCTCGGCGCTGGCGCGGGAATGGTATGATCGTGATGGGGTGGACGCGATCGCTGATCTCAACAACACCGCGGTCGCGCTCGCGGTCAACACGGTTTCCACCGAAAAAGACAAGGCGCAGCTCAATACCGGCCCGGCCTCGGGCGACCTCACCGGCAAATACTGCAACCCGAACATGGTGCATTTCGCACCCGACACCTGGTGTTTTTCGCATTCCACCGGCACGGCGATCATGAAGCAGGGCGGCGATAGCTGGTTTCTCGTCGTTGCCGACTACACGTTCGGCCATGCGCTCCAGCAAAATATTTCGGCGCTCGTCACCGGCGGCGGCGGCAAGATTTTGGGCGCCGCGCGCTATCCCTTCCCCGGCACCACCGATTTTTCCTCTTATCTTCTCGCGGCGCAGACATCAGGCGCCAAGGTGCTCGGGCTTTGCAACACCGGCGGTGACATGGAAAACTGCGTCAAGCAGGCGCGCGAATTCGGCCTTGCCAAGCAGGGTATGAAGATCGCGGCGTTGCTTGGCTTCGTCACCGAAATCCATTCGATGGGCCTCGAGACGGCGCAAGGCTTGCTGGTCTCCGATACTTTCTACTGGGACACCAATGATCGGACCCGCGCCTTCACCGCGCGTTTCATCAAGAAATCGCCGAATAATTATCCGAGCAGCTTGCATGCGAGCTGCTATGCCGGGGTGACACACTATCTCCGCGCCGTTGCCAAGCTCGGCGTTCCGGCGGCAAAGGGCTCGGGGCGCGCCGCGATCGCGGCGATGAAGACGATCCAGACCGACGATGATTGCTTCGGCCGCCAGCAAATCCGCCCTGATGGCCGCTTCATCACGCCGGTATTTTTGTTGGAGGCGAAGACGCCCGCCGAGAGCAAGATGCCATGGGATGTTTTCACCATCGTCTCGACGACCCCGGCCGATCAGGCATTTCGCCCGCTATCGGAGATGGCTTGCCCAATGCTGAAAACCTGAACGCTTAGCCTCCCTTAACAGACAAAAGTTTTTTGGTTCTTTTTTTTAAAAAAGAACCCTTTCTCCCGTCTATCCTTTCTTCACTTCCGGCGCGCCAAACCCGCCGCCACCGGGGGTTTCGATCACGAAAATATCGCCGGGCGCGAGTTCGGCGCGATCAACGCCGTGCAGGATATCGCTGCGCCCGTCCCCGCGCTCCACCCATTGCCGCCCGGGCGCGCCGTCCTCGCCGCCTTCGAGCCCGAAAGGTGCCACCTCGCGGCGCGAGGCGACGATCACCGCCGTCATCGGCGCGAGGAAGCGGATGCGTCGGCGGGCGCCGTCACCGCCGCGATGCCGCCCCACCCCGCCCGAGCCGCGGCGGATCGCGAATTCCTCGAGCCGCACCGGATAACGCAGTTCCAAAACCTCAGCGTCCGTCATGCGGGTATTGGTCATGTGGGTCTGCACCGCCGAGGTGCCGTCGAAATCGGGCCCGGCGCCGGTGCCGCCGCAGATGGTCTCGTAATATTGATATTTCGCATCACCGAACAGGAAATTATTCATCGTCGCCTGGCTGCAGGCGATCACGCCGAGCGCGCCGAAGAGGGCGTTGCAGGTCGCTTGCGAGACCTCGGTATTGCCGGCAACGACGGCGCGGCCCGGCGTCGGGCTCAGGAAACTTCCCGGCG
>JAJYXY010000134.1 GCA_021801465.1 Pseudomonadota bacterium
GGACCCGAGGGGCGTGATGGCCGAACTCACCGGGCGGCGCGACGGCTATTCGCACGGCAAGGGCGGCTCGATGCACATGTTCTCGCGCGAGAAGAATTTCTTCGGCGGCCATGGCATCGTCGGCGCGCAGGTCAGCCTCGGCACCGGGCTCGCTTTCGCTAATCACTACCGCGGCAATGATCGCGTCGCCGTGACCTATTTCGGTGAGGGTGCCTCAAGCCAGGGCCAGGTCTATGAAAGCTTCAATCTCGCCGCGCTGATGAAACTGCCGGTGTTGTTCGTCATCGAGAACAATAAATACGGCATGGGGACCAGCGTCGAACGCTCCAGCGCTTCGCATGATCTCTCGAAAAATGGCACGCCCTGGGGGATTCCGGGCGCCCAGGTGGACGGGATGGATGTGACGGCCGTCCATGCCGCCGCCAAGGCCGCCGTCGCGCATTGCCGCGCCGGTGAGGGGCCTTATCTCCTCGAGATGAAAACCTACCGCTATCGCGGCCATTCCATGTCCGATCCGGCGAAATACCGCTCGCGCGAGGAAGTTCAGAAAATGCGTAGCGAACGCGATTGCATCGATCACGCCCGCCAGCAACTCGCCGATCTCGGTGTCGAGGAAAGCGAACTCAAGGCGATCGATGACGCGGTGAAAAAGCAGATCCAGGAGGCGGCGGATTTCGCGCAAGCTTCGCCCGAGCCCGATCCCGCGGAACTCTGGACCGACGTTCTGGCGGAGGCGTGACATGGCAACGGAAATCCTCATGCCGGCACTGTCACCGACGATGACCGAAGGCAAGCTCGCCCGCTGGCTCAAGAAAGAAGGTGATGCGATCCGTGCCGGTGACGTGATCGCCGAGATCGAGACCGACAAGGCGACGATGGAGGTCGAAGCCGTCGATGAAGGCGTGCTCGGCAAAATTCTTGTCCCCGAAGGCGCCGAGGGGGTTGCGGTGAATACGCCGATCGCCCTTCTCGGCAGCGATGGCGAAGCCGCCGACGCCGCGCCGAAAGCAGCGCCGGCCGCGAGGCCTTCCCCCCCATCCCCGGCTGCAGCCCAACCAACCCCCCCGGCCGCGGCGGCGCAACCCGCGGCGGAAGAGAAAGATTGGGGGCCTGTGCAGAAAATTACTGTTCGTGAGGCGCTCCGCGACGCCATGGCCGCCGAGATGCGGGCCGATCCGGATGTCTTCCTGCTCGGGGAAGAGGTCGCGCAGTATCAGGGCGCCTATAAAATCAGCCAAGGCCTGCTCGAGGAATTCGGCGAAAAGCGAGTGATCGATACGCCGATCACCGAGCATGGTTTCACCGGGCTTGCGGTCGGTGCGGCGATGGCCGGGTTGAAGCCGATCCTCGAATTCATGACTTTCAACTTCGCGATGCAGGCGATCGACCAGATCATCAATTCCGCCGCCAAGACACGCTATATGTCGGGCGGGCAGATGAGCTGCCCGATCGTTTTTCGCGGCCCCAATGGGGCGGCGTCCCGGGTCGCAGCCCAGCACAGCCAATGCTATGCGAGCTGGTATGCGCATGTCCCCGGCCTCAAGGTCGTCGCCCCGTGGTCGGCGGCCGATGCCAAGGGTCTTTTGCGCGCCGCGATCCGTGATCCCAATCCGGTGATCTTCCTCGAAAACGAGATCCTTTACGGCCACAGCTTCGATTGCCCGACCGCCGAGGATTTCGTGCTGCCGCTCGGGCGGGCGAAAATCGAGCGGCCAGGCAAGCACGTCACCATCACCGGGTTTTCCATCACCGTCGGCACCGCGCTCGCCGCGGCGGAAGCGCTGGCTGCCGAAGGGATCGAGGCCGAGGTGATCAATCTTCGCACGCTCCGCCCGCTTGATATCGAAACCATCGTTGCCAGCGTCAAAAAAACCAACCGTCTGGTGACGGTCGAAGAAGGCTGGCCCTTCGCCGGCATCGGCGCCGAGATCGCGATGCAGGTGATCGAACAATGCTTCGATTGGCTGGATGCGCCGCCGATGCGTGTCCATGGTGTCGATGTGCCGCTGCCCTATGCCGCCAACCTCGAAAAACTGGCGCTGCCGCAGCCCGATTGGGTGATCGAGGCCGTGCGCAAAACCGTCCGCGGCATGGGCTGAGGGAGAAAATCATGGCCACCAACATCCTGATGCCGGCCTTGTCACCGACCATGACCGAGGGCACGCTGGCGCGCTGGCTCAAAAAAGAGGGCGACGACATTCGCGCCGGTGACGTCATCGCCGAAATCGAGACCGACAAGGCGACGATGGAGGTCGAAGCCGTCGATGAAGGCGTGCTCGGCAAGATTCTCGTCGCCGCGGGCAGCGCCGGGGTCAAGGTCAATACACCGATCGCGATCCTCGTCGCCGCGGGCGAAAACGTGCCGGCGAGCGCCGATGCCGCGCCACCCGCGCCACCCGCGGCGCCGGCGCCACCTGCGCCGCCGCCCGCAGCCGCACCGACGACGCCAAAGCCAGCCGCGGCGGCGGCTGTGGCGGAACATGGGCCGCGGATTTTCGCCTCGCCGCTCGCCC
>JAJYXY010000306.1 GCA_021801465.1 Pseudomonadota bacterium
GCTCGGCTTTTTCCCCCCACACCCATGGCGCCGGCGAGGAATTCTTGGTGCTCGACGGCGTATTCTCCGACGAGACCGGGGATTTTCCTGCCGGCTTCTACGTGCGCAACCCGCCCGGCTCGCGCCACACGCCGGCCAGCGCGCCGGGCGCGGTGATTTTTGTCAAGCTCCGCCAAATGCCGCCGGAGGAGACCGCGGCGGTTCGCCTCGACACGCGCGATCCCGCGCTCTGGCGTGATCTCGGGCAGGGTCGGCGGGAGGCCGTGCTGTTCGAGGCGCCGTGGGAGCGTGTGGTGATGCTGCGCCTCGCGCCCGGCCATGCCGGCGCCGCCGAGACCTGGCCGCACGGCGTCGAGCTCTTTATGGTCGAGGGCGATGTGGTGATCGACCGCACCGCTCACCACGCCGGCGCGTGGCTTCGTCTGCCCTCCGGCAGCCGTCTGGCGTTGGAAAGCCAAGGCGGCGCGCTGCTCTACCGCAAAACCGGCCATCTCGGCTGACCAGATGTCCGATCTGATCGTCATCGGCGCCGGCCTCTCCGGTCTTGCGCTGGCACGGGCAGCGGCGGAGCGTGGCGCCGAGGTGATAGTGCTGGAAGCCCGCGCGCGCATCGGCGGGCGGGTGCTGAGCCACCGCACCGAGGCCGGCGCCTATGATCTCGGCCCCGCCTGGGTCTGGCCCACGATCCAGCCGCGCATCGCGCGCGCCGTCCGAGCGGCCGGGTTGGCGCTCACCGAGCAAGCCGAGGCCGGCGGGTTCGTTTTTCAGGACCAGACGGGGCGCATAGAGCGTCTGCCGCACGGTTTCGCGCAGGAGCCGCCGAGCCTGCGGATTGCGGGCGGCATCGCGGCGCTGGTGGAAGCCGTCGCCGCTGGCCTCGCCCCCGGCGTGGTCTGGCTGGAACACGTGGTTCAGCGCATCGCGCTGACCGAGGCGGGCGTTGCCGTCACCGCCGAAAGCCCCGCCGGTCCGGTGACGCTGCAGGCCGCCCGCGCAGCACTCGCCCTGCCGCCGCGGCTGATCGGTGGGATCGAGATCGTCCCCGCCCTGCCGCAGCCAATACAGGCGAAGCTTGCTGCTGTGCCGGGCTGGATGGCGGGCCAGGCCAAGGCGCTCGCGCTCTACGACCGGCCGTTCTGGCGTGACGCCGGCCTCTCAGGCAGCGCATTCAGCCAGGCGGGACCGCTCGGGGAATTCCACGATGCGAGCCTTCCCGGCGCGGCCGAGGCGGCGTTGTTCGGCTTTTTCTCCTGGCCACCCGCTCTCCGCGCGGCGCGACGCGCGGGCTTGCCGGCGCTGGTCGCGCGCCAACTCGGCACGCTGTTCGGCGCCGAGGCCGCCCGGCCGCGTGACGTGATCATCCAGGACTGGGCAACCGAACCCTTCACCGCGACCGAAGCCGACCACGCCAATGGCAACGCCCATCCCGACTATCGCCCGATCGCCCTTCCAGCGCCGTGGGGCGCGCGGATCACGCTCGCCGGCGCTGAGATGGCGCCGGAATTCGGCGGCTATCTGGAGGGGGCACTCGCCGCGGCGGAGGCTGCTTTCAACGCGTGATAGGCATGCGACCTCTTGCGCCAGTTGGCGACACGCTGACCGGGATGCGCGCGGGGTTAGACTGAAAGTTGCGGGCAAAATCAAACCAATACAAGCCGGCCGGCTTGGCGACCGGCGTAACCTGTTTTTGTTGCCTCGACCCCATCGACCTCGGCTCTCAATGATTTGCTAAGATTTTCTCGCTAGTCTCGCGCCATGAAGAGATGGCTCGCGATCATCAGCATGATTTGGGCAGGGCTCGCCGCATCGGCGGCGCATGCCGATATGCTGTCGCCGATGCTGCGCCCGCTTATCGCCCCGGCGCTCGGCCTGCTTTGCCGGCAAGCGGCCGACGCCGCCGAACGCGGTCACGCCATTCCGCAACATCTCTTGAGCGCCATCGCCCTTGTCGAAAGCGGCCGCAAAGACCCAGAGACGGGGCGTTTCGCCCCCTGGCCGTGGACGATCAATGCCGAGGGGGAAGGCCATTTCTATGCGACCAAGGGAGAGGCGATCGCCGCCGTCCGCGCCTTACAGGCGCGCAGTGTCACCTCGATCGATGTCGGCTGCTTGCAAGTCAACCTGATGCACCATCCGCACGCATTCCTGACTCTCGATCAGGCATTCGACCCTGCCGCCAACGCCGAATACGCCGCGCAATTCCTCACCCAACTTCACGCCCAGACGGGGGATTGGACGCGGGCGGCGGCGCAATATCACTCCGCCACACCCGAGCTTGCCCTCGCCTATCAACGCAAGGTGATGGCCGCCTGGAGCGGCGAGCAACAGGGGTTGCCATTCCAGCCGACCAATCTCGTTTTCTCGGCGAGCGAGATGCCCGCCCTACGCCCGGTCGGCGGGCTGCGTGGCGCTTTTCCGAGGGTTGAAGCGAGCCACGCGTCTCCGCCTCATTTCATCCCGATGGCGGCACCCACCGCCAACCCGTCGAGCGCCATCGCGCGCGGCATGGCGGCCGCGGCCGCCGCCAAACCCGGCGCCCAAATGAGTGCCGTCCAGGGCCGTAGCCTCAACGCCTACCGCGCCCACCCTGTCGCCATTGCCGCGTCGGCCCGCGGCGCCCAGCACTGATACCAAGCTGGTCTTTGCAACCTCTGATACGTATCGAGATTTAGGATGCCCGCGTGCCTTGCGGAATTACGCGCCAAAGGCGTGCCTTGCCCTCGGGTTGCGATCGGCGCGCCGAGGTCTTGGAGGAAATTTTCATCGACGACGGGTTTTCTTGTCATGTGCCATTGACCGGAGCGTCATGCTACGGAAACATAGAACTCGGATGCAGACGCGATGAGCTATAAATCACCCCGCCGGCTGCAATTTTTTTATACGACCGCGCCGCTGCCCTGCCCCTACGTGGCTGGGCGGACAGAGCGAAAGCTCGTCACCGAAGTAACCGGGGCCGACGCTGAAGGGTTGCATGACCGCTTATCACGCGCCGGGTTCCGACGCAGCCATAACATCGCCTACGCCCCGGTATGCCCGAGCTGTCAATCCTGCATCCCGATTCGCATCAACGCCGCCGCATTCCGCAGCAAGCGCCAAGCGCGGCGAATATGGCGTGCGAACGCCGCCATCGAAGGGTTCGAGGTGCCCGCCCGCGCCACCGCCGAACAGTTTCACCTCTTCCAGCGTTACCAGCAGCATCGCCACGGTGATGGCGATATGGTGACGATGAGCTTCTATGATTACCGGGCAATGGTCGAGGATACCCCGATCGAAACCTTTATCGTCGAGTTTCGTGCCCCCGATGATCGGCTGGTGGCCGCTTGCTTGACCGACCGGCTAAGCGACGGGCTTTCGGCGGTTTATAGCTTCTTCGATCCCGATCTCACGCGCCAATCGCTCGGCACATTGATGGTGCTGTGGCTGATTTCGCGGACGCAAGAGCTCAATCTCCCTTATGTTTATCTCGGCTACTGGGTGCCAGAGAGCCCGAAAATGGCCTATAAGGCGAGGTTTGCGCCGAGCGAGATTTTGGTCGGCGGCGCTTGGCGCGCGCTTGGGGCTGACGTCGTCGAGGAAAACGCGAGTTTCGCCATCCCCGACGCCGCCCATTTCCAACCCGAGCGCGCGCGCTAATCCTCCGCACACACCGGGCCGCGCCAAGGCGCGCATCACCCGGCCGAGCAAAAATACCCGGCCGAGGACGGCGTATTGCCGATCAGGCGCTATCGCCCGCCGGCGACAACGTCGATTTCGTCAAGCCCGTGATAGCGATAGGCGATCAGAGAGATCACCCAAGCGGCAATGAAAATGCCGATGATGATGAAGCCGAGACTGCCGAAATTGTCATTGAGGGCACCTATCCCATCCCAGAACCACCCGCCGAGCCCAAGCTGGTCGCCGATCAGGCCGAGCGTCTCGATACCGCCGATCACCACCGCTACCACCACGGAGACGAGGGTGATGGTGAGGTTGTAAAAAAGTTTGCGCATCGGTTTGACGAAAGCCCAATTATAGGCGCCGAGCATCAGAACACCGTCGGTCGTGTCGATCAGCGACATCCCGGCGGTAAAAAGTGCTGGGAAAACCATGATCGACCAGATCGAGAGCCCCTTCGCCGCCTCCGTCGCCGAGATACCGAGCAGCGCCACCTCTGTTGCGGTATCGAAACCGAGCCCAAAGAGGAAGCCGAGCGGGAACATGTGCCAGCTCTTTGCGATCAACTGGAAAAGTGGGCGAAAAAATCGGGCAAGAAGACCGCGGCTGTTGAGCAGGATGTCGAAATCCTGCTCCTGAAACGGCGCGCCACGACGTACCGCCTGAAATGTCCGCCAGACCGATATCAGGATGAGAAAATTGGCCGCCGCGATCGCGAATAAAAACGCCGCCGAGATCACCGTGCCGACCACCCCGCCGATATTTTTCGCGAGATCCATCTGCGATGCCATCGCCTTCGCCGTGCCGGCGATGGCGGCGGCGGCCAACAAGACAACTGACGAGTGGCCCATGGCGAAGAAAAACCCGACGCTGACCGGGCGCTTGCCCTCCTGCATCAGTTTGCGAGTAACATTGTCGATCGCCGCGATATGATCGGCATCGACGGCATGACGAAGCCCAAACCCATAGGCAAGGAGAGCCGTGCCGAGCAGCACCGGCTGGTGGCGGAACAGCGCCAGCGTCCACGCCCAGACGGCAAGGTTGATCACCGCCAATAGGCCGTAAATGCCAAAAATCGGCCGCTTCAATGTTGGCAAGGCGGCAGAGGGCACTCTCTCAGAAGACAGGTTGGCAGAAGACAGGTTGGCAGAAGACGGGTTGGCAGACGATGGGTTGGAGGAGGACATGAAACCTCTCTGGATGACGTCGTCTGTCTTCAGAGCCCACCAGCAAGACACCCCGCCCGCCGCAGGCCCCGTTGACGTCGCTGATGGCAGGTCTCCTGGCTCACGGCTCGGGCGCCGATCGCACCCTTCCCAGAGAAGCGCATACCCGCGAACGGCTATGCGAGGCCCCAGTGGTTCAGCTCGCGATCAACTCGCCGCCTACAGTTGCGGGGGCAGCCGCGGCTTGGGATCTCTCCGCACCGCGTTCCCTTATTATCCCCTCCCGGGGCACCATCGACGAGATGGTAATCAGCGCGATTTAATCATGTCAATCGCCGATCGCACCCTCGCCCGCATGGCCATCGGCGGGTGCTGGCGAAAATGCGCAACCGTGCTCCGGCGCGGTCAATTCCGGCCACAGGGCGACCAGGCGCGAGCGCCGCGCGATCGCGAGGATGCGCGCCTGCTCCTCGGCGCTCAGCTCATGCCGCCATTTGTCGATCTCGGCGGCGGCGTTGCGAAACACCTGATAATAGCGCCCTTCGCCGTCATACTCGGTGCTTTCGCGGATAAAGGTCTCGGTCGCCGGGGTCAGGGATAGCCCCGCGAAAGCCAGCAACTCTCTCGCCCCGGCGCGTGGTGCGCGTGCGAGATCGGCATGGCGGACGATGCGTGCCGCCGGCAGACGCGCGACATCGGCGACCGCCCGTTCGTTCAGAATGACCCATTGCCACGCAAGCTGCTCGAGGATCGGCAAGCGCTGAAACATCGCCGGCTCAAGCCCGTGCGCCTGCGCCTCTTCCCCGGCCAGCAGCCAATCGTGATCGAACGCCTCCTCGAACGCGCCGAGCTGCTCGCCCCTTCGCATCGAGGCGACTTGGCCGCAGGGATGGCGAATGGTGAAAATCACCCGGCAGCCCGGCAAGGCACGTGCAAACAGGCCGAGCCGTGTCGGCGAGCTCACGGATTTGAGGACCAGCGTGACCCTTGCCCAATCCGCCGCGGCGATCCCGTCCGGGATGGGAAGCCGACGCGTAAGCGGCCCCGCGCCAACCTGTTCGAGCGCGCGCACGCCGTGGATCAGCGCCGCGCGGAGGTGCGAGGCAAGTCGCGAGCGGTAGTTTTTTTGGCTGAAAACCGGCCGCGAACCAGAGGTTTTCAACGTCCTCGTGGCAAGCAGGAGGTCGAGATAGCGCCGCGCCTCGGCGAGCAAGGCTGCATCCGGCTCCAGCGCCGGCCAGTCAGGCAAATGCCCGCCGCGATGCACAATATCCGGCTCGTGCCGATAAAGCACATCGGGGTGGCTGTCGAACAGCTTGGCGAGCCACGTCGTCCCCGATCGCGGAAGGCCGAAAAGCAGCACGATTTGGGCCGGCACGGCTGGCTCCCTCATCTGCTTTCCTCACCGCGTTCACGAAGTAGAGAGATCATCGGGACTCTCTCTTGGCATAAGACAGAGAGACCGCACAAGAGACGGCGAGACCAGTCAAGCCACGGCGCGGGTTGCGCCGGCCGGCTTTCGCGCGCTATGCGGTAAGGCTCCCATGTAAACGCTGCCGGGTAGAGGTAAGAACCAGACCAAATGACGACGAGCAACGACATCAACGACCTCAAGGCCCGTTTTCGCGCCCAGGCGCAGGGCGCAACGGTGCTCCATATCGGCTATATCGGCATCGTCAATCGGCTGTTTGACGGCCTATCGCGGCTTGGTGAGGCCGACGCCCCGGCGCTCGCCGCGGCCTCTGGCATGGATGCCGGTTATGTGCGCCGCTGGTGCGATGCCGCTTATGCCACCGGCTATCTGGATGCCGAGGGCGAGCGGTTTCGCCTCACCGCCATCGGCCAGGCAATGCGCCCGGACGCGCCGGAGACGCTGATGCCGATCGCCGTGCAGGCGATGATCTCCGCCCACATGGCCGAGCGCGCGGCAGGGTTGATGCCGAGCGGGGCGCGCCCGGGCGAGCAGGTTCTCGCCGAGCGCGAGACCATCCTGCCCTGGTTTGGCCCCATGCTCGAGGCGAGTTACGCCCCAATGTTCGAGACCACCATCAGCCCGAGCATCACGGCCTTCGCCGAGATCGATCAGCGCGGCGGGCTCGCGGTCGATCTCGGCTGCGGCAATGGCTGGTATCTGCGCGTGCTAGCAAAGCGCTATCCGCGCCTGCGCGGCCTTGGGCTCGACGGTTTTGGCGAAAATATTGCGCAAGCGACGGCACGCGCCGCAGCCGAAGGGCTCAGCGCCCGGCTCTCCTTCGCCGAGGGCGACGTCCATCATCTCGCCCTGCCCGAGCCCGCCGACCTGATCGCGATGAACCGTGCGCTGCACCATGTCTGGGAAGGCGGGATCGCCCGTTTTCTCGACCGGCTGCGCGAGCAGATGAAGCCAGGCGGCGTGGTGGTGATTTGGGAGCCGAATTGGCCGCGCGATCGCGCGGCGCTCCGTCAGCCGGGCTGGGGGCGGCTTGCGTTTCAGAATCTCACCGAGCATGTGCAGGGCAATCACCTGCTCGGGGCGGAGGAAATCGTCGACGCGTTCCAGAGCTGCGGTTTTCGCGAGACCGAGACCCATCTTTTCGCCAACGGACAAGAGGCGGTCATCGTCGCCCGCACCCCCGGCTCAGAAACCTGATCGCAGGCGCCGCTGACCTCACCCCTGCCCCCCTCGCGGGTGGCACCGTGACGCGCGCGGCAAGGTCTGGCTGTTCGGCGTCGTCGAGCACTGGAATGGCGAAGCCCTGGGCAAGTAACGTCACCAAGCGTGGCGATCGCTGTGCCGCGGCGGATGCGGTCGGCATCTCAGGCGCGTGGCGCGGGGCATCGCAGCCCCGCGCTCTCTCAGAACCGGACATGACACTCTCGCGTCATCCGGCTCCCATCATCTAGCCGCCGGGCCCAGGGTCCAGTGGGCGAACATGGTGGGGTTGCGCTGCTTGAGCGAGTGCAGCCAATTCCATGCCGCCAACGTGCGACGCCGGAACCTTAGGTATTTTTGTGACACCCACCGCACGATGAAGACGTCAATGGTGCGGAGGGCGTCGCGAAGCTTCGAGGGGTAAAACAGCCCATAGTAGCGCACCCATCCAGAGAAGAAGGGGCGGGTCCGTCGGGCAGGTTCGTCCAGATGACTAATCAGGGACACAAATAGGTATCGATCTGCCTCGACCTGAGCTATCTTGTTGTCATGCCGAACGATCGCGATTTCCGTAAGCTCCCCCCATCGAGCCAGGCCGAGCTGCGCCGCGTCGCGGTGACCATGGTGCGCTCAGGCAAGAGCCGGATTGAGGGTGCCGAAGCCGTTGGGGTCAATCGCCGCTTCGTGGGCGCGTGGGTGCGCGCCTTCGAGGTAGCGGGGGAAGCCGCCCTTGCCGGGGGGCGGCCTGGGGATTGGCCGCGCAGAAGCCGATCCGGCGGGGCCCCGCTGGGCCCGCCCAATGCGGGCAACCCTCGTCACCGCGCAGCGTAGGGCGAACCACCCAAGCCTGGGAACGGACATGCAGTCTTACGATGAGCCATAATACCAGTCAGCGAGATCGCTGACCGGTATGCGCGCAGGGTTGGTGTGGCGGCTGCGCGCAAAATCAGATTAATACCGGTCAGCGAGATCGCTGGCCGGTATAAAATGTTCACGGAGGAAGATTTTCTTGCTTGGCGGCGGCGAACATAGGGGCGCGCGGCTCTTTGAACCTGGCGGCAGCCAAAGATGGAGCCGCCTCTTTCTTGCCGCTGACGATTTGACCGGTGCTCTCGACACATCGGCCGAATTCGTCGGTTTGTTTGGCACGATCTCCGTGCATTGGCGGCTGCAACGTTTCCCCGCCAGCTTCGCGCTGGATACGGGCGCGCGTGAAGCCCCTGGCGATGTCGCCGCCACGGCAGTCGCCGCCTTATTGCAAAGCAACCCGCTGGACGAGACTAGCCTTGCTTTTGCCAAGCTCGACTCCCTCATGCGTGGAAACCCCGCGCGGGAGATCGCCACATGGTTGCAGTTTGCGCCGTTCGATCACTGCATCGTGGCGCCGGCTTTTCCCGCGCAGGCGCGCGCGACGCGGGCGGGACGTCAATACGACCTCCGGCGGGGCGTCGCCACGCTGGCGGGAACCGATTTGGCTGCCGATCTGCGCAGGTTCGGCGTCGACGTCGCGCTGCGCCGTGCAGGGCAGGCAGTGCCCGAAGGCGTCAGCGTCTGGGACGCGGAATCCGACGCCGACCTCGATGCGATTGTCGCGGGCGGGCTCGCACGGGGCGGGCGCGTCCTCTGGTGCGGATGCGGCGGCCTCGCCGGTGCCCTTGCCCGAGGCGCTGGCCGTATCCCGGTGCAACCCGCTCCTTTGCGCGGCCCGGTGCTCGCACTGTTCGGGTCGGATCATCCGGCATCGGCCGAACAGTTCGCAGCTTTCGGTTGCGACGCCCTTGAACTTACCGACGGCGGCGTAGGGGCATGTGATGCGCTCTCGCGGCGTCTGCGCGCGCGTGGGCTTGCCGCCGTGCGTCTCGCGTTTCCGACGATGGTTGCGCGAAGCGAAGCAGCGGAACGGATCGCGCGCGAGTTCGGGCGGCTGCTCAACTCAGTCCCCGTTCCGGCGACGCTTTTCGTCTGCGGAGGCGAAACGCTGAGAGCCGCGTGCGGGGCTGTTTGCGCGGTGCGGCTCGATCTCATTGGACGGCTAGCGCCTGGCGTGCCGGTCTCGGCCATGCGCGGCGGCCGCTTCGATGGCGTCTGCGTCGTTTCCAAGTCAGGTGCCTTTGGCGAGCCTGAACAGGTCAAGCGGCTCGTTGCAACCGCCGCGACGCCCGGGGAACAGGGCAGATGATGCGAAAGCGCCTGATCACCAGCCGCCTTGTTACCCTGGGCGATCCCGGCGGCGTGTCGTGCCGGAGGGATACGTATTATTCTGCGGCCTTCTTCAGCAAATAATCGGCGTAGGTTTTCCGTAGACTCACTTTCGAGAGCTTGCCCGTCGCCGTATGCGGCAATTCCTCGACCATGATGACGTCATCGGGCAGCCACCAGCGCGCCACTCTATCGGCGAGGAAATCGAGCATCGCCTGTTTTTCGACCACCTTCCCCTCCTTGCAGCGAACGAGCAAAAGCGGCCGCTCGACCCATTTCGGGTGAGAAACGCCAATCGCCGCCGCCTCCAAAACGTCGGGATGGCCGACGGCGGCATTTTCCAACTCGATCGAGGAAATCCACTCGCCGCCAGATTTGATGATATCCTTGGCCCGGTCGGTCAGAGTGACATAGCCATCCGCATCGATGGTCGCGACATCGCCGGTATCGAACCAATTCTCGGCATCGAGCACGACGCCGCCCTCGCCCTTGAAATACCCGGCCGTGACCCAGGGGCCACGGACCTTGAGATGGCCGACGGCGCGGCCATCGCGCGGCAGGCGCTGGCCCTCGGGGTCGAAAATCGCAACCTCGACGCCATAAACCGGCCGACCTTGCTTTGACTGGATGTCATAGCGCGCCTCGCGATCGAGGCCGAGATGCTTGGGCAAAAGCCGGCCCAGCGTCGCGATCGGACTGGTCTCCGTCATACCCCAGGCATGGAGCAAAAACGCCCCGAACGTCTCATCGAAGCGCTTGATCAGGACGCGCGGCGCCGCGGAGCCGCCGCATAGAATGCGATCGAGGCAAAACCGGCTGAGATCAAGGGCATCGCGGTTGCGGTCGATGTAGTCGAACAACCCGAACCACACCGTAGGGACGCCAGCGGCGAACGTGCAACGCTCGGTCTGCATCAACGAAAACAGGCTAGCGCCATCGAGACGCGCCCCTGGAAGCACGAGCTTCGCCCCGACCATCGCCGCAGCGAATGGCAAGCCCCAGGCGTTGGCATGAAATAGCGGCACGACGACAAGCCCGCTATCGAGACAAGAGACCGCGAGACCATCCGCCGCCGCCGCGCAAAAGGAATGGAGCAGCAAGGCGCGGTGGCTATACAAGACGCCTTTAGGATTGCCCGTCGTCCCGGAAGTGTAGCAAAGGATCGACGCCGCATCTTCATCCAAGCGCGGCCACAGATAGATGTCCGCCTCGCCGGCAAGAAGATCCTCATAGCACAACACATTAGGAAGGCCGAGGGCTGGCATGTGAGCGCGATCAGTGAGTGCGACAAGGCCGCGCAGTTCGGCAAGCTTGGGCGCAAGCGCGGCGACGATGTCGGTGAAGCTGATATCGAAGAAAAGGAAACTATCCTCCGCGTGCCGCAGCATATACTCGATTTGTGGCAAAAACAGACGCGGATTGACGGTATGAAGTACGGCGCCGATCCCTGTCACGCCAAAATAGAGTTCGAGATGGCGCGGCGTGTTCCAGGCAAGGGTCGCGATGCGGTCCCCTTCTCTCACCCCCAATCGGCTGAGCGCGCCGGCGAGTTGGGCCGCGCGCCGCGCGACCTCGCCCCAGCTCGAGCGGACAATGGGCCCCTCGACGCTTTGGCCGACGATCTCAGCCCCGGCGTGGTTTTCCGCAGCATGGGTGATTAGGGACGACAGCAACAATGGCGTCCGCTGCATCAATCCGTGCATTTTTTTTATCCCTCCCCTTTCATCGTGCTTTGCGCCCGGCATGGCATAGCTCTTGGTTCGCCGCATGCGATTGCCGCCATCCTACAATAAGCGCGCGGCGATGCTATCCGCTTCTTCCGGCCCTGGCCGGAAAATCCGGCGCAACGAGCGCACCGAATGGCGGGGGATTTTATCCGGCTTAATCTTTCCTATATGATACGAATTAAGAGGCCGGACCTACGCCGGCCAAGAAGAGGAGTCGCTCCCATGACCGCTAATGTTGGATCTGCTGACCGGATCATCCGCATCATCGTCGGCATCGTTCTCCTTGCGTTTGCCGCGCTCTATCAGGGCGAATGGCGATGGGTCGGTCTTATCGGCATCGTCCCGATTGCAACCGCCCTGATGCGGTTTTGCCCGCTTTACACGGTGCTTGGAATACGCACCTGCCCAATGAGCAGAGAGGCGAAATAACGTCGAAAAGCGGGGCCAGGCTAATTAGCCTGGCCCCGCTTTGCTAGACGCGCTGGCTCAGCCGCCGATCCATTTGGCGAGGATCGCGAGCAGGAGTAGGGCGACGATATTGGTGATCTTGATCATCGGATTGACTGCCGGCCCAGCGGTGTCCTTGTAGGGATCGCCGACGGTATCGCCGGTCACCGCCGCCTTGTGCGCCTCCGACCCCTTGCCGCCATAATTCCCCTCCTCGATGTATTTTTTGGCGTTGTCCCAGGCGCCGCCGCCGGATGTCATGGAAATCGCGACGAAGAGACCGGTGACGATGGTGCCGAGCAGCATCGCGCCGAGCGCGCTGAAGCCGGCGGCGGCGCCACCGATGGCGTCGATGACGAAAAACAGCACGACCGGCGCGAGCACCGGCAACAGCGAAGGCGCGATCATCTCGCGAATCGCCGCCCGCGTCAGGAGATCGACGGCGCGGCCATATTCCGGCCGGCCGGTTCCCTCCATGATGCCAGGGATCTCGCGGAACTGACGCCGCACCTCGACCACCACCGAGCCGGCGGCGCGGCCGACCGCAGTCATGCCGAGCGCCCCGAACAGATAGGGCAGCAAGCCGCCGATGAAGAGCCCGATCACCACGTAGGGATCCTGGAGATTGAAATGCACGTCAAGGCGCGGGAAGTAGTGCTTGAGATCCTCGGAATAGGCGGCGAATAGCACCAGCGAGGCGAGCCCGGCGGAGCCGATGGCATAGCCCTTGGTGACCGCCTTCGTCGTGTTGCCGACGGCATCCAGCGCATCCGTCGTCACCCGCACCTCTTTCGGCAAATCCGCCATTTCGGCGATGCCGCCGGCATTGTCGGTCACCGGCCCATAAGCGTCGAGGGCGACGATCATGCCGGCGAGCGCCAGCATCGTCGTCGCCGCGATGGAAATGCCATAGAGGCCGGCGGTGAGAGAGGCGGCGATGATCCCGGCCGAAATCACGATCACCGGCAGCGCCGTCGCCTCCATCGAGACCGCGAGCCCCTGGATGACATTGGTGCCGTGGCCGGTGGTCGAACTCTGCGCGATGCTGCGCACCGGGCGATAGGCGGTCGAGGTGTAGTATTCCGTGATCCAGACGATCAGCCCGGTGACGACGAGGCCGATCAGGGCGCAAACGAAGAGCCCGCCGCCGGTCACGGCGCCGCCCGACGCAGTCGCGATCGGAGTCGAGAACCCGGTGAGGGCGGCGATCACCAGCGCGATCGCGACCACCGAGAGCGCGCCGGTGACGACGAGGCCCTTATAGAGCGCGCGCATGATGTTGCCGTCAGGGCCGAGCTTGACGAAATAGGTGCCGATGATCGAGGTCACGATGCAGACGCCACCGATCAAGAGCGGCAACAACATCAGGCCATCGCGAATCTGGCCGGTGAAATTGATCGCCGTCAGTAGCATCGTCGCGACCACCGTCACCACGTAGGTTTCGAACAGATCGGCGGCCATGCCAGCGCAGTCGCCGACATTGTCACCGACATTGTCGGCGATCACGGCGGGGTTGCGTGGGTCATCCTCGGGGATGCCAGCCTCGACCTTACCGACGAGATCGGCACCGACATCGGCGCCCTTGGTGAAGATGCCGCCGCCGAGGCGCGCGAAGATCGAAATCAAGGAGGCGCCGAACGAAAGCCCGACCATCGCCTCCAGCACGGGACGAAGATTATCGCCAGGCATGATCGCGCGGAGAATGATGTAATAGAGGGTCACGCCAAGAAGGCCGAGACCAACCACCAAAAGCCCGGTGATCGCTCCCGATTTAAAGGCGAGCGAGAGCCCGGCGGCGAGGCCGCTTTTCGAGGCCTCGGCGGTGCGAACATTGGCGCGCACCGAGACATTCATCCCGACATACCCCGCCGTCGCCGAGAGCACGGCGCCGATCAGAAACCCGATCGCGACCCGAAGGCCGAGCAAAGCGCCAAGCAGCACTACGATGACAATGCCGGCGATGGCGACCGTCGTATATTGTCGGTTGAGATAGGCCCGCGCACCTTCTTGCACCGCACCAGCGATTTCCTGCATGCGGGCGGTGCCGGGGCTCGCGGCCAGGACGTCGCGGGCGGTCGTCCATCCATAAAGAATGGCAACCGCGCCGCACGCAAGGGCGATGAATTCAGCGAATATCATACCGGGCGATTCCTTTTTTATTTTGCGTCGGGCAACCTGAGCGGAGAGACAATTGGGCAGACAAAGACAATTGGGCAGACAAAAGAGAGGTTTGCGCCCGAAGGCCGCACAGCCGTCCGGGGCGGTCATGAACATGACAGAATGGCTGCAGGCGGAAAAGCCCCCATTCCAGCGCAAGGCCGCACCAGAGCGCGTTGACCGAGGGCGGACGCTGGGCGATAAGGGCAGCGGGAGGTCGGCGGCGGACGGGCGCCTCGCCAACCCGGTCAGGTCCGGAAGGAAGCAGCCGCAACGAGTTTCCGCCTGGGTCGTTGATCCGGCCTCCCACCGCGAAACCCTGTCAGGGAAGCCGCCGCCGCGGCTCGGCAAACCCCGCTTATGTCCGGCCTGTTCGATGACCCCGGCGCCGACGCGACCACGGCGCCCCCCCCTGATGAGCCCGGGCTGTTCGGCGAGGCGCTACCCGAGGCCGCGCCGGCGGCCTATCGGGTGCTCGCGCGCAAATACCGCCCGACGCGCTTTGAGGATCTGATCGGCCAGGAAACCATGGTCCGGGTTTTGCGCAATGCGTTCGCGCAAAATCGCGTCGCCCACGCCTTCATGCTGACCGGCGTGCGCGGCGTCGGCAAAACCACGACCGCGCGCATCATCGCCCGCGCCCTCAACTGCACCGGGCCGGACGGCAAAGGCGGCCCGACCGCCGATCCCTGCGGCGTCTGCGCCGATTGCCGCGCCATCCTCGCCGACCGCCATCCCGACGTCATGGAAATGGACGCGGCATCGCGCACCGGCGTCGATGACGTGCGCGAGATCATCGAGGCGACGCGGTTTCGCCCGCTGCAAGCGCGCACCAAGGTCTTCGTCATCGACGAGGTCCACATGCTGTCGCGCAACGCCTTCAACGCGCTGCTCAAAACCTTGGAAGAGCCGCCGCCGCACGTGAAATTCGTCTTTGCCACCACCGAACTCCGCAAAGTGCCGATCACCGTGCTCTCGCGCTGCCAGCGCTTCGACCTCCGGCGCGTGCCGGCCGCCGATCTCGCGGCGCATTTTGCCCGCATCGTCGGCCTCGAGGGCTTCACCGCCGAGCCCGAGGCGCTGGCGCTGATCGCCCGCGCCGCCGAAGGCTCGGTGCGCGACGGGCTTTCGCTCCTCGATCAGGCGATCGCCGAGGCCCCGGCCGGCGGGCGCGTCAGCGCCGCCAGCGTCGCCGAGATGCTCGGGCTTGCCGATCGCGAGATGGTGTTCGATCTCTTCGAAGCCGTGTTCGCCGGGCGGGTTGCCGAGATGCTCGCGATCACCGCCCGCGCCCATGAATTCGGCGCCGATTTCGCGACCCTGCTGCAGGATCTGCTCGCCCTCGTCCACACCGTGAGCCGGCTCAAGACGATCCCCGCCTTGCGCGAAAGCAGCGAATTCACCGAGGCCGAGCGGGTGCGCGGCACCGCCCTCGCAACCCGGCTTGCGATCCCGGTTCTGGCGCGCGCCTGGCAGATGCTGCTTAAAGGTCTCGCCGAGGTCGAACAGGCGCCGGATGCGCGGGCGGCGGCGGAGATGGTGCTGATCCGGCTCTGCCACGTCGCCGATCTGCCGCCGCCGGGCGAACTTCTCCAGCGCCTCGCGAACGCGCCGGCGGCAACGCCGGGGGCCACGCCACCCGCGCCACCCACCGGCGGCGGTGGCGGCAATGCCCGCGCCGTGGTTGGTGGTGGCGTGATCGCCGCGCGGCTGCCGGGCAGCTTCCGCGAGGTGGTGGCACTGGTCGCCGCGGCGCGTGAGGCGACGCTGCACGCGCACCTCCTGCACGGCGTCCATCTCGT
>JAJYXY010000225.1 GCA_021801465.1 Pseudomonadota bacterium
ATGGACCGCGAGAGCCTCGATCCGTTCGCGCTGTTGCAGGAGATCGCGGATACGCTCGCCCTCGATACCGCGCCGCTCACCTGGCCGGTCGGGCGCGCGGGGCAATTCGTCGGCACGGTCTCACTTGCCGATGACAGCTTTCACCTGACCAGCGCCCTCCCGACCGACGACCCTCGCCGCGCTGCGCTTGCCGAGGAGAGCGAACTCGCGCGCGCCGGCCTTCCCGCGTTTTCGCTTGCGGATTTTGGCGCGGGGCATTTGACGCCGGTGCTGTTCGGCGCTGCGATCAAGGGGATTGGGGTTGCCGATCTCCTCGCAACGATCGCCCAATACGGCCCGCCGCCGCGCGCCCAGGCCGCCGATAGCCGCGTGGTGGCGGCGGCAGAGCCGGCGCTGACGGCGCTGGTCTTCAAGATCCAAGCCAATATGGATCCCAACCATCGTGATCGCATCGCCTTTGCCCGGATCTGCTCGGGGCGTCTGGTGCGCGGGATGCGGCTCCGCCAGGTGCGGACTGGGCGCAGCATTCCGCTGACCGCGCCGCAATTCTTCTTCGCGCGCGACCGGGCGCTGGCCGAGGAAGCCTATGCCGGCGATGTCGTCGGCATTCCCAATCACGGGGGCCTGCGCATCGGCGATACGCTCACCGAGGGTGAGGCTTTGCGCTTCGTCGGCGTGCCAGCGTTTGCGCCGGAAATTCTGCGCCGCGTGCGGCTCGATGACGCGATGAAGGCGAAGAAGCTGCGTCAGGCGCTGCCCGAACTCGCGGAAGAGGGGGTGGTGCAGGTGTTCCGCCCGCTTGATGGCTCGCCGCCTTTGGTCGGCGTCGTCGGCGCGTTGCAGCTCGATGTGTTGCAGGCGCGGCTCGCCGCCGAATATGGCGTCGCCATTGGCTTCGATCCCTCGCCGTTTGCCTTGGCGCGCTGGATCAGCGGCCCGCCGGCCGTGCTCGCCGCCTTCATCGCCCGCGAGAAAAGCGCCATCGCCGAGGATATCGATGGCGATCCGGTGTTTCTCGCGACCTCAGCCTTCATGCTCCGCCGCACCGCCGAGCACGCCCCCGATCTTGCGTTCCGCGATCTCAAGGATGGCGAGCAGCCCGTCGCCGGGGCGGTTTCCTGAGCTGAGAGGGCGGCGCGGCTCTCAGACGGGGAAGTCGATATGGCGGATGAAGGTCATGCGCCCTTTGTCGTTGCGCACCACGTTGTAGCCGTGTAGCCCATCGCCATTGGCATCGAATTGATAGACGCCTTCCGCGCCCTGATAATCGCGGGTGGCGAGGATGGCGGCGCGGATCGCGGCGGGGTCGGTGTTGCCGGCGGCATTGATCGCGCGGGCGAGAAGATGCACGCCATCATAGGTCCAGCCATTATCCGGCTGCGCCCCGCCATAGGCGCGGCCATAGGCGGTGGCGAAGGCCTTGGCGGCGGGGCTCGAATCGACATTGAAATCGGCAACGCCATAGGTGCCGAAAAGCGCCGGGCCGGCGAGATGGAGCGTCACCGGCGAGGCGATGGAGGGTGAGCCGACCCAGGGGATGGCAAGGCCGAGCTGGCGGGCTTGGCGCGCGAACACCGCCTGGTCGGGCTCATAGGTAAAATAGCTTCCCATGATTTCCGCGCCCGAGCCACGCACGGCGAGCACGACCGGGGTGAAGTCCGGCTGCTGATTGGCATAGCCTTGCGTCAGAACCGGCGTCACGCCAAGCTTGTCCAGTGCCGCGACCAACGCCTTCATGCCGTTCGCGCCGAACGCATCTGTCGAATAGACCACCGCCCATTTGCGTTTTTTGAGGTCGCTCACGCCAAAATCCGCAATCACCCGGGCGGAGTAGAGATCATTCGGGCGGCAGCGAAAAAGCCACGGATTGCCGCTATGGGTCAGGGTCGGGTCGGTGCCGCCGAACATCACCGGGCGGGCGACACGGGCGATATCGGGCGCCATCGCCTGCATCTGGGTCGAGCGGATGGAGCCGATATAGCCGACACAATCGCCGCGATTGGCGAGCCGGCTGAACGCGAGCACCGCGCCTGGGTTGGTGGTCTGGTCATCTTCGACGATCAGCTCTACCGGCCGGCCGAGAACCCCGCCGGCTTGGTTCACTTCATCGGCCGCGAGATGAGCGCTGTTGAGCTGGATCCGCCCGGGCTCGGCGGCGGGGCCGGTCAGCGGCGAGACCATGCCGATCTTGATGGTTTCGGCGGCGTGGCCGCGCGCGGTGGTGAGAGCGGCGAGGGTGCCGGCGAGAAAGGTGCGGCGGCGGATTTGCATTGGACATTTCTCCCCTGTTTTGGATCTTGATTGGCGGGTGCGCGATCAGCCCACCCGTGGTTACGTCTCGATGTTGCGCGCGCTCGCCACGCCAGCACGCGCACCATACCGGTCAGCGATTTCGTTGACTGGTATCAGGCGTCAATTTTCTGGCCGAGGCAACGCGCGGCGGTTTCGGCCAGATCCGCGAGCGTATAGGGTTTGGCAAGAAAAATCGCCGTCTCTTTGGCGAGTGCGGTGCGCGGCCCCGGCGCGGCGTAGCCCGAGACGAGGATCGCCGGCAGGTCTGGCCAGCGCTCGCGCAGGATGGCGAGCAGGCTTGGCCCGTCCATCCCCGGCATCATGACATCGCTTACCACGAGATCGGGCGTCAGCCCCGCATCGACCAGGGCCAACGCCGCCTCCGCCGACGGTGCGGCCTCGACGAGAAAGCCGCGGCGGCAGAGGGCGCGTTCGGCAAGGCGCCGCACTGGGTCCTCGTCTTCCACCAGCAGAATGCGCGCCTGGGGTGTGCGCGCCGGCCCGGTTTCGTGCCCCATGTCGCGTACCGGCGCTTGCTCTCGTACCGGCTCGGGCGCGCGGGCGCCGCTCTCTGGGGCGGCGACGCGGGGGAAATGGATATGCACCTTCGTGCCCACCCCCGGCGCGCTCTCGACGATGAGAAATCCGCCCGATTGGCGCACGACGCCAAGCACGGTGGCAAGGCCGAGCCCGCTGCCGCCGGCCGCGGTTTTGGTGGTGAAGAAGGGTTCGAAAATCTGCTCGATCTGGTCTTTCGGAATACCATGTCCGGTATCGGCGATGGTGAGCGTGACATAGCGCCCGGGCGGTATCGTCTCCGCGCCGATGGTTTTGGGCGTGAGCAAGGTCAGATGACCGCTGGCGAGCGTCAACCGCCCGCCATCCGGCATCGCGTCGCGCGCATTGACCGCGAGATTAATCAATACCTGGTCGAGCTGCGAGCGATCGACGCGGATATACCGCCCCGGCTCCTCGAGATCGAGGGTAAGCTCGATGTTTTTGCGCAAAAGCCGGCTCAGGATCGCGGCGATGCCGCGAATGTCGTCATTGACGGCGATGATTTCGGGTTGCAGGGTTTGCTGGCGGGCGAAGGCGAGTAATTGCCGCACGAGGGCGGCGCCGCGTACCACCGTGTCACGAATATCGGCGAGCGCGGCTTCGCGCCCTTCGGCCTCCGATGCGGCTTCCGCCGCACCGCCGATCGCGGTCAGCAAATTGTTGAAATCATGCGCGATACCACCGGCGAGCAGGCCCACCGCCTGCAATCTGCGGCTATGCGCGACCTCGTCCTCGGACCCCTGGATAGCGGTGAGATCGATGAGCGAAAGGATCAGCCCGCTGATCACGCCATCCGCTTCGCGAACGGGGGAGAGGCCGATTTCAACCCGGCGCGGCGCCGCGCCTTGCAATGTCGCGCGCCGGCGCCCGCGGCTCGCAGCGTCGAGCCCGGCGAGCGTTGCCGCAATATCGCGCCCAAGCGTGTCGCGATCGGCGGGCGCGAACAGCATCAGCGGGTCGGGCGCGAAGCTGGCGCCGGCCTCCTCGGCGAGAGTGCGAAGCGCGGTATTGACGCGAAGAACGTGCCCTGTGCGATTGAGAAGCGCGAGCCCCATCGCCTCGATCTCGAACATGGTGGCGATAGCGGCGGCTTCGGCGCGACGCGGGCTGGCTAGGCGCTCGATCAGCTGCCGCCCTGACAACCGCCGCCAAAACCATGCCGCGAGCCGTGTCAAAACCGCCGTCCCGTCCCGCCCCGCCCCGGCAAGCGGCCCTGAAGGCGCCAGACATAGGCAATCAGCTCGGCGACTGCCTTGTAATGCTCGGCCGGAATTTCGGCATCGAGCGGCACCTCGTGCAAGGCACGCGCCAGTGGCGGGTTGGCCACCAACGGCACGTTATGCTCTTTCGCCGCGGCGCGGATGCGCGCTGCCATCTCGTCCATTCCCTTGGCCACCACTTTCGGCGCAGCATTCGAGCCGCGATCATAGCGCAATGCAACCGCAAAGTGTGTTGGGTTCGTTACTACTGCGGTTGATTGGCGAACGGCGGCGATCATGCGCTTGCGCGCCCGCTGGCGGCGGAGCAGGCGCAACCGCCCTTTGATATGCGGGTCGCCATCAGTATCTTTGAGTTCGCGGCGGATTTCATCGCGGCTCATGCGCAGGCTTCGCAGATGCCGGGTGCGCTCGAAAAAGATATCGGCGCCAGCGATCACCAGCTGCGCGAGCAGCAGGGTGATCAGCACGCGCCAAATCTCGCCCATGAGATGAAAGGCGAGCGTCGCCGCGTCCCAGTACGGTGCCCCGCCGAGCAGCGGCAGGGCGCTGCGCAGCACGTGCCACAGGGCAAAGCCGATTGCCGAGACTTTGACCAGATCCTTCCCCGCGCGCTGCACTGTCGCGAGGCTGAAAAGCCGCCCGATCCCCGCCATGGGGCTCAAGCGGGTGATATCGGGAAGCAGGGCGGTCGGGCGCAAGACGAAGCCGGTCTGCAGCAAGGTCGCGCCGGCCCCGGCGAGCGCCATCAGCCCCACGATCGGCAGCGCGACCATCGCCCCAGCGCGGATCGCGGCGTCGAACACCTGCCCCGGATGGCCGGCGATATCGGTCGCGCCGACCGCGCCGAGAAAGGCCGCGAGACGGGCGACGAAAGCCTTGGTCAGCATCGGCGCGAGCCAACCGAGAACGAGGGCAAGAACGGCGAGCGAGACCAGCGCCGGCACCTCCCGCGAGAGCGCCACCTGGCCTTGCTCGCGCGCTTGTTGCAGCCGATGCTGGGTTGCGGCTTCCGTGCGGTCTTCGGGTGAGGCGTTGTCCTCGCCGGCCATGCGCGCGCTGCCCTTTCAGCCGAAGCCCGGAAGCTGGACGAAGCCGGGGCCGAGGGCGCCGAGCCAGGCCGCGACCACCATCCGCAACAGGAGGGCGAGCAGCACGATGCCGCCGAGGATTTGCGCCGGCATGGCAACGAAATAGATCTGGATCTGCGGCACCAGCCGGCCGAAGAGCGCGAGGCCGACCTGCCAGACGGTGCCGGCGAGCACGAAGGGCGCGGCAAGACGGAGGGCGAGGCTGAAACTCTCGGCGACCCCGGCAAGGATGGTGCGGGCCCCATCCGCCCCCGAAAACCCGGCGCCGGGGGTGATGAGATGATAGCTTCCGACCAAGGCGGCAAGCAGTTCGGCGTGCAGCCCGGTGCCGAAAATCACTACCGGGATGAGGAGATCAAAGAGCCGGCTGAGCCCCGGCCCCTGGCCGCCGAGATCGGGATCGGCGGTCAGCACGCTGGCGAGCCCCGTCATTTGGGCGATGATTTGGCCGGCGACGGGCAGGGCGAGGGTGATCAGCCGGGCAAGCCAGCCGAGCCAGAGACCCGCCGCCACTTCGCCCGCGAGCAGGGCCGCGGCCGCGGCCACAGTGTCTGGCGCGGGCGGCAAAAGCGGGCTGAGCAAGGGGATGAGCAAGAGGGTGAGGACAAGGGCGAGGCCGGCACGCACCGTTCGCGGCATGTCGGCCTGGCCAAACCCCGGCATCACCATCACCGCCGCCGCGACGCGCGCGAGCACCGCGATGAAGGCGAAAGCGTTTCCCGGTAGCCCGGCGAGGAACGCCGCGTCGTCGGCGCTCATGAGCCGCCGATCACCACCAGCCGGTCAAACAGGGCGACCGTGAATGAGGAGAGGGTCGCGAGCATGAACGGGCCGAGCAGCACCAGGGTCAGTATCAAGGCGACGACGCGGGGGAGAAACGAGAGCGCCTGCTCATTGATTTGGGTGATCGCCTGTATCACCGAAATCACCAAGCCAACGACGAGGCCGACCAGCAGCGGCGGCCCGCCAAGCTTCATCGCAACCAGCATGGCGTCGCGTAGAACCGCGCCGATTTCACCCTCTGTCATCCCCGCCTCGCTTTTTGCGTCTCGCCCGCGGCTGATTTCTTCAGAGCCCAATCGAGGTGTCGCGGCGCCACGGCGTCTCCGCGCCATCTTTCAAAAAATGCGCTGTTTGCCTGTCAGATCGGCATTTGCATGATTTGCTGATAGGCTTGCACCATGCGGTCTCGAATGGTGGTTGCGGTCTGCAAGGCGAGCTGGGCTTTGGAGACGGCGGTGACGACGTCGGTCAGATTGCCACCGCCGGCGATGGCTTGCATCGCCTGATCTTCGGCGGCGTGGTTGGTATCGATCACGCCGCTGATCGCGCGCGAAAGCGTGCTGCCAAAATCGCCGCCGCTTGCCGCGCCGCTTGGGGCGTCGCTCGTCGCGCGATAGGCGTCGGCCGCTTGCGAGGGGGTGACGGTGATGGAGAGCGGGTTCATTTGAGCATCGCGATGGTGCGCGCGAGCATCCCGCGCGTGGCTTGCAGGACGGAAAGATTGGCCGAATAGGTGCGCTCTGATTCACGCATGTCCATCAGTTCGATAAACGGATTGACGTTGGGCGCGGTGACGTAGCCCTGGGCGTTGGCGTTGGGGTTGGAGGGGTCATAGCGCTGGGGCAGCGGCGCCTTGTCCTCGCCGATTTGTTTCACCCGCACGGTCTCGATGCCGAGGCTGCGGTCAAGGCGGTTTTCGAAGGTGACGGTTTTGCGGCGATAGGGTGTGCCCTTGGCGTTGGTGCTGTTGGTGTCTTCGTTGGCGAGGTTCTCCGCGATGACGCGAAGGCGCGTGGTTTGCGCGTCCATCCCGCGCGCGGAAATGTCGAGAGCGGTGTTGAGATCCATTCTCCGTTGCTCCTATCGGTCAAGCGCGGTGCGGAACATGCCGAGATAGGTCTGATAAAGATTGATCACCAAGGCATGAGAATCGTTGGTTTGCGCGACTTTGGTCAATTCGCTGTCGATGGCAACGGCGTTGCCGTCGGGCGCGCGCTCTTCGGGAAGCGCCTTGCGATCGACGCCGGAAATGGCGCCGCCTGCGCCGATGGCGATGTGTTGGGGGCTGGTGGTGGCGAGATCAATGGCGCTGGTTCCGGTCAGCGTCGCGGCGAAGGATTTCAGATCTTTCGCTTGCCAGCCCGGGGTATCGGCATTGGCGAGGTTTTGGGCGAGCAATTGCTGGCGCCGGTCGATCCAAGCGAGGCGCTTGTCGGCCAAATCGAAAAGACCAACCCCGCTCGCCGTGCCGTCATTCGCCGCCATCGTGCCGCCTTCCTTTCGCCGCTTGCCTTTTTGCTACGCGCATGCCGCCACCTCACTATCGTCACCGGCATCATCGCCGCTCTCACTGAAGATTTGGTAAATTTCCCGCCTGATAAGACTTCCGTAATCCATTCGCGCTTGAATGCCGTCATGACGGTACGCGATCCCATGCCAGATGCGTTTGTGGCGACCCCCGGCGCCGCGCCGACGCGCGTTGAGGAGGGGATCGTCGCGCTCAACGGCATGTTGCAAATCGCGCGCGCCTTGGCCGCGGCGGGGCGGCCGATCGATCTTTCTGGGCTCGATCACCATGTCGGGCGTCTTTGTGCGCAGGCGCTCGATCTGCCGCCTGAGGCCGGGCGGGCCGTTCGCCCGCATCTTTCGGCCTTGCTCGCCGGGCTCAATGAACTCGCCGCGCTGCTCGCCGCCGCCCCAAAAGAGGACTGACCGGATCTATTTCCTTCGGCAAAAGGCCGTTTCATGCTTCCTTCCCTTGCTTCTCTGTTGCTCGCTCTGATCGCCCTGGCGGCGGTGCTCGGGTTGATTTTGCTCGCGCAGCGCCTGGTACGCGCAACCGGCCTCGTTCCGAGAGGGAGCGGCCGGCTGTCGGTCGAGGAGACGCTGGCGCTCGATCCCCGCCGCCGGCTCCATCTCATCGCCTGTGAAGGAAGGCGCGTCCTGCTTCTCACCGGCGGGACGGCGGATCAGGTGATCGGCTGGCTTCCTGGGCCAGAGGGGCGGCCATGACGGCGAGGGTCTCGGGGTGCGCTTTCGCGCTCGCGCTCATTCTGTTTTTGCCAAGCGCGGTCTCGGCGCAATCGCTCGCGATCGATCTCGGCGCGGCGGGGCAGGCCGGCGCGACCAGCCGCCTCGTGCAGCTGACGGCGCTGATCACGATTTTGTCGCTGGCGCCTAGTCTCCTCGTGATGATGACGGCGTTTACCCGCATCGTCATCGTCATCTCGCTGCTCAGGAGCGCCATCGGCAATGCGACCATCCCGCCGAACACGGTGGTGATCGGGCTTTCGCTCTTTCTCACCTATTTCGTCATGCAGCCGGTGTTCGATCAGGCCTGGGAGAGTGGCATTGCGCCGATGACGGCGGGGAAGGTATCTGAGCTCGACGGGCTGCGGCTCGCGGGCGAGCCGTTCCGCCAATTCATGGCGGCCAATGCGCGGCCGCAGGATCTCAAGCTCTTCCTCGATCTCGCCCATCTCCCGCTCCCGCCGCGTGTCGAGGAAACCCCCTGGCGGGCATTGATTCCGGCCTTCATGGTGGGTGAGCTGCGGCGCGCCTTCGAGATGGGTTTCCTGCTTTTTCTCCCGTTTCTGGTGATCGATCTCGTCGTCTCCAGCGTGCTCATGAGCATGGGCATGATGATGATGCCGCCGAGTGCGATCTCACTACCGTTCAAGCTGATATTTTTCGTGCTCGTCGATGGCTGGCGGCTGGTTTCGGGAAGCCTGGTACAGAGTTTTCCGCTCCCCCCGCATCCCTGAGCGGCAATCTTTCGCTTTCCATCCAACCTCGTTCATGCGACATTTTTCTCGCATAACGCCGAGGGAGGACGGGGATGGCATTGACCATCGATTATTTCGTATCGCTCAATTCACCATGGACCCATCTCGGCGCGGCGCGTTTCACCGCGCTCGCGGCAAAGCATGGTGGGGACGTGCGGATTTTCCCAGTCGATTTCGGCGCGATTTTTGCCGCAACCGGCGGTCTGCCGCTTCCGCGGCGCTCGCCACAGCGCCAAGCCTATCGGATGCAGGAACTCGCGCGTTGGCGCGATTATCTGAAGATTCCGATCATCCTCAAGCCGCGCCATTTTCCCGCCAATGAAACGCTGGCCGCGCATGCGGTGATCGCGCTTCGCGAGGCAGGGGAGCCTGCGAAAGCGCTGGCATTGGCCCATCGCGTGCTCAAGGCGTTGTGGGAGGAGGAAGGCAACACCGCCGATCCCGCGCTTTTGGCAACGCTTGCCGAGGAAGTCGGCGCGGGCGGCGAGGCGCTCATCGCGCGCGCGGCTGCGCCGGGCTGGGCGGAATTGCGCGCGCGCGAGACCGAGGCGGCGATCGCCCGCGGGGTTTTCGGCGCGCCTTCCTATGTCGTCGGCGATGAGATTTTCTGGGGCCAGGACCGGATCGACCTTCTCGCCCGCCGGCTCGCCATCGGCTGATGGCGACGCGGGTGCGGCCAACCGTAGAGATGCCGGCGCTCTCCGCGGAAATTTTGCCCGCAGGCGTCAGCGCACGGTTCGTCGCCAACGGCAATGGGCTGCGCATGCACCTCCTTGAGGCGGGCGCCGGCGCCGCGCGGCCGCTTTTGCTGCTGCTGCATGGTTTTCCCGAGCTTGCCTATTCCTGGCGGAAGCTCATGCCATCGCTCGCGGCCGAGGGGTATCATGTCGTCGCCCCTGACCAGCGCGGCTACGGCCGCACCACTGGCTGGGACGGGGGCGCGGCCGCCGATCCCGAAGCCTACGCGATGCCCAATTTGGTGCGTGATGTAGACGGTCTCATCACGGCGCTCGGCCATGGCCGGGTTGCGGCGGTGATCGGGCATGATTTCGGCGCCCCGGTTGCGGCCTGGTGCGCCCTCATGTTGCCCGAGAGGTTTCCCGCCCTTGCCATGATGAGCGCGCCGTTTGCTGGCCCGCCACCAATTCCGGGCGCCCCGCGCTTTGCCGAGATCGATGCCGGGCTGGCCGCGCTTTCGCGCCCGCGCAAGCATTATCAGGGCTATTATTCGACGCCAGCCGCAGCGCGCGAGATGGATGCCCCCGAGGGTGGGCTCGCCGCGTTTCTGCGCGCCTATTACCACGTCAAAAGTGGCGATTGGCGAGCGAATGCGCCGCATCGGCTGGCGTCGTGGGCACCTTCCGAACTCGCCAAAATGCCCACCTATTACATCATGGATCGCGCGGCGAGCATGCCCGAGACAGTTGCCGGCGCGCACCCCTCAGCCGATGAGAGCGCCGCCTGTCGCTGGCTTCCACCCGCGGAGCTCGCGATTTACGCGGAGGAATTTGCGCGCACCGGTTTCGCGGGCGGCTTGCGCTGGTATCACGCCGCGACCAGCGGCGCCGGCGCGGCCACCATGCGCCGCTTCGCCGGCCGAGCAATCGCGGTGCCGACGATTTTCATCGCCGGCGCCGCCGACTGGGGCATCTATCAGGCGCCGGGAAGTTTCGAGCGGATGCAAGAGAGCGCGTGCGCCGATTTTCGCGGGGCGCATTTGCTCGCTCGCGCCGGGCATTGGGTGCAACAGGAACAGCCACAGGCGGTGACCACAATTTTGCAGGATTTTCTCAGGTCACTGGATCCACGCCGCTGATGGTAAAGCGCGCGCTGATCTCGCGCGGCAGGCAGAGAAAATTCATCTGAACAGCATAGAGCGTGTAGCCAAACCCCTGAAGCGTGCGCTTCAAGGCCTCAAAATCGGATTTTTGGAATTCGACATAAAGCACCGGTCGGCAACGCCGGATGGTTTCGGCCGCGCCCGCGAGCACCTCGCTCTCCATTCCCTCGGCATCGATTTTCATCAGGTCGAGCCGGGTGAATCCGAAGCGATCGAGCGGCGTGACCGGGACGAATTCGCGCATAGCGAGATCATGACCACGCGCTTGGGACAGTGGTTCGCGCTGCTCGGGGCCGAATTCTATACTGCCGAAATTGAGTGCCTGCCGGTAGTCGAATTGCGGGACTTCAATGATTCCTTCGCGCGCACCAACGGCGAGCGTGTGGCAGATCACGTTGGTGAGACCGTTAAGGGCGACGCTGCCCGCGATCATGTTGCAGAGAATGCGTTGCGGCTCGAAACAATGGACGCGCCCGCGCGGCCCGGCGACGGCGGCCAAGCGGAGGGTATAGGTGCCGATATTTGCGCCGATATCGACGACGATCGGATTGGGTGGGGCAACGCTGAGGATTGTCGCGAGCGCCTCGATCTCGGTATGATCGATGGCTAGCCCGGTTTTGAACAGGGCGTTGGTTTGGTTGATGTCGTTGCGGTTGACCAGCATCTGGCCATAAGCCGTGGGTAGAATAACCGTGAACGGTAGCGGCTGCGCGGCCGTGAACCAGGGCGACGGGGAAGGCGACGCAACCGGTGCCGCTGCGGCGAAGTCTTGCCCGTCGGTGGGTGTGCCCTCGGTGGGTGTGCCGGTGGCGGCGTTGATGGGGGCGGCGTTGATGGGAGCGTCGATGAGGTCTAGCGGATTTTCCAAGGCCGGATCTCCTTGCCGACAGCGATTTTTGCGCCGGCGCTCGATGGGGATTCCCAGATCTTCGATCAAAAAGCTTAACAATTCGTCTCTAGGGCAAAACGCGCGTCACGATCGACCATGTGGCGCTCTCATGCTGCCCGCATGGTTTGCAAGAATTGCCCTGAATCGTCATGGAGCCGGGTCGAGGCGTGGCTCAATTCGGTGGCCGCGCTGAGCAGTTCGGCTGCGGCGTTGGCAACGCTTTGCGCATTGCTGGTGACGTCGCTCACATGGCGTGTCACCTGATTGGCGCTGGTCGTCACCTGGCTCGCGGCCCGGGCGATTTCGCGCGCCGCCGCACCTTGCTGCTCGACCGCGGTCGCGATCCCGGCGGCGATCTCGCTTACCTCCTCGATCGCCTTGCCGATGCTGTCGATCGCCGTTACCGCCTCGCCGGTGGCTGCTTGCACGCGCTCGATTTGGGCGCTGATGTCGCCGGTCGCGCGGGTGGTCTGCACGGCGAGGGATTTGACTTCACCGGCGACGACGGCGAAGCCCTTGCCCGCTTCGCCCGCGCGCGCCGCCTCGATCGTCGCGTTGAGGGCGAGGAGATTGGTCTGCCCGGCGATGCCGGAAATCATGCTGACGATGTCGCCGATGCGCCGCGCATCCTCGGCAAGGCGGGCGACGATCTCGTCGGTCTGCTGGGCGGTGGTGGTGGCGGCGCGATTGATGGTGAGCGAGCGGTTCATACGCGTGCTGATTTCGGCAACCGACGCCGATAATTGCTCGGCTGCCGCGCTCACCGAGCCAATGCCGCTATCGGCTTCACCCGCGGCGAGCGAGGCGGCGACGGCCTGATCCTCGGTCTTCGCAGCGGCATCGCGCAGACGCGCGGCGATGTCGCGCAGTGCGCCGACCATGCGCGTGACCTCGCTGACGAGGGCCGCGACCTTGGCCTCGAAATCCTGCGCGAGTTGGCTATTGCGGGTGACGTCGCGGAAGACCGCCATGGTGCCGATATGGGTGCCGGCGGCGTTGCGGATGGCGATCGCCCGCACATCCAAAAGGCGCGCGCCGAAGCGGGTTCGCACATGGGTGCTCGCGCCGTCGAGGTGCCCGGTGAGGTCTGAGAAGATTTCCGCCAAACTCTGCTCAGTGAGCGGCTTTGCCCCATTCTTGCCTTCGCCGATCGTCTTGTCTTCGCCGAGCAGCGCTTTGGCCGCCATGTTCGCGTAAGTGACCGCGAAGCCGCGTGCCGGATCGCTCCAGAGCACGCCATCGGGCACATGGTCGACCATGACCATGGCAGACTCGAACCATTCCTTGTAACGCGCTGCTTTCGCCTGCTGTTTTTCGAGATCGCGGCGCCATGCCAGAGGCCACCAAGCCATGATTTGTCTCCGTTCGGGGATGACCATGCGCCCTTCATAAGGCGCGATGCCTAAGCCCTGGTTAAGAAGAGCGGCGCGCGTCGGATTTTTGGCCACGACGCCGAGGTCGTGCGTGGCGCGAGGCATGATTATGATACGAAAAAGAAATAAAAATATCAGAACAAAGAAAGAACTGTCGTTTCATTAATCCACTTTGTTGCGCCAACTCCGCGGCCTGGCATTAAAAAAGTAAACGATTGATTAATATCAAAAAAGAGCAACAAATTGGCAGTCAAACCCAGCGATTCCCTTTGACGACCATGCTTTCCCATGGTATCCCATGAATTCCCAAAAGAGGGCGGCATCGGTGGTTTCGGCCGACGGCCCCCAACCCATGAGAAACCAGGCGCCCGCGTGGCGCCGCAGCCGAGCGAGGAGAGGCGCACCTGGCCGGATGACCCATTTTCTGGGCACCCACCAGAATAAATTGGACGCCAAGGGGCGGGTTTCCGTTCCGGCGCCATTCCGCTCTGCCTTGCGCGCGCTCGATGGCGAGAGCGTCGGCCTGATTCTGCGTCCATCGCACACCCACCCTTGCATCGAAGCGTGGCCAGAACAGGTATTTCACGCCCTCGCCGGCCCGCTTGAGCGTTTCGATCTCTTCAGCGAGGCGCATGACGATCTTGCCGCTGCCCTCTATGCCGACGCTTATCCGGTGGAAGCCGACAAAGAGGGGCGGATCGTGCTCCCGGAGGCGCTGGTTTCCCATGCCGGGCTCTCGGAGGGCGTGGTTTTCATGGGGCTCGGGCGGATTTTTCAAATCTGGCAACCAGAAGCGGCGGCGCGCCGGCGGGCGGAAGCGCGCGAGCGGGCGCGGGCGCGCGCCATCACCTTGCCGGCCTCGGGGGGCGCGTCGTGACGGGCGCGCTGCATCATATTCCGGTCATGCGCGCGCAAGCGATGGCGCTGCTCGCCCCGCGCGACGGCGGGCGCTATCTCGATGCGACGTTCGGCGGTGGCGGCTATGCCGAAGCCATTCTCACCGCCGCCGCCTGCACGCTTTTTGCGATCGATCGTGACCCCGCGGCGATCGCCCGTGGCGCTGATCTCGCGCGTCGTTTTCCCGGGCGGCTCACGCTGCTCGAAGGGCGTTTTGGCGACATGCTGGGCTTGCTCGCCGAGGTCGGTGTCGCGGAACTCGACGGCGTGGTGATGGATCTCGGCCTTTCCTCCTATCAGATCGACGATCCGGGCCGAGGCTTTTCCTTCCGTGGCGATGGCCCGCTCGATATGCGCATGGAGAAATCGGGGCCTTCCGCCGCCGATCTCGTCAATACGCTGCCCGAGCGCGAACTCGCCGATATCCTGTTCGAGTTTGGCGAAGAAAGGCATGCGCGCCGCATTGCCCGTGCGATCATCGCCGCGCGCGCGATCGCGCCGATCACCACGACGGCGGCGCTGGCCGCGCTGGTCCGCGCCCATGTGCCGGCAAGCAAAGATGGCATCGACCCGGCGACGCGGAGCTTTCAGGCGCTCCGCATCCGGGTGAATGATGAGCTGGGGGAGATCGCGCGCGGGTTGGAAGCGGCGGCGCGCCTGCTTGCACCGGGCGGGCGGCTGATCGTCGTCGCCTTTCACTCGCTCGAGGACCGGATCGTCAAGCGCTTCATGCATGCGGCCAGCGGTCGCGCGGGCAGCCCCTCGCGCCATGACCCACGCCGCTTGGTTGCCGCCGGCGCGCCGGATTTCGCCTTACTGACGCCGCGCGCGCTTCGCCCTGGGGCCGAGGAATTACGGGCCAATCCGCGCGCGCGGAGTGCCCGGCTGCGGGCGCTCGTGCGGCGCGGGAGAGAGGGGGTGAACCCATCATGATCCGTCCTCTGACCGCGCTTTCTTTGATCATGGCGGCAAGTGCCGGGCTTTACCTTTACCAGGTGAAGCACCGCACGCTGCTGCTCGACCGCGAGATCGCCGCGACCATGCATGAGACCGAGGCGCTGCACGCCAAGGTGGGGCTTTTGCAGGCGGAATGGGCGCTGCTCAACCAGCCGGATCGGCTCGCCGATCTCGCGACCCGCCATCTCGCGTTAAAGCCGCTCGCGCCGACGCAATTCGTGCCGATGGCCGAGCTTGAACGGCATCTGCCGCCGGTCGTCGCGACGAGTGCGGCGCCCGAGACGACGGACGGCGATGACGATATGCCGCCGACGGCAAAGGCAACGGGGGATGCGCCCATCCCTGAGGCAAGCGTCCCTGAGGCAAGCCTCTCCGAGGCGAGCGTCGCCCAATCTGGCGCCGTCGCGACCAAGCAAGCCGGGACAAATCCCCCCGTTGCAAACACGACAATCGGCAACCCGACAACCGGCAACCCGACAGTGGCAAGCCCCGCTGGGGCAAGCCCCGCTGGGGCAAGCCCTGCTGGGGCAAGCCCTGCTGGGGCAAGCCCTGCTGGGGCGAGCGCGTCGGGGGCGAGTGCGGCCGCGGCGCGCCCGCCGGCCATCGCGGCGTTGGTGTCGCCGCTGGTGCCGGCACATCCTGCGCCGGCCCATCCGCAAGGCGCCCGCAAGGCGCCGCCGGCGCCGGCGCGGGTGGCCGCCAATGCCGCGGCCCCGCGCCCGACGCCGCCCGCCATCGCCCCGCAGCCGGTTGCGGTCTCGGTGCTGCGTCCGATCGCGATCGATGCGCTT
>JAJYXY010000299.1 GCA_021801465.1 Pseudomonadota bacterium
ACGGGCAGCGCGGCGCCGGGTGCGGCGCGCGCGGCAAGCGGGGTTGCGCGGGCCGCTGCCGGCACGCGCGTCGCCGCCTTGACCCGCTCCCAGGTCGCGGCGACCCCCATCAGCAAGGTAAAATAGAAATCCCAATAACAAAGCGAAAGAAACGTGCCGGCGACGAGATAGGCGATGATCGAGACCTGCGCCATTTTGGCGAGATCGTAACACCAGCGGAGCTCGGGCCGTTTGCGCGTCGCGCGGATGATGCGCACAGTGTTGACGATCCCGGCGAGCGTGATCCCGAGCCAGACGAAAAATGTCGGGAATCCATGCTCGCCGATCACCTCGAAATAGATGCTGTGCACGGCGCGCGCGGTCGTGCCGTAATCATATTCGTCGACGATGTTCTGGCGGTAAGGCGCCATGAACCCGCCGCCGGTGAGCGGGCGGGCGAGGGCAATTTTCCACGAGGCGTGCCAGATATTGAGGCGGCCTTGTGCCGAATCATCGACATGCTCGGCGCCGATCGTCGACATCCGCGCCGTCCAGCTCGGCGGCATGAACGAGATCGCGCCGGCGAGCGCGACACCGACCACCGTCGCCGAGACGATCTTGTGCGGGCTGTTCCACCACAGAAACAGCGACATCGCCGCAAGCCCGATCAAGGCGCCGCGCGAGTAGCTGCCGAGCACCGCGAACAACGTAAACATCATCACCACCAAGAGCCCAAGCCGCACCAGGCGATGACGCGATTGCATGCGAAGATAATTCATCAGCGGCATGCAAACGAGGAGGCCGGCGGCGAGATGATTATTGTCGTTGATCATCGTCATCGGCGGCCCCAGCACCCGGTAATTGCCGGCATGGGTCAAGGTAAAAACGCCGCCGCGCAGCCCATAATAGCCGAGCGAAATCACCATCACCCAGATCAACGCGTGGATGCGCCGGCGTTCGGTGAGCAGCGCGAAGATCAGCAATTGTGCGAGGAATGATTTAAATACGCCCGACCATTTATATTCAACCATCTCGGACGGCGCGAGGGCGGTGAGGGAGGTGAGCGATATAAGGACGAGAAAAAGAATGACTAAAATGGTGGTTACATTGATCGAAAAAGATTTGGGCTCGCGCGCGGCGAAGCAGCCCATGATGGTGGCAAAAAAAATCATCATCGCCCAGGGGATGGTCATCGACATGCCCCAGGTGAGTTCGTGCGGGTTCTGAAACGAGATCCAGCACCAGAGGATGACGCCGACGAACGGGCGGGCGATCGTCATCGGCAGCATGCCGCCCATCATTGCCAGGATGAAGGCAAGATTGCGCATGGCCCGCCCGGCGCCCCTACTTTCCAGCGTTGAGATCGGCGAGCAGATTTCGCGCGGCGTCTTTCTCGGCGAAGCTTACTTTGTCTCCGGTGATTGGTGTGAGGAGGGCAGCCGCTTCGTCGCGATGGCCGGCTTGTGCGAGCGCGGCGGCGAGGTGGTATTGAATGGCGGGATCGGCTGGCAATTCCGCATGTGCTTCGCGCAGGAGCGCGAGCGCGGCGGGGTTCTTCGTCTGCAAAAGAATATCGCCAAGCGTATCCGCGGTTTGCGCCCCGGGGGCGAGGAGATAGGCGCGCTCGGCCAGCTTCAGCGCTTCTGGCTTGCCAAGCTGCTGATCGACCCAAGCGAGATTATTGAGGGCAAGCGTATTGTTCGGCTGGACGGAGAGCGCGGTTTGCAGATGCGCTACCGCTTGCTGATATTGCTTGGCGGTGATTTCCATATCGGCGAGCGCGACCAATGCCGGCACGTCCTTATCGTGATTTGCGACCCAATCGGTGAGCAGCTTTTGTGCATTATCGCGATGGCCACCAGCATTATTGGCCGCGACCTCACGCATCAGGAGGAAGGTGGAGGGCTCATCGGCGAGCGCTGCGGCATACGCCTTTGCCGCCTGATCATATTGCTTTTGCGCGATATAAAGATCGCCTACAAGGGCGCGTGCCGCTGGCAAATGCGTCGCATCCTGCGCCAAGGCGCGCGCGCGCGCCAAGGCCGCGTCCGCCCCTTGCGCGCCGAGTGCGATCCCAATCGATGCCTGCATCAGGTCATAATTGCTCGGATAGGCTTTGAGCCCCGCATCGATCACCGAATCGGCCCCACTATAATCCTTGGCCGCAACCAGGAGGCGCGCAAGGTCGAGCCGGGCCGTCGTCTGTCCCGGATCGGCGGTGAGGATCTGGCGATAGGTGTCGCGCGCCGTGTCAGCGAGGCCGAGCGACGCTTGCGCTGCCCCCTGCACAAGAAGCAGCGCGACGGGCGGCGGCTGATCTTTGCCCACGCTCACCGCCAGCGCGGCTTTCGCGTCGTTGCCACGGAATAGAAGGGCAGCATAGCTCGCGGCGATAGCGGGATCGCTCGGCAAAGCCTCATGCGCATGCGCGAGCAACGCCAGCGCCTCCTTGTTTTTGCCTTGCTGTTCGAGGGCGGCGACGCCGATATTGAGCGCGGCACGGTTGCCCGGCTCCTTCGCCAGCACCTCATCGAGGAGTTGCCACGCCGCGTCGTTCTTTCCCTCGATCAGTTGCAACCGCGCGAGGCTGAGCTTGGCAGCTGCCGAATCGGGATGCGCTTTCAAGACGTTGGTGAATGCCGCCTCGGCGCCGGGATAGTCCATCTCCGCGAGCCGCAACAACCCCTCGAGGTTGCCGACGACGGCATTGTCACCCTCCTCTTTGCGCACTTCATCGAGATGGGTTTGGGCGGCCGAGAAATCGCCGGCGACGATCCCGGTCAGTACCAGCATTTCGCCCGCTTTCGCCTGTTTGGGGTCGAGCTTCAGCGAGCGCTCGAACGCAGCGGCGGCGCCGTTGTCATCGCCGGCATCGAGTTTCAACTCGCCGAGCCGGCTGAGCAGAACCGCGTTGTCGGGCGCGAGAGTGCTCGCCGCCTCATAGCTCGCGATCGCCGGGGCGAGCTTGCCGGTCGTGAGATAGACCTGGCCGAGCAATTCTCGAAACACAGGATTTTTGTCGTTGGTGAGGATGGCCTTGTTGAGCACCGCGATCGCCTCATCGGGGGCATGGCGGGCCATGTCGATTTGGACCAGGAGAGCAACGCCACGCGGGTCGGCGGGAAAGCGGGCGACATAGCGTTGCGCAGAATCGAGGGCTTGCTCGCTCTCGCCGAGCTGATTTTTGACCAAAGCATCGAGGTAATAGGCGTTCGGCATGCGCGTGAGCACGCTCGAGAGCTTCTGCATATCGGCGCCGGCGCCCTTGTAATCCCCGGCCTCGGCGAGAATGAGGGCGTGGAGATAGACCGCTTGGGCATTATTGGGCAGCGATTTTTGGACAATGGCGATGTCTTCCTTCGCCTTGTCGTTTTGATGGCTTGCGATCAGGAGATCGGCGCGCTGGAGCCGCGCGACGACATCGTTGGGATCACGCGTGAGAAGGCCATCGAGGATCGCGATCGCGCCCGGCCGATCGCCACCCGCGGCCACGAATTGTGCTTTTCGCCGCAGAGCTGCCGCATTTTGCGGATCGGCTTTGAGAACGGCGTCGACATCGGCCGCCGCTGCCTTGGCGTCGCCCTTGGCACTCGCGACCAAGGCGGCGGTGAGGAGCACATCGGGCGAAGTCGGCGCGAGAGCGCGAGCCGCCTCGATCTCGCTGACGGCGCGGTCTGGCTCATCGAGCATGAGATCGGCGCGCGCGCGCCCGGCAAGGATCGTCGGTGCGATATCGGGCGGATTGCCGGTCGCGGGAAAAGTCTCAAGCAGGTCACGCGGGCGCTGCTGGTCGAGATAGGATTGGAGGAGGATCTCGGTCGCCCGGCGCGGCTCGAAACCGAGGGTGCGCGCTTTGCCCGCCTCTTTTTCCGCGCCCACCGGGTCGCCAAGGCGAAGATCGACATCAGCGAGACCGAAATGCGCCCGACCGCTCTCGGGATCATCGCGCACGGCGTTGCGGAACTCGATCTGCGCGCCGCGGAGATCGCCGCTCGCGAGCAGCGCTTCGGCCTTAGCGTAATGATCGGCGGCGGCGGCGAGCCCTGGCCAAAGCAGCGCGACGAGCGCCGTGGTGGCGAGAGCCAGGCGCGAACGGGCGGGCAGTCCTGGGGTGAGTGCCAATATCATTGGTTTTCCGTTGCCTCTTGCACGGCGCCTTCGGGAAGCGACGCATCCAGCCCATGGGTTCGTAACAACCCGTACAAGGTCGTGCGGCTGATGCCAAGCAGTTGTGCTGCAGCCGAAAAATTGCCGCTGGCGCGTGAGAGCGCCCGCCCGATCACATTGCGCTCGGCCTTGAGGCGTGCCGCGCGAAGATCGAGATCCTCGCCCTCTTCGGCCGCCCCCATGTGCGCGCTCTCGGGTGCGGCGAGTTCGAGATCGGCGGGCTCGATCAGCCGCGTCTCGGTCATCACCACCGCCCGCTTCATGCGGTTTTCCAGCTCGCGCACATTGCCCGGCCAGTCATGCGCCGCGATCGCGGCGGCGGCGCTTTCGCTCAGCCCCCGCACAGGGCGTTGCAATTCGCGATTGAAGCGATGCAGGAAATAGCGGGCGAGCAAAATCGCATCGCCTTCGCGGGCACGAAGCGGCGGAATGCGCAATGTCACCGAATTGAGACGGTAGTAGAGATCGGCGCGAAACCGCCCCGTTTCAATCTCGCTCTCCACCGCCCTGTTGGTCGCCGAGACGACGCGCACGTCGACTTGGATGCCTTGGCGCCCGCCGATCCGCTCGATCACCTGATCCTGCAGGAAGCGCAAGAGCTTGACTTGTAACGGATGGGGCAGATCACCAATCTCATCGAGAAATAGCGTGCCGCGATGGGCCATCTCGATTTTCCCGATGCTCTGCCGCACGGCGCCGGTGAAGGCGCCGCGCTCATGGCCAAAAAGTTCGCTCTCGAGCAGGGTTTCCGGAATGGCGCCGCAATTGAGGGCGATGAACGGGCCCTTGGCGCGCGGGCCGAGATCATGGAGCGCCCGCGCCAGCGCCTCTTTCCCGGTGCCGCTTTCGCCGAGCAGCAGAACCGGTACATCGGCCTGTGCAAGTTTTTCGATGTCACGGCAGATTTTCAGCATCGGCTCGGCTGCGGTGACGATGCGCGGAATGGCTGTCTGTCCCGCCGCTTCAGCGAGGCGCGCATTCTCCTCCTCGAGGTCATGAAGCCGAAGCGCACGATCGACGATGCCGCGCAAGACCGCGATATCGACTGGCTTTTCGTAGAAATCATAAGCCCCCGCGGCAATGGCGCGGAGCGCGTTCTCGCGCTCGTTGCTGCCGGTCGCGAGGATCACTTTGGTCGCTGGCGCCGCACGCAAAATCTCGTCCAGCGTCGCGAACCCTTCGCTCACCCCATCGGGGTCGGGTGGGAGCCCGAGATCGAGCACCACAACCCCCGGGCGCTCCTTGGCGAATGCCGCCACGGCCTGGACCCGGCGATGGGTGATGATCGGCTTGAGACCCGGGAACGCCCAGCGATACTGGCTGCAGAGCCCCTCGTCATCTTCGACGATCAGAAGTTTCGCGTTGCTCATGCGACCCTCGCCGTTACGAAGGAAGTCAGGCCGCGACCCAAATTTGGCAAACGATCATTGCGCCAGCGGTCAAGGCCTGGAGGGCAACGCGCGGGCGGATATTTTCGACAGTACCGCATCAGGCAGCCTCGACGCTCGCCAAAAGCGGCAGCGAGAGGCGGATGGAGGTCCCTGTGCCCTCAATGCTGCGGACGTGTAGGCTGCCGCCAGATTTTTCCACAAGCGAGCGTGCCTGGAAGGCACCGATCCCCGAGCCGGCGCGTTTGGAGGTTCGGAAGGGGCGAAATAGCTCATCGCGAATGAATGCCGGCGTCATGCCGACACCACGGTCGCTGATCTCGATCACCGCCTCGTTTTCCATCGCCACGATGCGCAGTTCGACATGACCGGGGCGGCCTGCGCTCTCTTCGGCGTCGAGCGCATTATCGAGGAGATGGGTGATGACGGCGTCGAAGGCTTCAAGGGGCATGGCGATTTTTCCCGTCTGCCTGTCTGCGCGCGTGATGGCGATCGGCACCCCGCGGCTTTGGCGAAGGGTCGCGACGATGGCGGCAATGCGTTCTACCGGCGCGATGCCAACAGGGGCGGCCTCGGCCTCTGGCGCATTGAGCCGCACGAGCAGGGTGCTGATTTTCGCTGCCGCCGCGCGCACGGTGGCTAGCATGTCGCGCTGGAACTCGGGATTGTCGAGGTGGAATTCGGCATTGGCGAGCAGCAGCGAAAGCTGACTCGAAACGTTCTTGATGTCGTGCGCGATGAAGGCGAAGCGTTGGCCGTATTCGCGCAGATGACGGGTTTCGACCAGGGCTTGCGCCGCGCGCTGCTCGGCGATGAACACCGCGACCTGCTGGCCGATGGTCCGAAGCAGGGTAAACACCTCGCCATCGAGGCGAAACGGAGCGCGTGGCGGCGCAAGCAAGATTGCCCCGATCAGCTGCCCGGCATGAACCAGCGGCACAGCGAGCCACAGCGGAGGATATTCCTCGATCCAGGGTTCCGCCGCAGGGTCGGCGACGATGATGCTCTCGCCCGCGTCGAGCCGCGCGAATAGCGGATGATCGGAGCCCAACATGACGCCGGCGGGCGGCAGGTTGAGCGAGCCCGCCCAATGAAATCCGGCCTCGCCAGCGGCGCGCAGGAAAAGCACGCCACCCGGGCTGTCGACGACCTCGGCAGTCGCGCGGATCACCCGCTCGTGTAGGGTCACGGCGGGATCGGGCGTCGCGAGAGCGGTGATACAGCGCATCCATTCCTGTCGATAATCATAGCGAGAGGTAAAGAAATGATCGACAAAAAGAGATTTTAGGCGTGAGCGCGCAGAGCCGGAGCTGAGCAGGACGGCGATGACCACTATCCCGCCAAAAAGGAGGCAGGTTTCTGCGAGAACCCCCCAATTGGCGCCGAAATGGCGAAACACTTCCCCGGCACCAGCGAGGGCGAGAAGAAAAATACCGCTCGCGAGCAATGTCGTTGTATGGAAGACGACGCTACGCGAAATCTGCACCGCGATCCCGCGCTTGCGGTTGCGCCGCACCGCGAGCGCGATCAGCGGGGCGAGGCCGATCGCGATGATGGCGCGCCCGGCAAAGAGCGGCGCCGAAAACCGACGAAACATGATCGCGTCAGCATAAAGCATCAAATCATAGACGAAGAGCGCGCCGATGGCGATAACGAGAAGGTTGATATGCCAGCGTTGTTCGATACGGGTGTTGCGATAGAGGTTTTCGATCAAAAGCAGATTGGCAATGGCAAAGCCAAGTCGCGCGGCGATCGCAGGTGACGTGATGGCAAGATCACCCTCTGGGACGGCGTCGGTGAACACGGCAAAGACGGCTAAAATGGCGCAGAGGAGGCCAAGAGCGAGGAGGGTTTGGCGAAACGGGCGAAGCCCTGACGTGGGCGGCGGCAGGAGGAAAAGGCCAAACCCGTACCAGGCGGCATCGCGCGCAAGTTCAAGCCCACCAGCCATCCGCGAAAAAGGGATCGCTGGGAAGGAGGCGATGGTCGCCGCCCAAAGGGCAGTTAGCAAAATCGCGCCAATGAGCACGAGCCCCACGCGCCCGCGTCGGCCAAAAAGCGCCGCGTACAAGGCTAGCAAGCCATAGGTCAAGGACCAGGCGGCGTACAGGAAGGGAATTAACCTCGCCATGCCGCCAAGATAGGCGATTTTTGCCTCCCTGTCGCGATCTTAGCGTGCACCCTCGCGAAACAGGATCACCCTCACGGTGGAGGCGAGGATCAGGAGATCGAGAAATAGATTGCGATGAGCAATATAATAGAGATCATAGGCAAGTTTCATCCGCGCGTCCTCAACCGATGCGCCATAGGGGAAATTGACCTGCGCCCAGCCTGTAATCCCTGGTTTGACGAAGCTGCGGTCGTTGTAATGCGGGATCGCGGCCGCGAGTTTTGCGACGAAATGCGGGCGCTCCGGGCGTGGCCCGATCAGGCTCATCTCGCCGCGCAGCACGTTGAGGAGCTGCGGTAATTCATCGATGCGGGTGCGGCGCAAGAAGCCGCCGATGCGGGTGACGCGTGGGTCGGCGGCAGCCGCCCAAGCCGGGCCGGCGGCTTCGGCATCGACCCGCATACTGCGGAATTTAAGCAAGGTGAACGGCTTTCCACCCAAGCCGACGCGCTCCTGGCGGTAAAAGACCGGGCCTTTGCTGTCGAGGCGGATAGCGAGGGCCGTAAGCAGCATCAGCGGGAGGACAAGTACCAAAAGTGCTACGCTCAGCACCACGTCGAAGCTACGCTTGAACGCTTGGTTCAGACGGCCAGCGCATGCGGTCTCGGCAAAGACTAGCCAATCTGCTGGCAGGCGTTCGAGATCGAGGCGGCGGAATTGGCGTTTGCGGAATTCCACTGCATTGAAGACGCGGATGCCGGCGCTTTTACAGCGGAGCAGGCTCGTTGTCGGTAGCTTCACGCCCGCCGAGGTGCCGACGACAATGCCCCAGATCCCCCGGGCACGAAGAGCCGCGGGATCGAGCGCCTCAGCCTCGTCGCCTGCGAGCGTGCCGGCGACATCGAAAAACGCTGCCTCGTGAGCGCCGGTGGCGGATGGGAAAAGCGCTCGAGACTCTTCGCCGACCAGGAGAATGCGACGGGCGAACACCCCATGCCGCAAGGCAAAGCGGAATGCCGAACGTGTCACTATAAGGCAGAACAGCCAGGCGAGCAGAACATGCGGCAGCCACATCGCTTCACGGGTGGTGATGAGGCGGAGGAAATCGGCGTGGAGCAAGCGCGCGAGCAGTGCCAATACCGGCAGTACAACAAGGGCGACGAGGCCAATATTGATGAGAAGCCGCCGCGTATAAAGCAGAGTGTCGCGCCGATAGAGCCCGAGCGCCGGGCCAACGATGCCGAAAAGCACGGCGACTAACGCCGCCATATCGACGATTTGGAACGATGTGTCGGAAAACACCGCCTTACTCACGACGAGATTCGCGGTGCCGAACGCAAGCAGTGCCGCGATTAGCGTAAAACTGAGCACGGCTTCGATCAGCCAAAGCATGAGTACTTCAGAAGACATGTAATGGCCAAAAACTTTGGTCACTGTTCTCTCCCAACCGCTGCGTCAGCTTTCTCAAAATTACGACAAAATAGAAGTTATAAGACAAATTCTGTCAGATGATGTTATGAATGTTCTGCTGCTAGCCTCCCGCGCCGTCACATTTTTAGGCGGCAACGCAACCTCTTAATCACGGTGCAAGGCAGTTTTTTCCCCTAATGATGTGCCCAGATCCGCAATTTACTTGATATAGATTTACTCGATATCAAATAAACTGCGACTTACCCACAAATGTATTAATTTCTACACATCTCAGAAATTTTTACAACAAGACTTCACCTTCTGTCAACAGAGATGTTAAACCCCAATCAAATCCGCGTCCAGGGCCGTCGAATGAATGTATTGTTAACTTTCTCGTACCCGTGACCGGCGATAACCGCTGACCCCTCATCCTTGCCGGGGCTGTGGGAGGCAGCCACCAGGATGCGGTGTGCCAGGGGCGGCGTCCTGGCGCGGGTACCTTGAGCTGACCATAGACGGCTTTACAAAAAAATAATCTCTCTGCTATTTACTGCGACGCTATGGTATCAAAGCGATGGGCGGCGTTCATTGCGAAATGGTCGCGTTCAACAGCCTCGACAAGATTGGCCTTGATGATATCGGCGATTAAGGGGGTTGGCGTCGGTCCGTGTGGCATTGCCTTGGAGGCGTGTAGCTCAGTGGCAGAGCGCTGCCATTACATGGCAGAGGGTGGGGGTTCGATTCCTTCCGCGCCTAAATGCTTTATCAGATCGCTGTACGGGCTTAGTTTGCGCGGGCATCGGTGGATTGTGGGCGAGATGCGGCTTGTCTGGATTTTCGGCGTAATTGGCGCCTTCTGGAGGCGCTAGGCTTACGCCGGCATTCCATAAAGGTCGGACTTTTGTTAAATGCCAGGCTTGTGTGAAATTTTGCTTTTAAGTAACATAAACAGGCTAACAAACAATCATCGAAACGCGCGGGCGGTCGTGAACATGCAGAGATCGGTTTTTGGAATTATTGCTGCGCTCTTTCTTGCCGTTGTTATGAGCGCTTGTTCGCCGACGCCAAAATCCCTAGATCCAACCAATACCGCAAGGCCGGAGACTGCGGGCGATTACATCATTGGTCCGGGCGATACGCTGTCGATTTTCGTCTATCAGGCACAGGATTTGAGTGTAACAGCGCTCCCGGTGCGGCCGGATGGCCGGATTTCGGTCCCACTCGTGCCCGATATGATGGCTGCCGGCAAGACGCCGAGCCAGCTCGGCGAGGACATCGCCGAAAAGCTCAAGAAGTACGTCAAGGATCCGACCGTGACGGTGATGATGCATTCCTTTGTCGGGCCATTCGATCGACAAGTGCGCGTTATCGGCGAAGCCGCGGATCCGATGGCGATCCCTTATCGCGACCACCTGACGGTGCTTGACGTCATGATCGAGGCCAAGGGGTTGACCAAATATGCCGCGGGTAATCGCTCGGTGATCGTGCGCCGCGGCGCCAATGGTCAGCAGCAGATCATCCACGTCAAGCTGAACAGCTTGCTCAAGGATGGTGATGTGTCACAGAACGTCGAGATGAAACCGGGCGATACGTTGATCATTCCGCAATCGTGGTTCTGAGCGTCGGCGATGGATCAGATTTTCACGCTTATCCATCGCTATCTCGTTGGCGCTTGGCGTCGGCGTTGGCTCGCGCTGGTGTGTGCCTGGCTGCTTTGCGTCGGTGGCTGGATCGGCGTTGTCCTCATGCCCAATCAATTCGAGGCAAGCACGCGGCTCTATGTCGATGCCGACGCGGTGCTCACCCCGCTGCTTCGTGGCCTCGCCATCGACAGTACGCCAGCCAACCAAGTCGATCTTTTGCAGCGCACCCTCCTCAGCCGGCCCAATCTTGAAAAGCTGGTTTCAAAGACCGACCTCGATTTGCTCGCGCCCGATCCGGTGCGCCGCAACGCGCTCATCGAGCAGCTCTCGACGGCCATTCGCATTCAGTCGCAAACCAATAATCTATTCACGATCACGTATCGTAACACCCGTCCGCGCCTGGCTTATGACGTGGTGCAGACGCTGATCACTATTTTCATCGAGAGCGCGACTGGTACCAACCGCTCGCAGATGCAAAATGCGGGGCATTTCCTTGATGCCCAGATCACTGAATACGAGGCCAAACTGCGCGAGGCCGAACATCGGCGGGCTGATTTTCAGGCGAAATATCTTGAGCTTTTGCCCTCGGATGCGAATGGTGGCGTTGGCGGGCTGGAAGCCGCGCGTGCCCAAGTGACGCAGCTCGAGGGGGAACTCGCCGATGCGACCGCGCGACGCGACATGCTGGAGCAAGACCTGCACACCACGTCGCCGCAGCAAATGTCTGAAGCGGGGCGCGCGGCGCTCAAGAACGCCGCGGGGGGTGGCGCTGGTGGTGACCCGGATTTGCTGGCGGCAGAGAAAAAACTGCGAGAGCTTCGCCTCAAATATACCGATGACCATCCGGAGGTGATTGCTGCTCGCCGTCTCGTCGCGGAACTGAAGGCCTCCCCTTCGGTTGGTGGGGGGGAGCACGCGGCGGGCGGTACCGGGCGTGGGCTCCCGAACGGCGCCTACGATCAGATCAAAGTTCGGCTCCTCGATGCTCAGGCCTTGGTCACCTCGCTCCAGCGCCAATTGGATGAGGCTAAGAAATCGCGCGAACGGCTTGCTGCGATCGTCCGCAATGAGCCTGGGATCCAGGCTGAATACATGGATCTCGATCGCGATTACTCGGTTTTGCGTAAAACCTATGAGGAATTGCTCAATCGTCGCGAAGTGATGCGGCTTTCCAAGGCGGCAGACACCGATGCCGATAAGCTCCGCCTGCAAATCATCGATCCGCCGCAAATGCCACGTGAGCCGGTTGCGCCCAAGCGTGCCTTGCTGATGGTGGGGGTGTTCGTCATCGGTATTCTTGGCGGGGGAGCGCTTGCGGTGGCTCTCGCGCATCTTGACTCTTGTTTTTACACATCAAACGATCTCCGCGCGCTCGGTCTTCCGGTGCTGGGTGGCATCTCCCTCGTCCAACATGGACCGCGGCAGCATGCGCTTATGCCGATCGTCACGTTTGGTTTCGGGATCATGCTCTTGGTACTCATGTTCGGGGCCTTTATCACCGGGCCACATTGGTTTCCGGCGATGCCAGGTTCGCATTGGTTGGCGAGGTTCGTGTGACGGTACAAACAAAGGCGTCGCATCTGATTGAGCGGGCGGCAAAGCACCTCCGTGGTCTCGAGGAATTGGCCCAGTCGGCACCGCTGCCTTCGGCACCGCTGCCTTCGGCGCCGAGCCAGGCGTTCCCCGAGCAAACGCCGCCGCTGGCAACGCCCGCGCCGGGTGTTGCCGTGTCAGACGTTGCCGCGCCGCCCACGGTCGAATTCCAGGTGCTGGAGCAGGCTGGTATGATCCCCTGGGGACGTAAGCGCGAACGTGTCTCCGAGGAGTTTCGCCTTGTTCAAAGCCAGGTCCTGCGCCAGATCGACGGTGCTGCCAAGCTAGCAACCTCGGCGACAGGGCTCGCCAATTTGGTGATGGTGACCAGCGCCCGACCGAATGAAGGGAAAAGCTTCATCTCTCTCAATCTTGCGGCGAGCATTGCCCATTTTGGCACCCGGCCGGTCTTACTTGTTGACGCCGACGCCAAGCACACCTCGCTCACCTATCACCTCAATCTCATGGAGCGGCCGGGTTTGCTCGAATTCGGCGGCGGCCTTGCCGCGCGTCTCGAAGATCTGATCGTGCCGACGCGGGTGGAGGCACTCTCCGTGCTTCCCATTGGCGGCTTTGGTCAGGGGCGCGGCGAGTTGACCGCCAAAGTCTCTGTTGCCAACGCCGTTGAGCGCCTCACACGTCGGTTGGGGAAAATGGTGGTCGTGCTCGATGCGCCGCCCTGTCTCTCCACCTCCGATCCAAGCGCACTGGCGCCGGTGGTCGGGCAGGTGGTATTCGTCGTCGAAGCTGAACAGACGCGACGGGGTGAGGTGGAAGCGGCGCTCGATCTAATCGCGCCTTGCCCATCGATCATGCTTTTACTCAACAAAACTCAATTGACGACAAACAGCACCTTCGGCGCCTACTATTACTGATGGCAGCGAGCGGGGGGCGGGCCATCAGATGAGTGTTTTTCGCCCAAAATGGGCCGAGATCAAACATTGCGGCGCCGTGTACGTGGCGTGCGGTGTCGCGACGGCGATGGGGTTTGGCGTGGCACAAGCGTGGGCGCAGGAGGTTCCGGGGCCTGCGGTCGCGCCGGCCGCCCCCTCGCCGATCGCGGTTGCCCAGGTCAATCTCGGCGCGCCGCCGCTCGCCAACCCTGACGTGTTGCCAACGCCGCTCACGCCTGCCGCCCCGGCGCCGCCGCAAGGTGGCGGGACGCCGCCGGCGTGGGCGATCACGTCCAGCCTCAATGTCAGCGAGACCTATATCGACAACGTGCTGATGATCAGTGCGCCACGCGATTCTGACATCTATACCTCGATCAACCCCTCGATCTCGATCGTCGGCGATACCCAGCGTGTCCAGGCAACTTTGACCTATGACCCCAACCTATTGATTTTTCCAGGCTATTCCGGGCTCAATCAGATCGACGAGAACGGCGCTGCGCAGGCGACCATCACCCTCGTTCCCGATACGCTCTTCCTCAATCTTCAGGGTTTTGCCTCGACCCAGGATACACCCGGCGGCTCGATCGGCCCGTTCGGCTATAACCCAGCTTTTACCGAGCAAATCACAAGCTTCTCAATTGCCCCGTATATCCAGCACCAGTTCGGTGATTACGGCACTGGCAAGTTGATGTATTCCTTCAACAATACCAATTTCGGCATGACCGGGCTCAACGGCGTCAATAGCTATATTCCATCAAGCTCGCAGTATCCCGCCTATTTCAATCCGTTCAACGGCAATCTAATGACCACCGAGGAGCAGGCGCAGTTCACTACGGGAGATTTCCTTGGCCGCCTGCAACTTCAGAGCACCGCTGATTTGCAGCAATATAACGGCTTTGGCATGGGGCCGGATTCCTATCAGAATATCTATGACAATGAATTTTCCTATGCGCTGACGCATAGCTTCGCGTTGCTTTTTGGCGGCGGCTGGGAAGACATCAACTACAACATGCAGCCCGACATCGCGATCCATGATGCGATCTGGGATGTCGGCTTCAAATGGAAGCCCAATGCCGATAGCACTGTGATCGCAACCTACGGCCACAAATACGGCCTTACCTATCCCTATCTCGACGGCGAGTATCAGCTCACCAAGCGCACCAAGATCAACGCCAATTACACCGAATATCTCGACACCGCGCCGCAGGCGATCCAGAACAACCTTGCCAATTCGACGCTGCTGCCGACCGGACAGACCACCTCGACCGCGACCGGCGCGCCAATTGCCATCGCCAATCCGTTTTTTGCGCTCGAGGAGGGATTGCTCCAGACCAAGCTTTTTAATGCCGGCATCACCACCACCTATGACCGCGACACGTTCTCGCTCACCGGGAGCCACGAGACCGATTATTCGATTTCCGTCGTTCCCGGCCTTCTGTCTTATTCCGATCGTATGTCTTACGGGACACTGTCTTGGACCCACACGATTTCCGATGATCTGACCGCCACCAATTCTTTCACCTATGGGCCGATGTCGTTTTATGTCGCAGGGCAGCCGGCGGAGAATTTCACCACCCTCCAGGCGTCGAGTTCGCTCACCTACACCATTAGTCCAACGTTAAGTGCTATCGCGACATATACCTATATGGAGTTTCTCGGCAATTTGCCCGGCGTCAGCGCGACCGCGAACATGGTGACCGTCGGGTTGACCAAAACCTTTCAATAGCGAGTGCATGTTCCAGGAATACTACAAGCTCGAGCTGCCGCCGTTCCAGCTCACCCCCGATCATCGCTTCTTCTTCGGATCGAGCGTGCATAGCCGCGCCATCGCCCATCTCGTCTATGGCCTGTCGCAGGAGGAGGGGTTCATCATCATCACCGGCGAGGTCGGCGCCGGCAAGACGACGCTGGTCGAGCGTCTCGCCTCCGAGATCGACCAAGCGAGCTATGTGTTGGCGCGGATCGTGACGACGCAGGTTTCCGGCAATGATCTCTTTCGCCTGATCGCCGCCGCGTTCGGGATCGATGGCAGTGACAAGGCCGCTTTGCTGCGTGACTTCGAGGCGATGCTGCGCAACCATCGCGCTTGCGGCCGGCGCACCCTGCTCGTCGTTGACGAGGTGCAGAATCTCGACATCCCGGCGCTCGAGGAATTGCGCATGCTCTCCAACATCACCGATGGCGGGCACGCCTTGTTGCAAACCATCCTGCTCGGCCAGCCGCAATTCCGCCGCACGCTCGCGAGCCCCGATCTCGACCAGCTCCGCCAGCGCGTTCTTGCCTCCTATCATCTCGGCCCGCTGAACGAGGAGGAGACCCGCGCCTATATCGAGTATCGTCTCAAGGCCGCCGGCTGGTCGGGGAGCAACCCAAGTTTCGAGGCCGGCGCCTTCGCCGCCGTCTATCGCCACACCGGCGGCGTGCCACGCCGCATCAACCGGCTCTGTTCGCGGGTTCTGCTCTATGGCGCGCTCGAG
>JAJYXY010000276.1 GCA_021801465.1 Pseudomonadota bacterium
ACGAGGGGCGCGGGATCGCGACCATCCTCCAAATGGTCCAGCACACGCGGCTCGATTGCGCCATCGGCTCGGCCGGGCAAATGCGCGCGGCGCTAGCGCAAGCGCTCTGGCACACCGCCCATCGCACCGCCTTTCAGCGCCGCCTGATCGATCAGCCGGCGATGGCGGCGGTGCTCGCCGATCTCGCGGTCGAAAGCGAGGCCGCGACAGCGCTCGCCTTCCGCCTCGCGGCCGCCCTCGACGCGGCGGATCCGCTCGCCCGCATCCTGCTCCCGTGCGCCAAATATTGGATCTGCAAACGCGCCCCGGGCTTCGTTGCCGAGGCGATGGAGTGCTTGGGCGGCGGCGGTTATATTGAGAGCGGGCCGATGCCGCGGCTTTTTCGCCAATCGCCGCTGAATGCGATCTGGGAGGGGTCGGGCAATGTCATCGCGCTCGACGTGCTCCGCGCCATCACCCGCGAGGCGGCAAGCGTTGCCGCACTCCGGGCGTTTCTCGAGGCGGCGCGCGGCCGCGAAAGGCTCTATGATGCCTGGATCGCCGAGATCGCGCTCGAACCGGCGGGAGAAGCGCAGGCGCGGCTTCTCGTCGAGCAGATCGCGCTCGCCGCCTGCGCCGCCGTGCTCCTCATCTGGGGGAACCCGCTCGCCGAGGCGTTCTGCCGCCTCCGTCTTGCCCCGCGCGGCGCCGCCTATGGCGCGTTCGATGCCAGAATCGACACCGCCGCCATCACCGCACGCGCCATGCCAATGATATCGGGAAATAAAGACTTCTTTTTCTGAAGAAAAAGAAGCAAAAAGACTTTCTTCCCGTTTTCTCGGAGTGGCAACTTCCTCCGAGCAGGCAGTGCCGTTGGCACTGCCCAAGGGGCAAGTTTTTTTGGTTCTGATGTTCAAAAAAGAACGTCGCTTTTCCCAGCTTGGGCGGTGGCTCGGGAATCGGGTAAAATAGCGTTTTGCGCCCCGGAGTGACCATGAGCGAAACCCAAGCCGCGCCAATGATCCGCCTTTCCGAGTATCGTTCGCCGACATTCTTGGTGGAGACCGTCGCGCTCACGCTGCGCCTCGCGCCGGAGACCACCACCGTCACCGCCCGCCTCACCGTGCGCCGCGCCCCTCTGGCGCCCGCGGGGGCGCCATTCGTTCTCGACGGCGAGGCACTCAACCTTCGCGCGATCCGGCTCGACGGCGTCGAACTCGGGCCGGAGCGCTATACGCTCGACCCCCATCATCTGACCCTTCTCGACCCGCCGGGCGCGTTCGTTCTCGAGACCACGACCGAGATCCATCCCGCCGCCAACACGACGCTTTCCGGCCTTTATGTTTCGGGCGGTAATTTTTATTCCCAGTGCGAGGCCGAGGGTTTCCGCCGCATCACTTTCTTCCCCGACCGCCCAGATATCATGGCCCGCTACCATGTGACACTGATCGCCGATCGCGAGGCCGCGCCGATTCTGCTCTCCAATGGCAATCCCGTCGCGCACGGCGAGAACGACGACGGCACGCATTGGGCGCGCTGGGACGATCCGCACCCGAAACCCTGCTATCTCTTTGCGCTCGTCGCCGGCGATCTCATCGCTGTCCGCGATCGCTTCGTGACCCAGTCGGGGCGGGAAATCCAGCTCGCGATCTGGGTCAGGCGTGGTGACGAGGATAAATGCGACTACGCCATGCACTGCCTGAAGGCGGCGATGGCGTGGGATGAGCGCCGCTTTGGCCGCGAATATGATCTCGATGTCTTCAACATCGCCGCCGTGTCCGACTTCAACATGGGGGCGATGGAGAATAAGGGGCTCAATATCTTCAACACCCGCTATGTCCTGGCCCGCCCCGACACCGCGACCGATGCCGATTATCGCGGTATCGAGACGGTGATCTCGCATGAGTATTTCCACAACTGGACCGGCAACCGCATCACCTGCCGCGATTGGTTTCAGCTCTCGCTCAAAGAAGGGCTGACGGTGTTTCGCGACCAGGAATTTTCCGCAGACCAAGGCAGCCGTGCCTTGCAACGCATCCAGGATGTGCGCCGCCTGCGCGCGGCCCAATTTCCTGAAGACGCCGGGCCGCTCGCCCATTCGGTGCGGCCGGATTCCTACCAGAAAATCGATAATTTCTACACGGCGACGGTCTATCAAAAGGGCGCGGAACTGGTGCGCATGATCGCCTCCCTCCTCGGTCCGCAGCGGTTTCGCGCCGGGATGGATCGCTATTTCGCGACCTGTGACAACCGGGCGGTGACGATCGAGGATTTTCTCGAGGCCCTCGGCGCCGGCGCCGGCCTCGATCTCACCCCGTTCCTCGCCTGGTACGCGACCGCCGGCACGCCGGAGGTCACCGTGGAGGAAATCTACGACGCTGAGGCCGAAACCTTCCGCCTTCATCTCCGCCAGCACATTCCGCCAACACCAGGGGCGGCGGAGAAGCCGGCGCTGCCGATCCCGCTCGCGCTCGGGCTTTTGGACGCCGAGACCGGCGCCCCGATCGCGGCGAGACTGGCGGGCGAGACCGGCGCGCCGAGTGCCACCCGACACCTGCTTCTCGATCAACCAGCGCAAACCTGGCATTTCGAGGATGTCGGCCGGCGCCCGGTGGCGGCGATCGGGCGTGGGTTTTCCGCCCCGGTCAAAATTCTCGGCCTCAGCCGCGAGAGGCTTCGCTTTCTCGCAACCCATGACCCCGATCCGTTTCTTCGCTGGGATTGCCTACAGCGCTATGCCAGCGAAATCCTGCTCGCTGCGGCCACCGCCTGGCGCGAAGGCGCGGCCATCCACCCCGATGAGGGGTTGATCACCGTGATTGCGGCACGCCTCGAGGAGGCCGAACGCGATCCTGCCTTCGTTGCCGAAGCGATCACGCTGCCCGCCGAGACGGCGCTTGCCGAGGAGATGGCGGAAATCGATGCCGACGCCCTGCACGCGGCGCGCGAGACCCTGCGCGCGGCGATCGGGCAGACGCTGGCGGCGCCGCTCCGCGGCGTGTACGAAAAACTCCACGCCGCCGACTCGGCGGCGATCGATGGTGCCGCGATGGGCCGGCGGGCGCTCGCCATTGCCGCTCTTTCCTATCTCGTCGCCGGCGGCGGTGACGCGGCGATCGCGGCCGCCGTCGAGCAATATCGAACCGCGCCGACGATGACCGGGCGGCTCGGCGCCCTTACCTTGCTCGCCGCGACCGAGCGGCCGGAGCGGGAGGCAGCGCTCGCTGATTTTTACGCGACCTGGCGGCATGATCCGCTGGTTCTCGACAAATGGTTCGCTATTCAGGCAACGGCGCCGCTGCCAGGCGCCCCGGCGCGTGTCCGCGCCCTCACCCGCCATCCCGATTTCACCACCGCCAACCCCAATCGCCTGCGCGCCCTGATCGGCAGTTTCGCGCAAGCCAATCTCCCAGGCTTTCATGACGCCTCGGGTGACGGCTACGCCCTGCTCGCCGAGACCATCGCCGCCGTCGATCCCGCCAATCCGCAGATCGCGGCCCGTCTCGTCGCGGCGTTCACATCCTGGCGGCGCACCCCGCCTTCGCGCCGGGCGCTGATTTCGGCGGCGCTGGAGGGGCTTGCCGCGCGCCCTGGCCTCAGCGCCAACAGCCGGGAAATGATCGCCAAGCTGCTATCGCAAACGCCGCCCGCGCGCGGGTAACCCCGCTTTAAATTTCTGCCCCCATGATCAGATGATGTATCATGCATGTCCGCTATCTCGTCATCAGGGGGTGTTGTTGCCCACCCTGTTCGCCTCGCTGAGGATATGGACGGAGGCCGTTGCCGTCACGCTCGGCTTCGTCGCGATCGAGGCCTTGAATGCCTGGGTTGCGCGGCGCTTTGGCCATGCGCCCGTGATATGGCTCGGCAATGGGCTGCTGCTTGGCTTTCTCCTCGACCGGCGGGGCGGCGGGATCGCGCGTATTCTTACCCTCGCTCTGCTCGCCGACATGATTTTCGAGATCGGCTTTCACGCCTATGGCTGGCTTTTGGCGGCGGTGATCGCTGCCTGCAAGATCTCGGAAATCGCCATCGCCTATGGCATGCTGCGCGGGCGTCTCGCCGCCCGCCCGGACCCCGCGCGGCCGGGGGCCTTGCTGCGTCTGGTCACGGCGGCGCTGGTCGCGCCTGTATTCCCCGTTTTATTCGCTGCCGATGCCGCGTTTTATCTCGCAGGGCGGGATTTCGCCGCGGCTTTGACCGCGTGGTATCTTCCGGCGGTGCTGGGTTTTGCGGTGGTGACGCCGCTTGTGCTGACGGTTCTTCGCCCCTCCGCGCGGGGCGAGAAGCGCGATATCGTGTTCTGGCTCGCCTCGTTCCGCTATTTCGCTTTTTTGCTGGCGGTGGCGAGTTTCGTCTTCTCGCAGTCTCATTACCCGCTGCGTTTTCTCGTCTTTCCGCCGCTCCTCCTGATCGCGGCGCGGCGATCCCTGATGGAAACGGCGATCGCGACCTTTCTCACCGCGGCCATCATTTTCGGGTTTACTCTTTCCGGGCGCGGGCCGATTTCGCTTCTCACCTCGGTCGGGGTTTTGAGCCCGGGCGAGAAGATTTTCATCGCCCAGATTTTTGTCCTCGTCCTCGGCATTTGCGTGCTCGCGATCGCCGCCTGGGCCGAGCAAACACGACGGCTGCGCGACATCGCGGCGCAGCGCCAGCATCGCCTTCGCGAGAGCGAGCGGCGCTATCGCATCCTCGTCGATCATTCGCGCGACGTAATTTATCGCATGTCCCCCGATGGCGGGCGGCTTTATGTCTCCCCCGCGGCGGAAAGGCTTTTCGGCTTTTCGGCCGAGGAGCAAGTCGGCAGCAACTGGCGTACCGACGTCCATCCCGAAGACTGGCCGGCGGTGCGGAAAGAGCTTCGTAAATTCGCGCAAGGGGCTGACACCATCGTTTTCCCCTATCGCCGGCGCTGCAAAGATGGAACCTATCTCTGGGTGGAGACGCGCGTCGGCGCGGTTTATGACCCCGTCAGCGGCGCGGTGCGCGAATACATCGCGAATTCCCGCGATATTTCGGCACAAAAAGCGGCGGAGGAGCAGCTGAACGCGATGAATACCGCGCTCGTGACCCTGGCTGCGACCGATGGCCTGACCGGCATTGCCAACCGTCGCGCCTTCGATGAGGTGTTGGAGCGCGAATGGCGCCGCACGCAACGGGAGGCGACGCCGATCGCGCTGCTCATGATCGACGTCGATCATTTCAAATCCTTCAACGATTTTTATGGCCATCTCGCCGGCGATGATAGCTTGCGGCGGCTTGCCGCGGCGATCAGTGGCAGCCTCCATCGCCCCGGCGATCTTGCCGCGCGCTTCGGTGGCGAAGAGTTTGCCGTGCTGCTTCCCGGGACCGACGTCGCCGGCGCCGACGAAATTGCCTGGCGCATCCGAGATGCCGTCGCGGGGCTCGGCATCGTTCACGAGGTCACGCCGCTCGGGCGCATTTCGATCAGCATCGGCATCGCGAGCGACGGGCCGGACGCCTATCACGATCCGTCCTTGCTCGTCCGCGCCGCCGACCGCGCGCTTTATGCCGCGAAAGAGGCCGGGCGCAATCGCAGTGTCATTGCAACGAGCGATGATTTTCGTGTGACGGTCTGATACCGGCCAGCGGGGTCGTTTGCTGGTTTGCGCCGAGGGTGGGTGTGGCGGCTGCGCGCCATCAAGACCATGCCGCCCGTCGTCATGTGAGCGGCCATTCTTACGGCCGTCGGGTATGATGCCGGCGAAAGGTCGCCCCGCCGGCAAGCGCGCCGTAATCCACGTTGACAAGGGATCCCGCGGGCGCGATGATCGGTTTTTCCGAGGGGAGCCCCGCGAGGGGGCTGAGATTCCGCAAGCGGTGTCAATCCGCGCCGCGGTGACCCTGTTGACCTGATCCGGATCATGCCGGCGTAGGGACGGAAGCTTGGCAGGTCACATCGCCACCTTCCCTCCCCCGGCGCAAGGGAGAGGATGACGCCATGACCATCGAAGTCAAGCCGAGCACCGTCACCACCGGCCCGATCACCGGCTCGCGAAAAATTTTCTCCGCCCCGCCCGACCGGCCCGATCTCGCGGTGCCGTTCCGTGAGGTGGTGCTTGGTGGCGATGAGGCGCCGCTACGGCTCTATGATCCGTCCGGCCCCTATACCGATCCCGCGACGCAGATCGACCTCGAGGCCGGGCTTGCGCCGCTCCGCGCTGACTGGCTCGCGAGACGCACGCTGACGCCGATCGCCGGGCGCGCCGAGAAGCCCGAGGATAATGGCGGCGTCGGCGCCGATCGTTTGGTCCCGCCCTGCCCGGCGCGCCCGGTGCTTTATGCCGGCGATGGCGCGCCGCATGTCACGCAATATGAATTCGCCCGCGCCGGGATCATCACCGAAGAGATGATCTATGTCGCGCATCGGGAAAATCTCGGCCGCGCCGAGGCGCTCGCCGGCGCCGCCGAGCGCCGCGCCGATGGCGAGGATTTTGGCGCGGCCATCCCGGAATTCGTCACCCCGGAATTCGTCCGCGCCGAGATTGCCGCCGGGCGCGCGATCATTCCCGCCAATATCAATCACCCGGAATTGGAGCCGATGATCATCGGCCGCAATTTCCTGGTCAAAGTGAACGCCAATATCGGCAATTCCGCCGTCACCTCGTCCGCCGCCGAAGAAGTCGAAAAACTGGTCTGGGCGATCCGCTGGGGCGCCGATACCGTCATGGATCTCTCGACGGGGCGCAACATCCACAATATCCGCGGCTGGATTCTGCGCAATTCGCCGGTCCCCATCGGCACCGTGCCGATCTATCAGGCGCTGGAAAAGGTCGATGGCGAGCCGGAAAAACTCACCTGGGAGGTGTTTCGCGACACCCTGATCGAGCAGGCCGAGCAGGGCGTCGATTATTTCACCATCCATGCCGGGGTGCGTCTCGCGTATGTCCCGCTGACCGCGCGGCGTGTCACCGGCATCGTCTCGCGCGGCGGCTCGATCATGGCGCGCTGGTGCCTTGCGCATCATCGCGAGAGCTTCCTTTACGAACATTTCGACGAGATCTGTGACATCATGCGCCGCTATGACGTCTCGTTCTCGCTCGGCGACGGGTTGCGGCCGGGCTCGATCGCCGACGCCAATGACGCGGCACAGTTCGCCGAGCTCGAGACGCTGGGCGAGTTGACCAAGATCGCCTGGGCCAAGGGCTGCCAGGTGATGATCGAGGGGCCCGGCCATGTGGCGATGCACAAGATCAAGGTGAATATGGAAAAGCAGCTCGCCGCCTGCGGCGAGGCGCCGTTCTACACCCTCGGCCCGCTCACCACCGATATCGCGCCGGGCTATGACCATATCACGTCCGCGATCGGCGCGGCGATGATCGGCTGGTTCGGCACCGCGATGCTTTGCTACGTGACGCCGAAGGAGCATCTCGGCCTGCCCAATCGCGACGATGTCAAGACCGGTGTCATCACCTACCGCATCGCCGCCCACGCCGCCGATCTCGCCAAAGGCCATCCGAGCGCGAAATTGCGCGACGATGCCGTCTCGCGCGCACGCTTCGATTTCCGCTGGGAGGATCAGTTCAATCTCGCGCTCGACCCCGATACCGCGCGCGCTTTCCATGACGAGACGCTGCCCAAGGAGGCACACAAGGTCGCGCATTTCTGCTCGATGTGCGGGCCGAAATTCTGCTCGATGCGGATCACCCAGGATCTCCGCGCCGAAGCCGAGCGGCTTTCCGGCATGGCGGCGAAAAGCGAGGAATTCCGCGACCAGGGCGGCGCGCTCTATGTCCCCGCCGCGGCGGCGTCGGATAAATCATGAGCGCGCCGATGACACGCGGGCGGGTCGCGATCATCGGTGGCGGCATCATCGGGCTCGCGATCGGCTGGCGGCTCGCCCAAGCCGGCGTCGCCGTCGAGATTTTCGAGCGCGGCGAGGCCGGGCGCGGGGCAAGCTTCGCCGCCGCCGGAATGCTCGCCGCCGGCGTCGAAAGCGAGCCCGGCGAAGCCGCACTGTGCGCTTTGACCCGGCACGGCCAGGCGCTGTGGCCGGCTTTCGCCGCGGCCCTGGAAGCCGCGAGCGGGATCGCGGTCGGTCTGCGCGAGGAGGGCACGATCGAGATCGCGCTGACCCGCGATGACGCCGCCCGGCTGCGCCATTCCTTCGATTTCCAACGCCGCCAGGGGGTGGCACTTGAATGGCTGAACGCCGCCGAGGCGCGGGCGCGCGAGCCGCAGCTCGGCCCGCAGCTCGCCGGCGCGGTGTTCAGCCCGCATGACCATCAGGTCGATAACCGGCGCGTGGTGATCGCGCTCCGTGCCGCTTTTCTCGCCGCCGGCGGCCGCCTCCATGAAAGAGACGAGGTCGCGCTGGCGGTGGAGAATGACCGGGCGATCGGGGTGCGGCGCGGCGATGGGACGCTGCATGAAGCCGATCGGGTGGTGCTCGCGGCGGGCGCCTGGTCGGCGGCGGTGGCTGGTCTCCCTGCTTGCGCGCGCCCGGCGGTGCGGCCGATCAAGGGGCAGATGCTGGCGCTCACGATGAACCCGGCGGCGCCGCTGCTCCGCCACGTCCTCTGGACACCGCGGGTCTATCTCGTGCCGCGCGGCGATGGCCGGCTGATCATCGGCGCGACCACCGAGGAGCGCGGGTTCGATGCCAGCCTCACCGCCGGCGGCATTCTCTCGCTGCTCGAAGGCGCCTGGCGGGCGATGCCGGCGATCGAGGAGCTGCCGATCGCCGAAACCTGGGTCGGCTTTCGCCCCGGCTCGCGCGATGACGCGCCGCTCCTCGGCCCCTCGGCGGTCGCGGGGCTGGTGCTCGCGACCGGGCATCATCGCAACGGCATCCTGCTCGCCCCGATCACCGCCGAGCTGATCACCCGCCATCTCATCGAGGGCGTGATCGACCCGGCGATGGCGCCGTTCCTTCCCGACCGCTTCGCCGCCCAGCCGGCGGCGCCCGCCGCGTGATCATGTCTCGCTCGGCCGCTGAGGCGTATTTGCGGGTGAATGGCGAGGCGGCGCCGCTGGTCGCGCGCCTTGCCGATCTGCTCGCCGCCAAGGGTGTCACCGTGCCGCGCGGCACCGCGGTCGCGGTCAATGGCGCCGTCGTGCCGGCGCGGGCTTGGGGCGACGTCGAACTTCACCCCGGCGACGAGATCGAAATCGTGCGGCCGTTCGGCGGAGGCTGAGCATGCGTGACGACCCCCTGACCATCGCCGGGAAAATCTTTCCCTCGCGCCTTTTGCTCGGGAGCGGCGGCTATCCCAATCGGCAAGTGCTGCTCGATGCCCTGCGTGAGGGCGCGCCGGCGATGGTCACGGTCGCGATCCGCCGCATCAGCCTCGAAGCCTATGCCGAGAGTCTGATCGATGTGCTCGCGGGCTATGTCCTGCTGCCCAACACCGCCGGCTGCGCCAGCGTGCGCGACGCGCGCCTGACCGCCGAATTGGGCCGGGAAGCCTTGGGCACGGATTGGGTGAAGCTCGAGCTGATCGGCGACCGTGAGACGCAATATCCCGATATCGAATTGCTGCTCAAGGCGACCGACGAGCTGGTCCGCGCCGGCTTCACCGTTCTTCCCTATGCCAACGACGATCCGGTGAGCTGCCGCAAGCTCGCCGATCTCGGCGCCGCCGCCGTCATGCCGCTCGGGTCGCCGATTGGCACCGGGCTTGGCATCATCAACCCCTACGCCATCGCCCGAATCGTTGCGACCTGCCCGGTGCCGGTCATTCTCGATGCCGGTATCGGCACCGCCTCGGACGCAGCGCAAGCGATGGAACTCGGCTGCGCCGGCGTGCTGCTCAACAGCGCCGTCGCCGGCGCCGAAGACCCGCCGCGCATGGCGCGCGCCATGCGGCTTGCGGTCGAGGCGGGCTATTGCGCCCATCGCGCCGGGCGCATCCCCAAACGCACCCAAGCCGAGCCCTCGAGCCCGCAGCTCGGCCTCGTCGGCGGCGGCTGAGATGGCCCATACCGCGAGCGCCGCTCTGCTCGAGGCCTGTGTCGAAGCCGGAATAGACTACATCTTCGCTAATCTCGGGAGTGACCATCCGCCACTCATCGAAGCGCTTGCCGCCGCGCGCGCGCAAGGGCGGAAGGCGCCGCGCCTCATCACCTGCCCAAACGAGATGGTGGCGCTCTCAGCGGCGCACGGCCACGCCCAGGTTTCCGGACGGGCGCAGGCGGTGCTCGTCCATGTCGAATGTGGCACCCAGGCGCTCGGCGGCGCGATCCACAACGCTGCCAAGGGCCGCGCGCCGGCCCTCATCCTCGCCGGCGCCTCACCCTTCACCCAGGAAGGCGAGCTTGCCGGCAGCCGCAACGAGTTCATCCAATGGATCCAGGACGTCGCCGACCAGCGCGGGTTGGTGCGCGGCTATATGCGCTATGACAACGAAATCAGAACGGGTCGCAATATCAAGCAGATGATCCACCGCGCCCTGCAAATCGCGCACAGCGACCCCAAGGGGCCGGTCTATCTGATGGCCGCGCGCGAAGTTCTGGAAGAAGAGGTGCCGCCGGTCGCGATCGATCCGGCGCGCTGGCGACCTTTGGCGCCGGCGGCGCTCGCGCCCGCGGATGCCGCCGATATCGCGGCCCGGCTCGCGCGGGCCAAGTGGCCGCTGATCGTCACCTCCTATCTCGGGCGCAACCCGGAGGCGGTCGCGCCACTGGTCGCGCTCTGCCGGCGGCTTGCCATCGGTGTGCTTTGCTCCGTGCCGAGTGCCCTCAACTTCCCCGCCGATGATCCGCTCTATCAGGGCAGCCAGTGGAACGAGAAGGTGCAGAATCCGGCACTCGCCGAGGCTGATCTGGTCGTCGTGATCGAGAGCGACGTCCCCTGGATCCCGCAAATCAACCGCCCCTCGCCGGCGGCCGAGATTCTTCATATCGACGTCGATCCGCTCAAGGAGCAGATGCCGCTTTGGTATATCGGCGCTACGCGCGCCTTTCGCGCCGATGCGGCGACGGCACTCGGCCAGATCCTCGCCGCTCTCGAGACTATTCCGCCCGAGCCGTCAGCGATAGCCGAACGCGCCCGCCATCATGCTGCCCGCCATGCGGCGCGGCGGGCGGCGATCGCGGCGCGGGCGGAGGAATCGGGCGAGCTCACCGGCGACGTCCTCACCGCGCGCCTCCGCCGCCATCTCGATGAGCGGACGATCGTGCTCAGCGAAGGCATTTCGCATTATCAGACCATCCTCGATCAGCTTTGTCTCAGCCGCCCTGGCAGCCTTTTGGCGAGCGGCGGCGGTTCGCTAGGCTGGAATGGCGGGGCGGCGATCGGGGTCAAGCTCGCGCGGCCCGATCATACCGTGGTCGCGCTGACCGGCGATGGCTCTTATATGTTTTCCGTCCCCGCAAGCGTCCATTGGATGGCGCGGCGCTATCAGGCGCCGTTTTTGCAGGTGATTTACAATAACGGCGGCTGGAAATCGCCCAAGCTCTCGATGCTGGCGCTGCACCCGGAGGGTTTCGCGAGCCGCGCCGAGGATATCGGGGTGAGCTTCGCCCCGGCCCCCGATTACGCCGCGATCGCTGAGGCCGCCGGCGGCGCCTTCGCCCGCCGCGTCACCGACCTTGCCGACCTCGACGACGCTATCGAAGCCGCCTTCCGCGCCGTCCGCGAGGAGGGGCGCGCGGCTGTGCTCGATGTCGCTGTCACGCCGCTATGATTTGCATTCATGCGCCCCGAACGCTGCCACCGCTCACGGCGCGAGCCAGAGCTGGCGGGCGGTTGCGGCGCGCGCGGCCTGCAAAATGGCGCGCACCGTGGCGACCGCATCGGCCAGCACCTCATTGACGACGCAATAGTCGAATTCACCAGCATGGGCGATTTCGGCCTCGGCCTCTGCCATGCGGCGCGCGATCTCGTCGCGATCATCGCCGCGGGCGCGCAGCCGCGCCACCAAATCCTCGCGCCGTGGCGGCATGATGAACACGCCGACGACATCGCCAGGAAGCGCCGCGCGTAGCTGCCGATGGCCTTGCCAGTCGATATCGAACAACACGTCTTCGCCACGCGCGAGCGCCGCCGCCACCGGGGCGCGCGGGGTGCCGTAACGCTGGCCAAAGACATCCGCCCATTCCAGAAGCTCGCCCGCTTCGATCATGGCATCGAAGGCGGGACGGGTGCGGAAAAAATAATGCACCCCGTCCTGCTCGCCGGCGCGTGGCGCGCGGGTGGTGACGCTGATCGAGAGATGGAGGTCGGGTTCAGCGGCGAGCAGGGCGCGGCTGATCGAGGTTTTCCCCGCACCCGAAGGGGCGGCGAGGACGAGGCAAAGGCCGCGGCGAGGCTTGGGCCCGGTCATTCGATGTTTTGCACCTGCTCGCGGAGCTGCTCGATCGCCGCCTTGAGGCGAAGCCCGACCGCCGAGAGGTCTTTGGTTGCGGCTTTGCTGCAGAGCGTATTGGCCTCACGCTGGAATTCCTGTACCAGGAAATCGAAGCGCCGGCCAATGGCGCCATTTTCCGCGAGCAAAGCCTCGGCTGCTGCGAGATGGCTGTGCAACCGATCGAGTTCCTCGCGGACATCGGCGCGGGTTGCGAGCAGGGCGACTTCCTGGGCCAAGCGCTCCTCGGAGAGACTTGTCTCGCGGCCACCGAGCAAGCCCTCGAGCTGCGCCCTGAGCCGTGTGCGGAGCGTCTCGGGCTGGCCGTCGGCGAGTGCCGACGCCTCGGCGTGAAGGGCTGCGATTTCGGCGAGGATCGCCCTCAGCATCGTGGCGAGCCGCGCCCCCTCGGCCCGTCGCGCGGCATCGAGCTTGCCGAGTGCGGCGCTGAAACCAGCGAGCACCGCCGTCTTCTCCGCCTCGCTCGCCCCCTCGCGCTCCTCGGTGACGCGGAGCACGCCAGGAAGCGCGAGCAGCGCCTCGGCGCGCGGTGGCGTGCCGCCGGGAATGCGGCGGGCGAGGTCGAGGGCGAGCGTGAGCACATGTTCGAGCATCGCCGCGTCTGGCTCCGGCCGCGCCGGGCGTAGGCGCCGCAGCGTCAGGCTCGCCGAGACATTGCCGCGCTTGAGATGCGCCCCCGCCGCCTCGCGCAACGCCGCTTCTAGCCCATCGAAGCCAGGCGGCAGGCGAAAGCGGAGATCGAGCCCGCGGCCATTCACCGAGCGCAGCTCCCATGAAAAGCCAAAGCCGTCGCCCGTGCCCTCGCTTTGGGCAAAGCCGGTCATCGAGGTAGGGGAAATCACCATCAGCCGCCATCATCTCCCATCCGATCCCCGGACTTCTACGCGGTTTGGCGGGCCTCGGGAAGCGTGGGCATGGATGCGCCGGGTATTGCGTCCCCTCTTTGGATGTTTTGCCGCGCGCGTGAACGCCCGATGTGGTATGGTTTTTCGACGATTGACGACGATGAGCGCGCGAAGGAGTGGCTTATGTGTGGTCTTGCGGGAATTTTTCATGCCGCGCCGGTCGGGATCGATGCCAATCTTCTCCGCCGCATGACCACCGCGCTGAGCCATCGCGGCCCCGACGGCGAGGGGTTTCATCTCGAACCCGGGCTCGGGCTCGGCCATCGGCGCCTGGCCATCATCGATATCGAGGGCGGCCACCAGCCGATGTTCAACGAGGATGGCTCTGTCGCCGTGGTGTTCAATGGCGAAATCTATAACCATGCCGATCTTCGCCCCGAACTTGAAGCCGCTGGCCATGTTTTCCAAAGCCGCTGCGATACCGAGGTCATTCTGCACGCCTGGGAAGAATGGGGGGTTGGCGCGCTGACGCGGTTTTCCGGCATGTTCGCGATCGCGCTTTGGGACCGCAATCGCGGCACCTTGCTGCTGGCGCGCGATCATCTTGGCAAGAAGCCGCTTTATTACGGCTATCGCCCCGATGGGGCCTTGGTGTTCGCCTCAGAACTCGCGGCCCTCGCCGCGGTGCCCGATCTTTCGCGCCGGATCGATGCCGCCGCGGTCGAGGATTTTTTCGCGCTCGGCTATATCCCCGACCCCGCGAGCATTTTCGAGGGGATCCGGAAGCTCCCACCGGCGCATTATCTCCTCGCCACCCGCACGGAAACCGCGCGGCGTGCGCCCGCGCGCTATTGGTCGCTTGCGCGCGAGACCGCGATGATCGGTGCGCGCGAGGCCGAGGCCGCGCTTCTCGGCCATCTCGACCGGGCGGTCGCGACACGGTTGATCGCCGATGTGCCGCTCGGCGCCTTTCTCTCGGGCGGCATCGATTCGAGCGCCGTCGTCGCCCGCGCGGCGGTGAGGCGAACGGCGCCGCTCGATACCTTCACCATCGGCTTTCCCGGCACCGATGACGAGCGCCCCTACGCGGCTCTGATGGCGGCGCGCTATCACACCAACCACCATACCGACGCGACCGAGATCGACTATATCGCCGCAGCCCGCACGCAGGCGCGGCTTTTTGGCGAGCCCTTCGGCGATCATTCCTCGGTGCCGACGCGCGATGTGTGTGCGCTCGCCCGCCGCCACGTCACCGTCGCGCTCTCCGGCGATGGCGGCGACGAGGTGCTCGGCGGCTACCGGCGCTATCGTTTCCACGTCGTCGCGGAAGCCGTGCGGCGGCTGTTGCCGGCCCCGCTCCGCCGGCATGCGCTGGCCCCGCTCGCGCGCCTCTATCCCAAGCTCGATCGCGCGCCGCGCTGGCTCCGCGCCAAGCACACGCTGACCGAAATCAGCCTCGATTCCGCGCTCGGCTATTATCGCACGCTGGCCAAGGTCCAAGACGAGCGCCGCCGCGCCCTGCTTTCCCCCGGGCTTCGCGCCCGGATCGACGGCCATGACCCGGCGACGCGCATCCTCGCCCTGATGGCCGAGCGCGAGGACGCCGCCCCGCTCGCCCAGGCGCAATATGTCGATATCAACACCTATCTCCCCGGCGATATCCTGGTGAAAGTGGACCGCGCCAGCATGGCGGTCTCGCTCGAAGCGCGGGCGCCGCTGTTGGATCGCGATCTCGTCGCGTTCGGCTTCTCTCTTCCCGCGCGGCTGAAACTTCGTGGCGGGAGTGGCAAGGATGTCCTCAAACGGGCGCTCGCGCCGTATGTTCCGGGCGAAATCCTCTATCGCCGCAAACAAGGGTTTGCCATGCCGCTCGCCGAACAATTCCGCGCCGGCGCCGATCGCGTGCATGCGCGGCTGATGGGCGAGGCGATGCTCGATAGCGGCCTGTTTCAGCCCGATGCGCTTTCGCGCTTGGTCCGCGAGCATGAGACGCGGCGCTTTGACCACAGCACCACGCTTTGGCTTTTGCTGGTGTTCGAGGGGTTTCTCGCGCGCGAAGCCGGCCTCGCAGATGCCGATTCGCCGCAGATGGCGGCCGGCGGTTTCAGGTGAAAAATCCGACCAAAGCGTCGCGCACCGCCTCCGGCGCCTCCTCGGCGAGGTAATGGCCGCACTCGATCGGCCCGCCGCTGACCGCGCCCGCGGCATACTCGCGCCACACCGCGAGCGGATCGTAAAGCCGCCCGACGAAATTGCGTGCCCCCCAAAGTGCCAGAAGCGGGCAGCGGATTTTCTCCCCGGCCGCGCGGCTTTCGCGATCATGCACGAGATCGATGCTGGCGGCGGCGCGGTAATCCTCGCACATGCCGGTGATCATCGCCGGATCGCGGGCGGCGGCGAGATAATCCGCCGCCGCTTCGGGGGTAAAAAACGCCGGCATCTGGT
>JAJYXY010000061.1 GCA_021801465.1 Pseudomonadota bacterium
CGATCGCGCTCGCCGTCGGCTTCGTCCTCGTCATCGCCTTCATGGCGGTGTTTTATGGGCTGTTCGGCTGGATCGCCAATCTCGCGCTGGTCGCCAATCTGATCCTGATGCTCGCTGTGCTCTCGCTCCTGCAGGCGACGCTGACGCTCCCCGGCATGGCCGGCATCCTGCTCACACTCGGGATGGCGGTCGATGCCAATATTCTGATCAACGAGCGCATCCGCGAGGAGGTGAAGAATGGCCGAACGCCGCTTGGCGCCTTGGAGGCCGGATTTTCCCGCGCCTACAGCACCATTCTCGACAGCAACGTGACGGCGCTGCTCGCCCATGTCATGCTGTTCGTCTTCGGGACCGGCCCGGTGCGCGGCTTCGCCGTTACCATCACCGTCGGCATCGTGACGACATTATTCACCGCGACATTGCTCGCCCGCCTGATCATGGTGCGCTGGTATGCCGCGACGCGCCCCGCCCTTCTGCCGGTATAATCCCATGTTTTTGCGCCCGCTGTTTCGTATCGTCCCCGATGGCACCAAGATCGCCTTCATGCGCGGGCGGTTTCTCGGCCTATTAGTCTCGGCCCTGCTCTCCAGCCTCTCGGTCGTGCTGTTTTTCTATCCCGGGCTCAATCTCGGGATCGATTTCCGGGGCGGCATCGTGATCGAGGCGAAGACGCCGGGGCCGGCGGATTTCGCCAAGATCCGCGCCGCCCTCGCCGCCGAGCATATCGGCGGCGCCGGCGTGCAGCGCTTCGGCGGCCCGGACGACATCCTGATCCGGCTCGAAAACCCGAAAAGCGAGAGCGCGACCCAGGCCAGCGCCGATCGCGTCCGCGCCGCGCTCACAGAGGCTCTCCCCGGCACCAAGGTGATGCGCGTCGATGCCGTGGGCTCGAGCGTTTCGGCGGAACTGTTCAGGAACGGCATGCTGGCGTTGGCCATCAGCCTCGTCATGATCCTCGCCTATATCTGGTTCCGCTTCGAGTGGGAGTTCGCGGTCGGCGCGGTGGTGACGCTGCTGCTCGACATCACCAAAACCATCGGCTTCCTCGCCATCACCCGCCTTCCCTTCGATCTCGTGATGGTCGCGGCGATCCTCACCATTCTCGGCTATTCCACCAACGACAAGGTCGTGGTCTATGACCGGGTGCGCGAAAACCTGCGCAAATACAAGACCATGCCGCTCCGCGCGCTGATCGATCTCGCCATCAACGAGACCCTGAACCGCACCCTCGGCACCTCGATGACGGTGTTCCTAGCCAGCCTGCCGCTCGCGCTCTTTGGCGGCAGCACGCTTTCGGCGTTTGCCTGGACGATGCTGTTTGGCATCATCGTCGGCACCTCGTCCTCGATCTTCATCGCCGCGCCCATCCTGCTTTTCTTAGGCGAGCACCGGCTGCGCAAAGATGCCCACGCCCCCCGCCCGGCGAAAGCCAGCGCGGCGAGCCTCAAAGGGCGCGTATAACACCGGCCGGCCTCATGAATTAAAACGAGCGGTCATTCTCGCGGCCGGCCGGCATAAGCGGCGCACAGGCTTGGGCGAGCCACGCAGCACTCGCCGGTGGCAGATCGGGGCCGAGTTCGGCAAGCACGCGGGCATGATAGCGATCGAGCCAGGCGCGGGCTGCCGGGCTTAGCAAGTCCGGCGCGATCAAGGCGCGGTCGAACGGGGCGAGGGTCAGGGTCTCGAAGCCGAGAAACGGGCGTTGGTGGCTGAGTTCGGGGATTTTGCGGACAAGCAGCAGGTTTTCCAGGCGAATGCCATAGGCGCCGGCCTCGTAAAATCCCGGCTCGTTGGAGAGAATCATGCCAGGGGCGAGGGCGATCGGCCGTGCCGCGCGCGAAATCGCCGCCGGGCCTTCATGGACGGAAAGATAGCTGCCAACGCCATGGCCGGTGCCGTGGTCGTAATCGAGCCCCATCGCCCACAAGGCGCGGCGGGCGAAGGCATCGAGATGCGGGCCAGCGACGCCTTGCGGAAACAGAGCGGTCGCGAGCGCGATATGCCCCTCGAGCACCCCGGTGAAGCGCGCGCGGAGCGTCTCGGGCGGCGCGCCCGGCCCGACCCAGAGCGTGCGCGTGACATCGGTGGTGCCATCAAGATATTGCGCCCCGGAATCGATCAGATAGACGCTATCGGTTCCGATCAGGCGATCGGTCGCCGGGCTCACCCGGTAATGGATGATCGCGCCGTCGGGGCCGGCGGCGGAGATCGCGGGAAAACTCTCGCCCCGGAAATGCGCCCCCTCAGCGCGGAGGGCGAGAAGCCGGGTTGCCGCTGAAATTTCGCTCTCGGCGGCGCCGGCGACGCTCATATGGTGGAGAAACCGGCAAAGCGCGAGGCCGTCGCGGTGGTGGGCGGCGCGCGCGCCCGCCTGCTCGGTCTCGTTTTTGCACGCTTTCGGTAAAAGACACGGATCGGCAGCGAAGCTGACGCTCGCCCCCGCCTCGCGCAAGCGTTCGGCGAACCACACTGGGCTGGCCGTGGGATCGACGCGCACGCGCCGCCCAGCGAGGGCGGCGAGCGCAGCGGCAAGGGCGGCGGGCTCGGCGATCACGACCGTGGGGCCAAGAACGGCGCGCGTCGCCGCTGGCAGTTTTTCCGCCGCCATGAAGAGTTCGCTCCGGCCATCGGCATGCTGGAGCGCGAAGCCGAGGGCAAACGGGGTGAAGGGAACATCCTCGCCGCGCAGATTGAAAAGCCAGTTGATCGAAGCCGGATCGCTGAGCACGGCGGCATCCTCGCCGGCCTCACGCAGGATTGCCGCGATTTCGGCCCGCTTCTCGGCCGAACTCCGCCCGGCAAAGGCGAGATCATGCGGCACCGCGGGTGCGCTGGGTGGCGCCGGGCGATCCAGCCAAAGCGCATCGATCGGGTTGGCGATCGCGATCAGGGTGAGGCCGGCGGCGCGAAACCGCTCGCGCTGCTCCTCGCTGATCAGCCACGGGTCATAGCCGATCCGCGCCCCCGCCGACGCATGCGCGGCAAGCCAAGCCGGCGGCGGTGTTTCGGTGATGTGATGGCGCTCCCAGAGCGTGGGCGCCGTCTCGGCGGCGGCTTGCAGCGTATAGCGGCCATCGGTGAACAAAGCGGCGCGGTCGGCGAGAACCGCCGCGATCCCGGCGCTGCCGGTAAAGCCCGAAAGCCAGGCGAGGCGCTCGGCGGCGGGCGGGACATATTCGGAGAGATGCTCGTCGGCGCGCGGCTGGATGAAGCCGGCGAGGCCCTGGGCAGCGAGGGAAGCGCGGAGGGCGGCGAGACGCGTCGCAAAAATTTCATAACTCATGCCATCATCATGCGTCCAGGTCATGACTGCCTCGCCTTCTTCGCACCTGCACAAAAGCCGGCCACGGCGCATATTCCGCCTCACAAGCGGCGCGTGGCGCCTCGCTCGCGAAGGCCCCGCAGCGCATACGAAATGAGGTAAGTGTGATGACGATCGATTTTGCTAGTCTCGAAATTTTTCCCGCCGGCCAATCGGTTGCCGCGCCCATGGTGGCGAGCGCGCATGCCACGCGCAAGCCGGCGCTGGCCCAGATTTTTGCCGCGATCGGGGTTGGCTTTACCCGTCTTGCCGACAAAATCGCCGCCAATGCCGAGCGCCGGCTGGTGATGGAGGAGCTGTCGCGGCTTTCGGATCGCGAACTCGCCGATATCGGCCTCACCCGGGGCGAATTGGCAATGGTCTTCGACCCTGTCTTCGCCGCCCAGCGTGAGGCGGCGCGCACGGCGCGGTGCCTCGGTTTGCGGGCGGTCTGACTCCTCATCGCGAAAAGCGCGGACGGCGGAGCACGAGCGTCGTCCACGCCCCTTCGCGAACCCGCCCGGCCACGACGAGCCCGGCCCGGCGGTGGGCTGCGCGCACCATCGCCTCCTGGCTCGCGAGCAAACCGGCGAGGATCGCGTAACCGCCTGGGGCGAGATGGCGGGCGAGCGCGCTGGCCATGGCGCAAAGCGGGCGGGCGAGAATATTCGCGAACACGAGGTCGAACGGCGCGGCATGGCAAAGCGGGCGTTTCCGCCAGCCATCGCCGGCAACGACCGTGATCCTTCGCGCGAGAAAATTCCGCCGCGCATTCTCCGCCGCAACGCGCACCGACCACGGGTCGATATCGCTCGCCAGCACCCGGCGATGAAACAGCCGTGCTGCCGCCATCGCCAGAATCCCTGACCCGGTGCCGAGATCGAGGATGCGGCGAGGGTGATGGTGGCGCGCGAGTTTTTCGAGCGCGACGAGACAGCCCCGCGTCGAGCCATGCTCGCCAGAGCCGAACGCGAGCCCGGCATCGAGGGTGAGGATGATCCGCCCGGGGGCATGGCGGGGCGGCAGGTGTGTCCCGCGTAGCTCAAAGCGCGCGCCGATCGATTGCGCGGGAAAATCCTCACGGTTGCGCGCAAGCCAGCCGGTCGCCGGGGTCGGGAGGCGGTGGAGCTCCGGCGCTTCGCCGCTTACCGCGGCGGCAAGTGCCAGGGCAAGCGACAGCGCCGCCTCATCCGCGCCCGGCTCGCGGATCCCCTCGACCCGCCAGCGCTCGCCGGGTTCCTCGCGAAACCGCGCGACACTGCGGCAAATTTCCGCCATGGCCGCCTCGAACAGCGGGGCGGCGGCGGCGCTGACGACGACCCGGAGCGTTTCAAGTTCGCGCACAGGCTGGTTCATGCCGGCTCCACGAAACGGTCGAGGATGTGCTTGGTGCCGGCTTCATCGAAGGCAATCTCGAGCCGGTCATCCTCGGCGGCAACGACCGTCCCATGGCCGAAATTTTGGTGGAAAATCCGGCTGCCGACCACAATGCCGCGCGCTTTCGCGGTTGGCGCGCGGGCATGGAGGGGAAACGCCGTCACCGCCCCGCGGGTGCCGGGCAAGGGGCGCGCCTGGCGCGATGCCGAGCCGCCGCGCGCGAGCCATTCCTCGGGGATTTCGTCGAGAAACCGGCTCGGGATACTGTCCTGCCAATTGGCGTAGATGCGGCGCTGGGCGGCGTGGAGGATGACCACCCGCTTGCGCGCCCGGGTGATGCCGACATAGGCGAGCCGGCGCTCCTCCTCGAGCGCTTTGATGCCGCCCTCCTCGAGCGCGCGCGGGTTGGGAAACACCCCTTCCTCCCAGCCGGGCAGGAAAACGTTGTCGAATTCCAGCCCTTTGGCGGCATGGAGCGTCATCAGGCTGACCTTGTCGCTGGTGGTATTTTCCTCATTTTCCATCACCAGGGCGACGTGATCGAGAAAACCGGCCAAGGTCTCGAAATCGGCGAGCGCACGGATGAATTCCTTCAAATTTTCGAGCCGCCCCGGCGCCTCGGGCGATTTGTCGGCGCGCAGCATGTCGGTATAGCCACTCTCATCGAGCAGCGCGCGCATCGCCATCACATGGCCCTCGCGTGCCAATGTCTCGCGCCAGATGGCGAGATGGGCAAGCAGGCCGCGCACCCCCTCGCCGGCACGGCCGCGCAACGCACCCTCGGCGAGCAGCGCCGCGGCGGTGGCGGTGAGCGGCGTATCCGCCGCCCGCGCCCGTTCATGCAAAGCCCGCAACGCGACCGCCCCCACCCCCCGGCGCGGGACGTTGATGATGCGCTCGAAGGCGAGATCGTCGCCGGGCTGGACCAGAAGCCGCGCATAGGCGATGGCGTCGCGGATTTCGGCGCGCTCGTAAAACCGCAAGCCGCCGATGACGCGATAGGGGATGCCGAGCGTGATCAAACGCTCCTCGAAGGCGCGGGTTTGAAACCCGGCGCGAACCAAAACCGCCATCTCGGCCAAGCTCTCGCCGGATCGCCGCCAGGCCTCGATCCGTTCGCCGACGGCGCGTGCCTCTTCCTCTGAATCCCAGAGGCTGAGCACGGCGACGCGCTCGCTCGCCTCCGGCGCGCGCGCCTCGCTGCCAGGGCGAAGGGTCTTGCCGAGGCGGCCGGCGTTATGGGCGATGAGGGCGCTCGCCGCGGCGAGGATCGGCGCTGTCGAGCGGTAATTGCGTTCGAGGCGGATTACCTTGGCGCCGGGAAAATCCTTCTCGAAGCGAAGGATGTTTTCCACCTCGGCGCCGCGCCAGGAATAGATGCTCTGATCATCATCGCCGACGCAGCAAATATTATGCTGCGCCTGTGCCAAGAGCCGGAGCCAGAGATACTGAACGACATTGGTGTCCTGATACTCATCGACCAGGAGATAGCGGAATTGGCGATGATATTGGCCGAGGAGATCGGGGTTATGGCGCAAAATTTCGGTCATATACATCAAAAGATCGCCGAAATCGGCGGCGTTCAGCGCTTTGAGCCGCGCCTGATAGGCGCTGTAAAGCGCGGGCAGGCGCCCGCCGGCGAGATCGCCGGCCATCGCCGCCGTCACCGCTCGTGGCCCCTCGCCGCGATCCTTCCAGCGCTGGATCTGGCCCATCAAGAGCGGCGGCGGCCAGCGCTTGGCGTCGATCCGCTCGGCCTCCATCACTTGCTTGAGAAGACGAAGCTGATCATCGGCATCGAGGATGGTGAAATTGGCGTCGAGCCCGACGAGCCCGGCATACCGGCGCAACATGCGCGCCGCCAGCGCGTGAAACGTCCCGAGCCACAGCCCCTCGACCGGCCGGCCGAGCAAGGCGGCGAGCCGCTCGCGCATTTCGCGCGCCGCCTTGTTGGTGAAGGTGACGGCAAGGATCTGCCCCGGGCTTGCCCGGCCGGTGAGCAGGAGATGGGCGAAGCGGGTGGTCAAAACCCGCGTCTTGCCGGTGCCAGCGCCGGCCAGCACCAGCACCGGACCCTCCAGCGTCTCGACAGCCATGCGCTGCTCGGGGTTCAGCCGCGCGAGATGCTCGGCCATCATGGACCTCCGGGATGGGCTCGCCATAACGGCGGCGATTCAGGGAACGCGCTCACCAAGGGGGTATAGAACGCATGACGATGCCATCCAACCCGCGACCCTGGCGGCCGGCGCCGGCGGCATGATGCTGGTGAAAAAACTGCTCGAAGCCTCGGCGCGGCACGGCCGGCCGCTGCTCGCTATTGCGATTTTTGGCGGGCTTTTGCTCCCGCCGCTCGCGCACGCGCTGCGCCGCGTCATTCTCCCCGAAGTTTTGGGGCTGACCACGCTGGTTCTGCTCCGGATCGACATTCCCGCCGCTTTCGCCCATCTCCGCCGGCCGGGGCGGCTTTTCGTGATCATCGGGTTCCATTTGCTGCTTTGCCCGCTGATCGCGTTCGCGGTGGTGCGGGGGCTGCCGATCGATCACGGCATCGCCGCCGGTGTCGTCGTCTTCGCGACCGGTTGCGGCGCGCTGTCTGCGCCCGCGTTCGCGCGTCTCGTCGGGCTCGATCCGGAATTGTCGCTCTTGATGACACTCGGCACCACGTTTCTCGTGCCACTCACTGCGCCGCCGATCGTGTTTGCGCTCACCGGCATCGATCTTGCCATCGGGCCGGCGTCCTTCATGCTGCGGCTTGCGCTCACCATCGGTCTGCCGCTGCTCGCCGCCCTCGGCTTGCGCCGCCTGATCGGGGTTGCGCGTCTGGCCGAAATCGGCGCCGCCGTCGATGGCGGGGTGGTGTGGCTTCTCGTGCTCTATGGGTTCGGGGTGATGGATGGGTTGGCCGCGCGGATCGGCGCCGATCCGCTCTGGGTGGTGGCCGCCGCGCTCGCCGCTTTTGCCGCCGATTTCGGCCTCAACCTCGTCACCGCGCTCGCGTTTTTTCCGCTCGGCCGGGCCGGCGCGGCTTCGGTCGGGCTGGTCTCGGGCAATCGCAACATGGCGCTCTATCTCGCCGTCTTGCCGGCCGGCGCCGATCCGCGCCTTGGGCTTTTTTTCGCGCTCTGCCAGTTCCCGCTCTATCTCAGCCCGTTTCTCCTGCGCCCGCTCTATCGCCGGCTGATGGCGCGCCCGGCTTCGGCCTGACGCCGAGGATATGGGCGATGGCATAGGTGAGATCGGGGCGGTTCAGGGTGTAGAAATGGAATTCATCGACGCCGTTGGCTTGCAGGAGGCGCACCTGCTCGGCCGCGATCACGGCGCCGACGATGCGGCGGAGTTCGGGGTCATCCTCGGTGCCGGCGAAAAGATGGCCGAGCCAGGCGGGGACGCTCGCCCCACAAAGCGCGCTGAACCGCGCCGCCTGGGCATAGTTCGAGACCGGCATGATGCCGGGGACGATCGGCGCGGTGATGCCGGCGGCGAGCGCGCGGTCGAGAAAGCGGAGATAGGTGTCGGTTTCGAAAAAATACTGGGTGATGGCGCGGGTCGCGCCGGCATCGAGCTTGCGCTTGAGATTGTCGAGATCGGCCTCCGGGCTCAGTGCCTGGGGGTGGGTTTCGGGGTAAGCGGCAACCGAAATCTCGAACGGCGCGATGCGGCGGAGGCCAGCGACGAGATCGGCGGCATAAGGATAGCCCTCGGGGTGCGGCCGATAGGGCTCGCCGGGCGGCGGATCGCCACGCAGCGCAACGATATGGCGCACGCCCGCTTCCCAATAGTGCTGGGCGATGGTGTCGATCTCGGCACGAGACGCCCCGATGCAGGTCAGATGCGCTGCCGGGGTGAGCATCGTCTCCTCGACGATGCGCGTAACAGTCGCGTGGGTGCGCGCCTGAGTGGTGCCGCCAGCGCCGTAGGTCACCGAGACGAAACGCGGCGCCAGCGGCTCCAAGCGCCGGATGCAGGCCCAGAGCTGGGCTTCGAGGGCGGCATTGCGCGGGGGGAAAAACTCGAAGGAAAGCAGCGGCGCTGGCTGCGCGGCGTCGCGCGCCGGCAGGGCGGCGATGCGCGGGCCGGTCAGCCAGCGCTCGAGGGTCGCCGAAGGAGGGGCAGAGCTGGCTTGCGGCGGAGAGGCGGGGCGCATGGCATCGATCCTTGCAGCGGAAGCGTGGGCTACGGAAGCGTCAGGCAACAGAAGCACGTGGCTCGCGGTTTGTTCATCAAATCGGCCAATGCCGCAAGCCCGCAAGACGCCGTGCCTTTACGCAGGGCACAAGCGCCCTTATTTGACCGTGATCAAGCTTGGCGGCGGCGCACCGGTGCCAAGGTCTTCGGAATGGCCACTCGGCCCCCGACAAGGATTGTCACATGAGCCGTCGGCTTTCGCCTTTTGCCTTGCTGTTTGCCCTAATCTGCCTCGTCCCCCTCATTGCCGCGTGCACGCCGCGCCCGCCAGCGGACGACAAGGAAGCCCTTGCCGATTACACGCAGACCAACGACCCGCTGGAGCCGACCAATCGGTTTTTCTACAAGGTCAATGATCAGCTCGACGCGGTGACGCTGAAGCCGGCGGCGGAAGCCTATCGTTACGTGCTCCCCGACGGCGCGCGTGAGAGCGTGCACAACATGCTCGTCAATCTCAACGACCCGACGGTGTTCTTCAACGATGTTGTCGAGGCCGAGCCGCGCCGCGCCGGTGACACATTGATGCGCTTCCTGATCAATTCGACGATCGGCGTCGGCGGGTTTTTCGATGTCGCCAAACATTGGGGCTATCCTGAGCATGACGCCGATTTCGGCATGACGCTCGGGCTTTACGGCGTGCCGCCAGGGCCTTATCTGTTCATCCCGATTCTCGGCCCCTCCGATCCGCGCGACCTCATCGGCTTTGGCGTCGATATCGCCGATTGGCCGTTCACCTGGATGGTCAACGGCACCACCGTTTATGCGCTGGAATGGGCCTATTATGGCCTCAACGCCGTCGATGTGCGCTCGCGCGTGCTCGATTCGCTCGATCAGGTAGAAAAGACCGCGCTCGACCCCTACGCCACCATCCGAAGCCTCTATCGCCAGCGCCGCGAGAGCCAGATCGAGGCGATCCGCAACGATCACCGGGCGACCGTGCCGGCTTGGTTCCCGGCCCCGGAGAAAGCGACGGATTAAGCCGCGCGTAAAACACCGCGCCAGCAGACCCTATGCCCAGCAGACCCTATGCCATGAGGCGCCACGCTATGAGACCACGGAAGTGAAGAGAGATCGAGACGCCATGCTGGAACGCCGCCGCCTTTTCGCCCTCCTCACGCTTGCTCCGGCCGTGCTGCTCGCCGATCGCGCGCTCGCCGCCGATGCCGCGAGCTTCGTCCGCCAAGTCGGCGATCAACTGGTCAACATCATCAACGGCTCAGGCACGATGGTGGACAAACGCGGCCAGATCCGCGCCATCATCGACCGCAACGTCGATGTCGATGGCATCGCCCGCTTCTGCCTCGGCCGCTTCTGGCGTGTTGCGACCCCGCAGCAGCAGAAGGATTACCTCACACTCTTTCATCAAGTGATGGTGAACAGCATCACCGGCCATCTCGGCGAGTATAAGGGCGTCAAATATACGCTTGGGCGGGTCGCGCCCCATGATGATACGGTCTGGGTGCAGACAACGATCGTCCGCCCGGAAAACCCGCCCGCCGACGTCGAATGGGTGATTGGCGCCGTCGATGGCCAGCAGAAGATCGAGGATCTGGTGGTCGAGGGCACCAGCCTCCGCCTCACCCAACGCAGCGATTACGCGAGCTATCTGCAACATAACAGCGACAATGTGCAGTCGCTGATCGACGCCATGCGGCGGATGCTGGCGCGGCAAAATTAGCGATCGGGCGGCTCAGCGGCGAAGCCTGAGGCGAAATGGCGGCGCCCGGTTGGGTTGCGTCGTCACCAAACTGACCGGAACCACCGGCGCGCTGTCGGTGCGCGCGACCTCGAAGCGCCGGAACAGGCTTGCCAGCACCAGCGTCGCCTCGGCGAGCGCGAACTGCGCGCCGACGCAAACCCGCGGCCCAGTGCCAAACGGCAGATAGGCGAAACGCCCGATCGGCGGCGCGCCGGGGAGAAATCGCTCGGGGTCGAAACGCGTCGGTGCCGCCCATAGCCGGCGATGGCGATGCAGCACCCAGGGGGAGACGAACACCAGTGCGCCGCGCGGAATGACGAGATCGCCGACCTGCTGCTCGGTGATCGCCTGGCGCACGATCGCCGCCGCTGGCGGATAGAGCCGCAATGCCTCACTGACCACGGCGCGGGTGTAAGGAAGCTGCTCGAGCGAAGCCGCAGCACCCTCCGGCCCGAGATCGAGGGGGCTGGCCTCGGCGGCGATGCGCGCTTGCACTTCTGGGTGTGCGGCAAGGAGCAGCGCCGACCAGAATAGGGTGAGGGCGGTGGTTTCATGTCCGGCGATCAGCATCGTCGCCACCTCGTCGCGCAAAAGGCGGGCGCCCGCCTTGCCCTCGGCGCTGAGGGCCGCGCGCAGCAGATCATAGAGATCCGTCCCCGCCCCGGCTTTGATCGCGCTCTGCTCGCGCGCGGCGATGATACGGCCGATCAGCCGGACCCAGCGCCGGCGAAACCAAAAACGCGCGAGATCGCGCGGGCTCGGGACGCCGATCGGGAGGACGAGGTCGAGGAGATCGGGGCGTGAGAGACGCTCGGAGGCCTCGATGAAAAGGCGCCGCATCTCGCCGGCGAACGCGTCCGTCGCGACCGAAAACATCGTCCGCCCGGCGATCTCGAGCGAGAGATCCTGCATTGCGGCGAGCAGATCGACTTCTCCACCGGCGGCGGCGGCGAGCCGCGTCTCCGCGGCGCCAATCGCCCGCGCCGCCTCGGCCATCAGCGGCGGAAGCGCGCGCGGGGCGAGGGTTGGCGCGATCAGGCGCCGCTCGCGTCGCCACAGCGCGCCCTCGCTCAGCAGCAGCCCTTGGCCGACAAAGGGGCGCAGGAGCCGTATCGAGGCGGCGGTGCGACGAAAATGGCCAGCTTCGCGCACCAGAACCTGCTGGATCGCATCGGGCGCGTTGAGGAGGAAGCGCTTGCGGCCGAGAAACCCCTGGACCTCGTATTCTTGCTCGTAAGCCGCTTCCGTCCAGAGCTGGAGCGGGTTTTCGCGCACGACGCGCAACACCTGCCGCCATGACAGCGCCTGCGCGGGCGCCGCCGGCGCGACCATCGACGAGGGTTCAGACATCGTGCCCACCTCCCTGATCGGAACCCATCCAGGGTGTGACGCTTTGCCGCGCGAGGCAAGTTTTATCCGCCGCGCGCGCTTATCCTCTCTCGCCGGGCGCGGCATGGCGGGCAAAGGCGCGGGCGAGAATCTCGTAAATCTCGCGCTTGAACGGGACCGCGAGCGCCGGCAGCTCGGCGAGCGCCACCCAGCGCCAGGCTTCGAATTCCGGCGGCAGATGGGCATCGAGGCGGATATCCGCGTCCTCGCCAAGAAAGCGCAGCGCGAACCAGCGCTGCGTCTGCCCGCGATAGCGCCCGCCGAACGCCCGGCCGATCAGTTCGGCCGGCAGATCATAGGTCAGCCATTCGGGGTATTCGTCGATGATCTCGGCCCGCGCGGTGCCGATCTCCTCGGCGAGTTCGCGCAACACCGCCGCGCGCGGGCTCTCCCCGGGGTCGATGCCGCCTTGCGGCAACTGCCAGGCAGCAGCGAGCGGGAGGGGCCGATTGGCCTCGCTCCGGCGCGCGACCAAAACATCGCCCGAGCGATTGAACAGCACCGCGCCGACATTGGGGCGATAGGGGAGGGGGTCATTGCGGCGCGTCATGGTCTGCTCCTTCCGCGGCGGCGGGGACCACCACCAAAGCGCTCGCGGGGACGAGGATGAGACCGCGCGCCGCCAGCGTTCCCGCCCAGGTCGCAATGCGGGCGACCGTCACCGGGCGCGGCAGGTCGGCAAGACCGAGCGCGCTGCCACGGGCGAGGGCGCGCGCGGCGAGTTGGTCGAGTGCGGCGCTGATGGCGGCGTCGCCCGGCTCTGCATCGATGATCAGATCGACGCTGCGGCCAGGAACCTCGGCCGGCGGCGGCACGTCTGGGCGCGGATCGATGTAAAATAAACCGCGCGCCGCGAGCGCGCGCTGCAAGGTGGAGAAATTGACGATTTGCGCCGCGAAGCGTTCCCCATGCAGGCCGGCGAGCGCCCCCGTCGTCCCGGCATAGCCGGTGATGCGTGAGAGCACCCATTCCAGCCGCCGCGCATTTTCGTCGGCCGAGGCGCCGGTGAGCAGCGTCTGTGGCCCCGCGTCGTTGAGCGGATAATTCTGCGGCTCGAGCGGAAGTGAGAGCAGTATTTCATGTCCGCGTGCCCGCGCCTCGGCGAGCAGCGGCGCCGGATCGGCGGCGTAGGGCGAAAAGGCGAGCGTCACCTGGGCGGGCAATTCGGTGATCGCGGTGCGGGTTTCGCTGGCCGAAAGCCCCATCCCGCCGAGAATGACGCCGATCCGCGGATGTTTATCGGCGGGATCGACGCCGCCGGCATAGAGTTTGCGCGGCATTCGCCCGTCAGCGGCGATTTTCGGCAAAAATAGACCGGGAAAATCTGGCGCCGGGGCGAGCAGCGCGGCATCGGGAGCCGCGATCGCCGCCCCTGGCGCGGCGGGCGACGCCGGCTGGGCTTGCCGAGACGGCGCGGCGGCGCGGCTGGGGGCGGCCTCGTTCCCCGCTTGCGGCGATGGCGCGGGCGGGCCGAGCACGGCGAGCACGAGGACCGTGATCCCGACCGCGCCGAGCACCACTGCCCAGAAAATGGCGAGCGTCAGGGCCGGCCAGGAAAGACGCGCCGGCTGCGGTGCTGCCCCCGCCATGACGGGAAAGACGCGCCGTCAGTTCGCGTCGGCGCGTTTCATCGCCGCCATGGCCCGCACCAGTTTCAACCCCTCTTGGAGCTGAAAATCGGTGTCGGTCTTAGCGGGGTCAAAAGCGGGCCAGTCGGCGGGTGGGCGGGCGGGGATTTCCTTGGCGATCGGCGGCAGATCGCTGCGCGGCGGCGCCGGCTGCTCGGTCGCACCGCTATTGGTGCCGCCGCTATTGGTGATGGTGTGGTTGAGATCGGCCTCACGTTCGGGCAGCATGGCGGTATTGGTCTCACGGCTTTCATGAACCTCGACATCGGGCGTGATGCCGAGCCCCTGAATGGAGCGGCCGGAGGGCGTGTAATAGCGCGCCGTGGTCAGGCGGATCGCGCCGTTATTGCCCGGCAGCGGGATCACCGTCTGCACCGAGCCCTTGCCGAAGCTCCGCGTGCCGAGCAGCACCGCGCGGCGATCATCCTGCAACGCGCCGGAGACAATCTCGCTCGCCGAGGCCGAACCGTTATTGATCAAAACCACGAGAGGTGCGCCATTGGTGAGATCGCCGCCGGCTTTGGCATCCCAGCGCTGGCTGTCATCGGGATGGCGGGCGCGGGTGGAGACGATCTCGCCGTGATTGAGGAAATCATTGGAGACCGCGACCGCCTGATCGAGAAGCCCGCCGGGATTATTGCGCAGATCGAGAACGAAGCCCTTGATATGCCCGCCCGCTTGCGTCTCGAGCTTTTGCACCGCCTGGCGGATGCCCGAATCGCTTTGTTCGGTGAATTGGCTGAGCCGGATATAGCCGATATCGCCCTCGAGCGAGGAGCGCACGACCTGGATATGGATGATCTCGCGTTTGAGCGACACCTCGATCGGTTTTTCGACCCCGGTACGCTTGATCGTCAGCGTGATCTTGCTGTTGGGCGCGCCGCGCATCTTGTCGACCGCATCATTCAGTGTGAGCCCCTGGACGCTTTTGCCATCGAGGGCGAGGATGAGGTCGCCGGCCTTGATGCCCGCGCGCGCGGCCGGCGTATCGTCGATCGGGCTGATCACCTTGATGAAGCCGTTATCCTGCGTCACCTCGAGGCCGAGGCCACCGAATTCGCCGCGGGTTTGCACCTGCATGTCCTGGAACGCCTTGGCGTTCATGTAGCTGCTATGCGGATCGAGCCCGGTGAGCATGCCGTTGATCGAATTCTCGACCAGTTCGCGATCGCCGACGGGCTCGACGTAATCGGCGCGGACGCGCTCGAACACGTCGCCGAACAGGCTGAGCAGGCGGTAGGTATCGGGGTTATCGGCGCCTTCGGCAAAAGCCGCGGTGACACCGACATGGTGGGCGAGCCGCGCGATCTGCGGTGCCGAGACGATGCCGGCCATGAACGCGGCGCCGAGCAACAGAGCGTTGCGTAGCTTCATCCTTGTGATCCTCTTGCGCCTTGGCGCTACCACGACGGCCCAAAAGCGAGCGTCATCTTGAACCTGCCCAATAATTCCCGCCGCCGCAACACCCGAAGCGAAGCCCGCAAGGGGATGTGTGCTCAGCGCCTTCCCGCAAACCACGGCGCGGGGTCGATGGCCGCGCCATGGTGCCGCAATTCCACATACAGCAAATGCGGTGATCCGTCATCGTGGCTCATCTCGCCGACCGCGTCGCCAGGGCGCAATTTCTCCCCGACCACGGCCGAGAGATGGCCGAGCCCGGCGAGGACGAAATCATACCCCTCGCCGCAATCGATGATCACGATGATGCCGTAGCTGCGAAACGGCCCGGCGAAGGCGGCCTGGCCGACGCAGGGCGAGACTACGCGCGCCCCCGGCGGGGGACGAAAGGATAGGCCCTGGGCCGGCCCCGCCTCGCCCGCGTCACCGAAGCGGGCGACGACGGCGCCGGCAACCGGCGCCATCAGCGCGCCATGCGCGGCGGCGAGCCCGGGGCCGCTGGGGGCGGCGAGCGCTGCGTCGCGCGCCGCGGCCGCCTTCGCCGCCGCATCGTCATGGCGCCG
>JAJYXY010000189.1 GCA_021801465.1 Pseudomonadota bacterium
TGTTCCGCGCCAAGCCGACGCTCGCGACGCTGGGGCCGGCTGAGAAAGTGCCCACGCTTGCTGCCATCGCCGAGAGGCTTGCGGCATGAACGCGCCCGAACTGCTCGGCGATCTGCTCGCCGCCGCCCGCGCCGCCGGCGCTGACGCTGCCGATGCGGTGCTGGTCTCCGCGGCCTCGCTTTCGGTCACGCGGCGGCTCGGCGAGACCGAGCATGTCGAGCGGGCGGAGGGGCGCGATCTCGGTCTCCGCGTCTTTGTCGGCCGCCGCGCCGCCATCGTCTCGGCCGGCAGCGCCGATCCCGCCGGTTTCCCCGATCTGGTCGCGCGCGCCCTCGCAATGGCGCGGGTGGTGCCGGAAGATCCGTTCTCTGGCATCGATGAGGCGCCGCCGGCGGCGCAGGAGGCCGGTTTCCTCGATCTTCTCGACCCCGACGAGCCGAGCCCCGCGACCCTGATCGCGCGCGCCGCTTGCGCCGAGGAGGCGGCGCTCGCCGTCCCTGGTGTGACGAATTCCGAAGGCGCGGAAGCCGGCTGGAGCCGGAGTGAGATCACGCTCGCGACCTCGGCGGGCTTTCTTGGGCACTATGCGAAGAGCAGCCACAGCCTCTCGGTCACCGCGCTCGCCGGCCAGGGGACGGCGATGGAGCGCGATTACGACTATAGCACCGCCGTTTTCGCCGCCGATCTCGAGGATGGCGCGGTGCTCGGGCGGCGGGCGGGTGAGCGCGCGGTCGCGCGGCTCAACCCGGTGCGGCCGAAAACCGCGCGTCTGCCGGTGGTCTATGACCCGCGCGTCGCCTCGAGCCTGGTCGGGCATTTCGCCGCCGCGATCAATGGCGCGAGCATCGCTCGCGGCACCAGCTTTCTCAAGGATCGGATGGATCAACCGGTCTTCGGCCCCGCGATCGCGATCCATGACGACCCGCTGCGCCGGCGTGGTCTGCGCTCGCGCCCCTTCGATGGCGAGGGCCAGCGGACGGCGCCGCTCACGCTCGCCGAGGGCGGGATTTTGCGGGCGTTTCTGCTCGATCTGCGCAGCGCCCGCCAGCTCGGCCTGCGCACCAATGGCCGTGCCGCGCGCGGAACCGGCGGCCCGCCTTCGCCGAGCACGACCAATCTCTATCTCGCGCCGGGCGCGTTGAGCCCGGCGGCCTTGATGGCCGATATCACGGAAGGGGTCTATGTCACCGAGCTGATCGGCATGGGCGTCAACGGCATTACCGGCGATTACAGCCGGGGCGCGAGCGGCTTCATGATCCGCCATGGCGAGATCGCCGAGCCCGTCGCCGAGATTACCATCGCCGGCAACCTGATCGAGATGTTCGCCCATCTCACCCCGGCGAACGATCTCGTCTTTCGCCGCGGCACCGACGCGCCGACGATCCGCGTGGATGGCCTGACGCTGGCGGGCGCGTAACGCGAGGAGAGTGCGATGCGCCGTCTGATCCCGCTCTTGGCTGCTCTCCTGGCGCTCGCGATGGCCGCGGCACCGGTCGCGGCGCTGGCGCGGGCGGGTGATTCGTCGTCGATGGGCAGCCGCGGCAGCCGCACCTATGCGGCGCCGCCGCCAACCCGCACCGCGCCCTATGCGGCGCCGATCGAGCGCAGCCTGACCGCCCCTGGTGGCGGGACGTCGCGCGGCGGGATGTCGGGCGGCATGATGGGCGGCTATGGCAGCGGGATGCGGCCGTCCTTCATGTCTGGCCTCTTTGGCGGGCTGATCGGCGCGGGGCTTGCCGGGATGCTGCTCGGGCGCGGATTTTTCTGGGGAATGGGGAGTTTTGGCGGGTTTATCGGGTTTCTCATTCAAATCGCGTTGATCGTCTGGCTGGTGCGCTTCATCGCCCGACGCGTGCTGGCAACGGGCCCGCGGGGCGCCGGTTTCGCGCCACCCTTTGCCGGCTCCCCACCGCCCCCCCCACCTTGTATGCCGGGGGGCATGCCAGGGGGCATGGCGCCGGGGATGGGCGCGGCGCGGCCCGCCCCGGTGATCGGCGCGGCCGATTTCCACGCCTTCGAGCAGGCGCTCTATGCCATCCAAGCGGCCTGGAGCGCGCAGGATCTCCCGGCGCTCCGCCGCCTCGCGAGCCCGGAAATGGTCAGCTATTTCGCCGAACAGCTCGCCGATCACGCGAGCCGCGGGGTGCGCAACGTGGTGCGCGACGTGCGCCTCGAGCGTGGCGATCTCTCAGAGGCATGGTCGGAGAACGGGCGCGATTTCGCGACGGTTGCGATGCAGTTTTCGATGATCGACGTGACGCAGGATGCCGCCGGCCGCATCGTCGATGGCAGCCCGAGCGAGCGGGTGAGTGCCACCGAATTCTGGACCTTCGTCCGCGCCCCGGGTGGGACTTGGATTCTCTCGGCGATCCAGCAGGCGCGCTGACCTTCGCGCCGTCGCTAATTGCAGCGCAGATTGACCTCCGCCTCGGCGCGATGAAGCCGGTCGATCTCCTCGACCGCGATCGGGGTGTTGCGGAAAATATCCGCCTGCGGCCCATGCACGCCCTGCTGCATGCTGAGAATGGTTTCCGCCTTCTCATAATCGTCGTAGCTCATCATGTCGGCGATGGTGTCGATGCCGCAGGCGCATTTTTCGAGCAGAGTGTGGCTGAACCCATTGGCAGCGAGGCAGCCGATGACATAGTCGGCGCGCGCCGCGGTGGGATAGTCATATTTCGGGTGATGATCTTCGCCTTCGGCCCGCGCGGCGAACGCGATCAAGCCCAGTGCGGTCGCGAGCAACAGAGCGCGGGTCATGGCGTTGCTCCTTGTTCGGCTGTGACTTTGTCAAAGCGCAGGGTTTCACTCACGCTCGGCGCGCCGGAAGCCTGATCGCCGGGCTCTTCGGTCGCAAGCTCGGCGAAGCCGCCTGGGATTTCCTGGCTGACCACGAAGCGATAGGTTTTCTTTTGAATCTGCGGCAGATGTTCGAGCCGCTGGTTATCGGCGAAGGGGCGGAGGGTGATCTGCTCGGCCGCCACGTCGTGGCCGTCGAGCGTGATCTTGGTTGGCGCCGTCTCTGCCTTGTCGACGAAGGCGGCGCGAATCCGGTTGCGGAAATAGGCGGCGGCGATGCCGGTTTGAGCACGCATCTCGCCGACATCATGTTCGAGGAACACCATCAAGAGCGGGTTGCCGCGAAACTCATCGACAGCGGGATAAAAAACATGATGCGCGCCGGTCAGGAAATTGAACATCACGTATTTGGTGCCATTTGGGTGGATGAGTTTGATATCTTCGGCGACATGATCGGTGAAACCATCCGGTCCCTGGCGCGTGAAGCGATAGATAAGGGTTTCGGGATGATCGATGTTGGCGAGATGCGGGGTCTCGAAGAGCGCAATCTGAGCGCGGCTGAGCGGTGTTGCCGGATCCGTGGGATCGGCGGCATGGGCCGTCCCGAGCAGGGATGCTGCGAGAAGGCAGAGAGCGATCGTTCTTGGCATCATGTTTGCTTGCAACTCATCTCTTGGCGGGGCGTGGATCATGGCATCAACGGTGATCTGCCGTCGTGCCGCCTTCGGTGGTTTTGGTCAGGCCCTTTCATGGGGCAATCCGGCTTCATCCGGCAAGGGAGATGATGATGATCGAACTCGTGCTCGTCTACTGCTTGGTCGCCGATGCCAAGACCTGCATCGAAAAGCGCCCGACCTTCGAGGAGGAAATAACCGAGCAGGCCTGCTTGATGAATGCCGAACGCTATGCGATCGCTTATGTCAACGAGCATCCGGAATGGCGGCTCGCGGGCTGGCGTTGTGAAATCGACCTGCCGCGCCAAGATCCCGCGTGAGGCGTTGCCGTGGCGCGGCGCGCGCACTCTTGTTGTTGCGTATTATTGCGCGAGATCAATGCCGGCGCACGCAGCGGCGCAGTTCATGCCTTTTGACATTCGGGCGATTGATGAATTCTATATTAACCACAGCGCCATTTTAACTGACGCGATCGAATTCCTTTATGCTGCGTCGCAACATTATATAAACACACAAAAATACTGATCAAGCGGCGCATTGATGCTTGTCAACGCGCCGGAATCGGGGATAGGGTGCGCCCAGGCCGCGGAGACGGTGGGCCGTCTGGCGGCTGAGAGATGGTATTTCGAGGGCAAGCGCCGCACGCTGTCATGCGCGGAAAAGCCCCGATGAAATGCCACGATCGGTCACATGTTCCTGAGGGAGGGTTCTTTGATGAAGCCGACTAAGCGCTTATTTGCCTGGGCTGTGCTGATGGGTAGCGCCGCCGGGATTTTGGGGGCCGGGGCGGCCTTCGCCAATGATCAGCTCGAAAAAATGTCCCAGGATCCCAAGCAATGGGTGATGCCGGCGGGGGATTACGCGAACACCCGCCATACCAAGCTGACCCAGATCACCACCGAGAACGCGCACAAGCTGCATCCGGTGTGGACCTTCTCGACCGGCGTTCTGCGCGGGCATGAAGGCGGGCCGCTGGTCGTTGGTGACATGATGTATGTCCACACGCCGTTCCCGAACAAGGTTTTCGCGCTCGATCTCAACCACGAGGGCCGCATCGTTTGGGCCTATGAGCCGAAGCAGGATCCGAACGTCATTCCGGTGATGTGCTGCGATACCGTCAATCGCGGCGTCGCTTATGGCGAGGGCATGATCTTCCTCCATCAGGCCGACACCACCCTCGTCGCGCTCGACGCCAAGACCGGCAAGGTCGCCTGGTCGGTGAAGGATGACGATCCCGCCAAGGGCGCGACCGGCACCTCCGCCCCGCTCGTCGTCAAGGACAAGGTTCTGGTCGGCGTCTCCGGTGGCGAATTCGGCGTCCAGGGCCACATGACCGCCTACAACATCAAAGACGGCTCGGTCGCCTGGCGTGCCTATTCCGAGGGCCCAGACGATCAGATTCTGTTCGACCCCGACAAGACCATGGCGATGGGCAAGCCGGTCGGCAAGGATTCGTCCCTGAAAACCTGGGAAGGTGATCAGTGGAAAATCGGCGGCGGCGCCACCTGGGGCTGGATTTCCTATGATCCGAAGCTGAACCTCGTCTATTACGGCTCCGGCAATCCCAGCACCTGGAACCCGAGCCAGCGCCCCGGCGACAATAAATGGTCGATGACCGTCTTCGCCCGCGACGCCGATACCGGCATGGCGAAATGGGTCTATCAGATGACCCCGCATGACGAATGGGATTATGACGGCATCAACGAAATGATCCTCGCCGACACCAAGGTGCACGGCAAGGAGACCAAGGCGCTGGTGCATTTCGATCGCAACGGCTTCGCCTATGTGCTCGATCGCACCAACGGCGAACTGTTGGAAGCCAACAAGTATGATCCCGCGGTCAATTGGGCAACCAAGGTCGATCTGACCACTGGGCGGCCGGAAGTGGTCGCGGAATACTCGACCGATCACAATGGTCCCGACCACAACACCAAGGGCGTCTGCCCGGCGGCGCTCGGCTCGAAAGACGAGCAGCCGGCGTCTTATGATCCGCAGACGCACATGTTCTACGTGCCGACCAACCATGTCTGCATGGATTACGAGCCCTACAAGGTGACCTACACCGCGGGTCAGCCTTATGTCGGCGCGACCTTGTCGATGTTCCCGCCGAAAGGCGACACCAATCTCGGCAATTTCATCGCCTATGACGTGAATGACGGCAAGATCGCCTGGTCCGATCACGAGACTTTCTCGGTGTGGTCTGGCGCGTTGACGACCGCGTCTGGCGTTGCCTTCTACGGCACGCTGGATGGCGAGCTGAAGGCGGTTGATGCCAAGACCGGCAAGCTGCTCTACAAGTTCAAGACGCCTTCGGGCATCATCGGCAACGTCAACGCCTTCGAGCATAACGGCAAAGAATATATCGCCGTTCTTTCCGGCGTCGGCGGCTGGGCGGGCATCGGTATGGCAGCCGGCCTCACCGGCGATACCGACGGTCTCGGTGCGGTCGGGGCCTATAAGAGCCTCTCCAACTACACCCAGCTCGGCGGTGTCTTGACTGTCTTCTCCGTCGAGTAATTTCTCCTCGTTCGCTCGCGTGCCCCGGCCGGATTGCTTCCCGGCCGGGGTTCTTTTCCAAATCCTCGGCCTTCTTGCGGGTTTGCGCTCGATGGCGTGAAACAGGTAAGAGGGAAGGAACGTGCCAAGGAATCTATTCGTATGCGTCTTGACCGCCCGACCGGCGTTGCCCCGCGACTGACGATCTTTGGCGCGTTCGGCGCCATTTTTGCGCTCGGCGTCGCCACCATCTCCCTTCCTCTCGCCGCCGCCGCCGACAGCACACCGGCCGCCAATGCACCCGCCAATGACGGCGACAAGCCTTATGTCGTGCAAAATGGCCGTGTCGATCACCACGTCTTCAATGGCTATCGTCGCTACGGCGATAATTGCCTGCGCTGCCACGGCCCCGATGGCGCCGGCAGCTCCTATGCCCCGGCCCTCGTCGACTCGCTCAAGCACATGACCAAAGAGCAGTTCGAGAACACCGTCATCAACGGCCGCCAGGACGTGAATACCGCCAATCAGAACGTCATGCCGGCCTTCGGCCTCAATCCCGATGTCGTCGAAAATCTCGATGATATCTATGGTTATTTGAAGGCCCGTTCCGATGGCGTGCTCGGCCGGGGGCGGCCGAAGAAAATCGGCGATGATGATGACAATTAGATCGGCTAAAGCGGCGGCGTTTTTCGTGCTGTTCGCTGGGTTTTTAGTTTCAGGCGTCGCGCGCGCCCAATCCACCGCCCCCAGCCTCGCCTCGACCAGTGAATTCCGCGTCTGCGGCGATCCCGCCAATCTGCCCTTTTCCAATCAGGCCGGGGAAGGTTTCGAGAATAAGATCGCCGCTCTCTTCGCCGGCTATCTGCACGAGCCGGTGACCAGCGTTTGGTTTCCGCAGATCATCGGGTTCTATCGCAACACGCTGTTCGCGCATCGCTGTGACGTCGTGATGGGCACCGTTGCCGGTGGCGACATGGTCGATACCACCACCCCCTATTATCACACCGGGTACGTGATCGTGACCCGCGCCGCCGATAACATCGCGAGCATCGATCTCGGCGATCCGGTTTTTTCCGACAAGAAAATCGGCCTCATCGCGAAAACGCCGCCGACCGACACCGTTGCGCGGCATCATCTGCTCGCCCATGTGACGCCCTATAATCTCACCGTCGACACCAGGGTGGAGGCGCCGGCAAAGACGCTGCTGCTCGATCTCGTCGCCGGCAAGATCGATGTCGGCCTGGTCTGGGGGCCGTTCGCCGGCTATTACATCAAGCACGACAATCTGCCGCTCGCGATGGCGTTCCTGCCGACCGAGGCGGGCGGGCCGCGGCTCGATTACCGCATCGCCATGGGCGTGCGCCCCAGCGATGTCACGTTCCGCCGCACCCTCAATGCGCTGATCCAAAAGCATCAGGATGAGATCACGGCGATCCTGCGCGATTATGGCATCCCGCTGCTTGATGAGCAGGGCAATCCCTTAAAGCCGTGAGACACTGGCTTCTCAGCGGCCTTCTCCTCGCGCTGCCGTTTGCGGCGCTCGCCGCGGTGCCGGTTCCCGATGACTATCGGATGGAGGATTACCACGCCCCGGTCCCTGATCGCGTGCCCGGGGGCACGGTCATTCACGCAGCCGAGGTGAAAAAACTCAGCGCCGCGGGCGCGATTCTGATCGACGTGCTCCCCGCGCCGCGCCGGCCGGAGGCGATGAAGCCCGGCACGCCTTGGCTTCCGGCGCCGCATCTCGATATTCCCGGCAGTATTTGGCTGCCGGATTTCGGCCGCGGCGCCCTCAATAAGGTGATGGAAAAATGGTTTCACCAAAAGCTTCGCGACCTCACCCGCGATGATCCCGATCGCACGCTGGTGTTTTATTGCCAGGCGCAATGCTGGATGAGTTGGAACGCCGCAAGGCGCGCGGCAAAACTTGGCTTTCGCGCGGTTTATTGGTTTCCCGAGGGGGTCGATGGCTGGCGTGAGGCGGGTTTTCCGCTCGCCGAGGCAAAGCCCGAGACGCCGCCATAAGAGGCTCCCCTGGCGCGGGTCGGGCGGCTCTGTTATGCTCATGCTACTATATCGCTTGGGGCCTCCCGCACATGATCGCCTTGCCGAAGACACGCCGAACGCTGCTCCGCGCCGCTTTGGCGGTCGGTCTCGCGGCGCCGCGCGCTGCCCGCGCCGCCGATGTCCCGCCGATCGCCGCCGCCGCCGACCTCACCTATGCCTTGGGCGATATCGCGTCGCTCTTTACCCAGGAGACGCGAGAGCAGGTGAAGCTGGTCTTTGGCTCTTCGGGCAATTTCGCGACCGAGATCGCCCATGGCGCGCCGTTCGAGATGTTTCTCTCCGCCGATGAAACCTATGTTGCGGCACTGGCACGCCAAGGCCTGACGCGCGATGGTGGCGTGCTTTACGCCGAGGGGCGGATCGGGTTGCTTGCCACGCCGGCGGCCTCGTTTACGGCGGACCCGGCATTGGCCGGGCTCGCGGCGGCGCTGCGCGCGGGTAGGGTCGGAAAATTCGCCATCGCCAACCCCGCCCACGCGCCCTATGGCGTCGCCGCGCGCGAGGCCTTACAGCATGCGGCGCTGTGGGAGGCGATCACCCCGCATCTCGTCTTTGGCCAAAATGTTGCCCAAGCCGCGCAATTCATTCGCGCCGGCGCCGCTGAGGGCGGCATCATCCCGCTCTCGCTCGCGCGCGCGCCGGCGTTCGCGGCGATCGGCACATTCGCCCTGATCGAAGCCGGCTGGCACCGGCCGCTGCGCCAGCGCATGGTCCTTCTCACGCGGGCAGGGCCGGTTGCCGCGCGGTTTTACGCGTTCGTCCAAGGAGAGGCGGCGCGGGCGATCTTCCGGCGCTACGGGTTTTTGCTTCCTGGCGATGCGCCGCGCTGATGGATTGGCTCGCGCTTGCGCTGTCGCTCAAGCTCGGCGGGGTGACGGCGGCGGTTTTGCTCCCGATCGGTGTGCTTGCCGGGCGCGCCTTGGCGTTGCGCGATTTTGCCGCCAAAGGGCTGGTGCAGGCGTTGCTCGCTTTGCCACTGGTGCTGCCGCCGAGTGTGCTCGGCTATTATCTTTTGGTTGCGTTCGGCGCGGCATCGCCACTCGGTGCGGTGTGGGTCATGCTCACCGGGCATACGCTCGCGTTTAGCTTCGGCGGGCTGCTGCTCGCTTCGCTGATCGTCAATCTGCCGTTCGCGGTGCAGCCGATCGAACGCGCCTTCGCCACCATCGCGCCGGAAATCCGCGAAGCCGCCTGGGTCAGCGGCCTCAGCCGCTGGGCGACATTCTGGCGCATCGAGCTGCCGCTCGCCTGGCCGGGCGTGCTCGGTGCCTTTGCCCTGACATTTGCGCACACGATGGGGGAATTCGGCGTCGTGCTGATGGTCGGCGGTGGCATCCCTGGTGAGACGCGCACCGTCTCGATCGCGATCTATGACCGCGCCCAGGCGCTCGATGGCGGCGGCGCCGGCATGATGTCGCTGCTGCTGCTCGTTTTTGCGCTGATTGCGCTCGCCGTGGTGCAAGGGATGGGCGGGCGAATCGGCGGGCGCGATGGCTGAGCGCGCAACCGAGGCTGAGCGATCCCTCGGCCTGGTGGCGGAATTCGCCCAGCCCGGCCCGATCCCGCTTGCGGCCCAGCTCCGCGTCGCGCCGGGGGAGCTGCATGCCTTGATCGGCCCCTCGGGAAGCGGCAAGACCACCCTGCTTCGCGCCCTTGCCGGGCTCTATCGGCCGCGCCATGGGCGGATCGTCTGCGCCGGCGAATTCTGGCTCGACACCGCGGCCGGGCGTGATCTTTCGCCGCAGCGCCGCCGTGTTGGCCTCGTCTTTCAGCATTATGCGCTGTTTCCGCATCTTTCCGCCGAGGAGAACGTCGCCGCCGCGCTCACCGATCTTCCACGCGCCGCGCGCGGCAAGCGGGCCCGCGCGCTGCTTGCGCAAATGGGCCTCGCCGCGGTCGCTGCGCGGCGGCCGGCGATGCTGTCGGGCGGCGAGCAGCAGCGCGTCGCCCTTGCCCGCGCGCTGGCGCGCGCCCCGGCGCTCTTGCTGCTCGATGAGCCCTTCGCCGCCCTCGATACCCGAACCCGCCGCCATCTGCGCCAGGAACTCGCGGCGTTGCATCGCGGGCTCGCGATCCCGGTCGTTCTGGTGACGCATGATCTTGAGGAGGCGGCGGCGCTGGCCTCGCAAATGACGGTGCTCGCGCAGGGGCGGACGCTGCAAACCGGCCCGCCGCGCGAGATCATGACGCGCCCGGCCTCGCTTGCGATCGCGCGGGTGGTCGATTTGCAAAATCTGTTCGAGGGCGCGGTGGTCATCAAAGCTGCCGCCGGGGCGACCTCTCTGGCCTGGCGGGGGCTTCGCATCGAGGCCGCCGCCGATCCCTTGCCGCCCGGCGCCGAGATCGCCTGGACGGTCGCGCCAGCGGCGATTTCCTGGGCCGATCCGGGCGGCGCCGCAGGGGAGGGGAGGGCGGGCTGGAATATCGTCCGCGGGCGCGTCGGCGAGGTCGCGGCGCTGCCGGGGGTGGCACGCGTAACCTTCATCGCCGATGGCACGGAGGAAGCGGCCTTCGTCTTTCCTTGTCCGCCGCCCGGGATCGGGCCGCCGCTGCCCAACCCGGGGGCACGGGCGGCGATCGGCTTTCCCGCCGCCGCGGTGCATCTGATGGCGCTTTCGGGCTAGAAAATGCCTCAGGCGGGCGGGGCCGCATGCGGCAGGAGTGGCAGCGGCGCGCCATCGCGAAGCACCGCCTCGGCCGCCGCGGTGAAGCGCCCCTCCTCCTCATGCAGGAGGAGGCCGGGAAGAATGGTTTCGCCGCCGCGCCCGCCTTTGACCGACTGCACAAGGATCAGCCGCGCCGGGCGCCCGGCTTTGGGCCAGAGCGGCAAAATCCGCGCCGATCCCAATCCATTGGCCGCCATCGCCGGCAGCGCCTGCCCGATTTGGGCGGCAGGGAGAATGAGGGTGAGCGTCCCGCGCTGGCGAATGAGCGCGGCAAGCCCGCTGATCCAGGCGCCGAGCAGGGACGGTGCCGCGATTTTCGCCGCCCGCAGCGCCGGGTGCGGCGAGGGGGTGGAAGCCTCGGCGTGCCAAGGCGGGTTCGCGAAAGCATGATCGAAGCGCGCGCGATCGGCCGCCAGTGCGGGATGCGGCACGGTGATGTCGGCAGCCAAGATCTCAAGCCGGCTCGTCCAGCCATTGGCGGCGATGTTGCGGCGCGCAAGCGCGGCGAGCGCTGGGTCGCGCTCGATGCCGAGGCCCGAGAGCGCGCTTTTGCGCCCCGCGAGCGAGAGCAGCCCGGCGCCTGCGCCGCATCCCGCCTCGATCACCCGCTCGCCCGCGCGCGCCGGCACCGAAGCGGCGAGCAAAACCGGCTCGATACCGCTCCGGAACCCTTGCCGATACTGGGCATAGCGCACCCGCCCGCCGAGAAGAGACCCCTCGGTCTCCTCGCCGTCGCTCACGCCTCGCCGGCCTCGGCCAGCACGCGCCGCGCCCGCGCCGCATCCTCGTCGGCGACGGCGAGGCGGCGGGGAATCGCGCCGATGCTGCCCTCGAGTGCGCTGGTATGGGCATCAAGCACCAATGCCGTGATCCCGGCATCGGCGAGGAGGGCCATGAGAAAGCTCAGCCGCACGGCGTCGTTGGTCAACACGATGGTTTGCATGCCGGCGATTCCTTGACCCTCTTTCCGCCGCGCCGATATCGTGTCACAGAGAGCGATGCAACCGGGCAGTGTTTTCTGCTTGTCACTTTTGGCCTGGAGAGCCGTTTTTTGCCTACCACCACTCTGACATCGCGCACGCCAGCCCCAACCGACGACGGCGAGGGCGCACTCAATGACCTCGCAGCGTTAGTGCGCGACGATCTCGAAGCGTGCAACCGCACCATCGTTGCGCGCATGGAGAGCCCGGTCACGCTGATCCCCTCGCTCGCCGCCCACATCGTCGCCGCCGGTGGCAAGCGTTTGCGCCCGCTGCTGACGCTCGCGTCCGCACGGCTCTGCGGCTATGGCGCTGGCGATCCCGCGGCGGCGCGGCATATCCAGCTTGCCGCCTGTGTCGAGTTCATTCACACAGCGACCCTTTTGCATGACGACGTCGTCGATGAGAGCGCGCTCCGCCGAGGCCTCGCCAGCGCCAATGCCGTGTTCGGCAATAAGGCCTCGGTGCTGGTCGGGGATTTCCTGTTCGCGCGCGCCTTTCAGCTCATGGTTGAAGACGGCTCGCTCGAGGTGCTGGCCATCCTCTCGCAAGCGGCCGCGACGATCGCCGAGGGTGAGGTGTTGCAGCTCATCACCCAGAACGATCTCGCGACCGACGAAGCCCGCTATCTCGACGTCATTCGTGGCAAAACCGCGGCCCTTTTCGCCGCCGCCTGCCAAGTCGGCGCGGTGGTCGCGGGGCGTGAGAAACCGGTCGAAATGGCGCTCGCCCGCTATGGCCTCGATCTCGGCATCGCGTTTCAGCTCATCGATGACGCGCTCGATTATGCCGCCGATCAGGCGCAGCTCGGCAAAACCATCGGCGATGATTTCCGCGAGGGCAAGACCACGCTCCCGGTGCTTCTCGCCTATCAGGCCGGCAATCCCGAGGAACGCAGCTTCTGGGAGCGCACCATTGCCCAGAACGAGCAGACGCCGGAGGATCTGCCGCGGGCGATCGCGCTCATCGAACGCCATGGCGCGATCGCGGCGACCTTGGGCCGCGCCGCCAGCCTCGTCGCGAGCGCGCAAGCGGCGCTTTCCGTGTTCCCGCCATCGCCGCTCCGCGCGGCTATGCATGCCGTCGCCGACTATACGCTGCACCGGGCGCGCTAGGCGAAAATGGCTGCCTCGCGCCTCACCGTCGCGGTGTTTTGCGGCTCACGCCTCGGCCAGGCGGAGGCATATGCCGCCGCCGCCCGGTCACTCGGGCACGGGCTCGCCAAAGCGGGGATGCGGCTCGTCTTTGGTGGCGGCAGAGTCGGGCTGATGGGCATTCTCGCCGATGCCGCGCTTGCCGCCGGCGGCGCGGTGATCGGCGTCATCCCCGATTTTCTGACCCGCCGCGAACTCGCCCATCCCGGTGTCGAGGACATGGTGGTCACCACCTCGATGCATGCCCGCAAAAAATTGATGTTCGACCTCGCCGATGCTTTCGTGACCCTCCCGGGCGGGCTCGGAACCCTCGACGAGACGGTCGAGATCCTCACCTGGCGCCAGCTTGGGCTCCATCAGAAGCCGGTTTTGCTCTGTGATGTCCATGCCGCCGCGGCGCCGCTTCATCACCTCATCGAGGCGGCGATCGCGGCCGGATTCGCGCCCGCCGAGGCGTCTGGATTTTACGAAATCTGCCCCGGCAGCGAGGCAACCTTGGCGCGGCTCGAAGCCTATGCGGCGCGCCGGGATCCGCCTCTGCGCGAATGACGCCGTTTGGCGCGCGGCTGCGCGAACTTCGCACGGCGCGGCGGATGACGCTCTCTGAACTCGCGACCCTTCTCGCTGTCTCGCCGGCCTATCTCTCGGCGCTCGAGCATGGCAAGCGTGGCAAGCCGAGCCGCGGCCTCGTTCGGCAAATCTGCGAGGTTTTCGATCTGATCTGGGATGACGCCGAGGCGCTGGCCGAACTCGCCGATCTCTCCGACCCGCATCCGCGCATCGACGCCGCGGGCCTGACGCCAGCGCAGACGGCGCTCGCCAATCGCTTTGCCAAGATGCTTCGGCTGCTCTCGCCTGAGACCGTCGCCGCGATCGAAACCCTGATCGACGCCACGCCTCCCGCCCGGCCACGGCGCCGGCGCGGGTGATGGCTCGGTTGCACGTGACGCCCTTTGCGCGCGAAAAAATGGCAGGCATGCTGAACTGATGGCCGACCAGCGCATCCTCGTCGAAAATATCGGGCAAGCCGGGGCGTCGCGCGTCCGTCTCACCGCGATGATCGTCGCTTCGGCGCTCTTTATGCAGAACCTCGATTCGACGGTGATCGCAACCGCGCTACCAGCGATGGCGCGTGCCTTCGGCGCCGATCCTGTGCATATGAGCGCGGCACTGACCTCCTATCTCCTCAGCCTCGCAGTGTTCATTCCAGCGAGCGGCTGGATGGCCGACCGCTTCGGCGCCCGCCCAGTGTTTCGCGCCGCCATCGCTGTCTTCACCTTGGGCTCGATCCTCTGCGGCCAGGCGAACGGATTGGGCTTCCTGATCGCCGCCCGCATCCTGCAAGGCGCCGGCGGTGCGATGATGGTGCCGGTCGGGCGGCTTTTGCTGCTGCGGACGGTCGCGAAATCAGAGTTGGTCGCGGCGATGGCCTGGCTCACCGTGCCGGCAATGATCGGCCCGGTGATCGGCCCGCCGCTCGGCGGGTTGATGGTGAGCTACGCCTCCTGGCGCTGGATTTTCTATATCAACGTGCCGATCGGCATCTTTGGCATGGTTTTGGTGAGTTTCTTCATCGCCGATGTGCGCGAGGAAAAGGCCGACAAGTTCGACGCAAGCGGCCTCTTGCTCAGCGGCGTTTGCCTCGCCGCGGTCATGGCAGGGCTGGAAACCCTCGGGCGTGGCTTGATTTCAGAGGGCGCCTCACTCGCCCTGATCATCGCCGGCCTCGCCGCCGGTCTCCTCTATCTCCGCCATGCGCGGCGCACGCCGAGCCCGGTGCTCGATCTCTCGCTGTTTTCGATTCCGAGTTTCGGGCTTTCGGTTGCCAGCGGCACGCTGTTTCGGATCGGCGTCGGCGCGGTGCCGTTTCTCTTGCCGCTGATGATCCAGATCGGCTTTGGCCGCTCGGCCGCGGCGAGCGGCGGCATCACCTTCGCCGCCGCCGCCGGCGCGCTGGTGATGAAGCCCGCAACCCAAGGGGCGCTGCGGCGTTTCGGCTTTCGCGCAACCCTGATCTGGAATGGCGTGCTCGCGGTGGTTTTTCTCGGCGCGACCGCAGCACTTCGCCCGGGCTGGCCGCTGGCCGCGATCTATGCGCTGCTCCTCCTCGGCGGTCTCTTCCGCTCGCTGCAATTCACCGCCTACAACACCCTCGCCTATGCCGATATTCCGCGCGCGCGGATGAGTGCGGCAACCAGCCTCTATTCCACCATCCAGCAATTATCGCTTACCTTTGGCGTTGCCGTTGGGGCGGCGATGCTGGAGATCGGCCAGACCATCGGCGGGCACGCGGCGCCAACACTCGGCGATTTTTCCTGGGCCTTTCTCGCCGTTGCCGCCGCCTCCAGCCTCGGCCTGATCTTCGCCGCCCGCCTCGCGCCCGATGTCGGGGCCGAAATGAGCGGGCATGTCTCGGGCGCGTGAGGGAAAGCGTGATAAAAGAAAAATCGTTCTTTTTTTGGAAAAAAGAACCAAAAAACTTTTATCCTGCGGTAGTGCCGACGCAAAAATTGACCATGAAGGGAGAAACCTGATGAAAGATTTTCCGCTGACGAAAGCCGATCCGGCCGAGCTCGGCTTCGCCGCCGCCCCGCTCGCGCGGCTCGACGCGCTGATCACCCGCCACATCGCCGAAGGCCGC
>JAJYXY010000034.1 GCA_021801465.1 Pseudomonadota bacterium
CAGCGCACATTGGTCCCGCCAAAGGCGGCAATCATATAGTGGCAGGCGGGAATTTCACGCCTGGTGATCGCAAGCGTCGTGCAAAATGTCGGATGACTATGGACGACGGCATTGATCTCCGGGCGGGCACGCATGATATCGAGATGAAACCGCCACTCGCTGGAAGGCTCGAGCGGGCCCGACCAAGCGCCATACTCGCCCCGCACCGGCATCATTGCGATATCTTCCGCGCGCATCGTGTCATACGGGACAGCGGAGGGGGAAATCAGCATCATATCGCCATGGCGAACACTGATGTTGCCAGATGTCCCCTGATTGATACCAAGCGCGTTCATCGCCCGGCAAGCCTCGACGATCGCGTTTCTGGTGTCTTGTTCGGTCATCGCTGATTTCCTTCTAACACGGATGTAGCGGCGGCAATTTGGCGAAATAGCGCCGCACATCCTCTGCGATCGCCTCCGCCGCGATCGTGATGGTCTTGCGTGAGGCACCGGCGATATGGGGCGTTAGCGTCACGTTGGGAAGCTTGAGTAGCGGCCAATCCTCGGGAGCCGGCTCGATCGCGAATGTCTCCAACATGGCGCCGCCGAGATGTCCCGACACCAACGCCGCATAGAGTGCGTCATAATCGACGAGCGGGCCGCGCGCGGTGTTGACGAGCAAAGCCCCTCGCTTCATCGCGGCGAACTCACCCGCGCCGATAAAACCTGTCGTCTCCTCCGTCACCCGCGCGTGCAGGGAGACGATATCGGCCTCACGCAAAAGCCGCGAGAGATCCGTCTGGATGACCCCATCCTCACGATCACGGGCCGAAAGCTGCACATAAGGGTCGGCAACGAGCACGCGACAGCCAAACGGTTTAAGAAGGGCAACGACGCGTGTGCCGACCGCACCATAACCGACGACACCGACGGTCATTTCCGACAATTCACGCCCGGTGCGGTCGGCCCGGTAAAGATCGCCTCGCCAGACGCCCTGGCGCAACGCTTCATGGCCGGCGCGGATCAATCTCGTCTCCGCGAGAATGGCGCCGATGGTAAATTCGGCGACCGCACTCGCGTTGCGACCCGGCGTGTTGACCACACGCACCCCGCGCGCGCGTGCCGCCGCCATGTCGATATTCACCGGCCCGCCGCGCGAGACCGCGATCATCCGCAAATGCGGGAGCCGTGCCAGCATCGCCGCTGAAACCGGCGCGAGATGTGTGACCAACACCTCCGCATCGCCAATGAAAGCGACAATCTCATCTGGATCGCCCTGATACTCCCTGAGACCATCGAGCCCGCGCCGGGCGTAGCCATGCTCCATCGGCTCATCCGGCCAGGGAAGCGTGACGCTGCGGAGCGTGACCTCCGGCGGGCAAACGCGCGAAAGCGCCTCGGCGAACACTTCCGAGAGCATGAAATGATCTCCGATGATGGCGATCTCAGGCATCCGTGTTATGCTCTCTTACTGCCGCCATCGCCTGCCAACTCGGCTGCAAAGCGCGATAGGTTTCTTGATAGATCGGGAAAAGTTCACGATAGACCGACGCCAACGCCACATCGGGCGGCGTTGGCGGGCCAATAATTGGCGTGATCCATTGCGCGGCGCACGCAGCGATCGAGGGAAAAGCGCCGATCGCAACGGCGGCAATCATCGCAGCCCCCGCCGCCCCCGCCTCAGGCTGTGAAAGGCTGCGCGTCGGGCGATCGAGGATCGCCGCGAGAATACGCCGCATCAGCGGCGATTTCGCAGCCCCGCCAGTCACCAGAATTTCCTCTGGCACGCCACCCATCGCTTCGTAACAATCACGGGCAGCAAATCCAAGACTCTCGAAAATCGCGCGTGCGAGATCGCCTATTCCGCGCCGCTGATCGAGGCCGAGGATCGCCGCACGCGCCTTCGCGTCGGTAAATGGTCCGCGCTCACCGGCGTTGGAGATGAAGGGGTGAAACAATAGCGCACCCGGCTTTGCCGTCTCAGCGGCGCGATTGAGCGCCTCGAGCAAGTCACCCTCGGCGCCGGCGCCGGCGAGCGCTGCGGCCTCGCGTATGATCGCGATCAACCAATCGATATTGAGCGTTGCCGCCATATTCGTTTGCGCCTGCATCACCGCCCCGGGCGCTGGGAAAACCATGCAATATCCGGTCATCGCGGCACTGGGACGCACGTCCTCGTTTCGCGTGGCCAGGCGAAGATGCATCCCCGTGCTGCCAAAAGTCGAAACGCCGGCCCGGCTTCCCACTATTCCCCCACCAAGCGCCGTGCAAACAACATCGACATAGCCGAGCACGACGGGAAGCCCGGCGGGAAGCCCGATGCGACGGGCCGCCTCGACCGAAAGCCCATGGGTTTCGTGAATGCCATCAATGATCGGCGGCAATAGGCGGCGGTATTCGGAAAGCGTCAGCGCCGCCAAAACCTCGTCGTCATAGTTGCGATGACGCCAATCGCCGAAAGTGAAACATGCTTCCGACGGGTCGCTGCCGCGCACCCCCGTCAAATTGAAATAAACCCAGTCTTTACAGTGAAAAACCGTGGCCGCACGCGCAAGAAGTTCCGGCCGATACGTTTTGAGCCAAAGCAGTTGGCTCGATTGCTGGCACGCATTGAGGCCGGAACCGGTGTGAGCGAAGACGCGTGCCGCCGCCTCGGTCTCGCGCACGCGCGCGACCAGTTCGCCGGCGCGCCCATCAAGCCATAGCATGGCGGGCGCAAGCGGCGCGCCTTCCGCATCCATCAGCCAAGTCCCGTCCCCCTGCCCGGTCACGGCGAGTGCTGCGACGGTCGCTTGCGGCACGCGCGCGCGCAACGCCGCCAACACATCGACCGCATCCTCCCAGGTCCGTTTCATGTCTTGCTCAACCCCACCGCCGGCAACATGGCTTGGGCGATTGGGCCGTGCAACACTGTCAATGACCTGACCGCCAAGATCGAAGGCCACAGCTTTGACAACGGACGTGCCAGAGTCGAGGGCAAATAATACGGGTGTCTTCATGCCGGAATTCTTTCGCCCACCAACGCGTCACCGGTCTCCGCGTCAAAAAAATGCGCATCTTCCTCGGCAAAACCGAAGGCGATCTGCTCGCCAGCAGCATGCGGCACTTTAGCCTGCGAGACTGCGACCACCAGCCGGTCGGCAAAGCGGATGGCGACATGCGCCTGGTCCCCAAGCCATTGATTGGAGGAGACGACGCCCGTAAGCGGCCCCTCGCCGAGCTTGATGCGATGGGGGCGAAGACCGAGAACCAACGTTCTCGCAATCGGCAAGCGTATGCTATGGAGCGAGAGCGGTATCGTGCCAGCCAGCAGAACTCTATTCCCATCCCGTTCCAATGGCAGCACATTCATCGGCGGCTCGCCAATGAAGGTTGCGACGAAAAGATTGGCGGGCTGCTCTCGCATTTGCGCGGGCGGGCAAAATTGCTGTAAAACCCCTGCCTCCATTACCGCGATGCGATCGGCCATGGCGTTGGCTTCGGTTTGATCATGCGTGACCAAAACCGCCGTCAGGCCACGCGCCTTGATCAACGCCTTGACACGGCCGCGCAAGATGGCCCTGAGTTGCGGCTCCAATTGCCCCATCGGCTCATCGAGAAGATAGAGATCGGCCTCGCGCGCCAGCGCCCGCGCAAGGCTCGCCCGTTGCTGTTGGCCACCGGAAAGCCCGCTCGGTCGGCGCGAAAGAATATCGCTAATATCCAGCAGTTCCGCGATCTCGCGCACTCTTTTGGCTATTTCGGTACGCCCGAGGCGACGCGAGAGGCCAAAGCCAATATTTTCGCCAACCGATAGCGGCGGGTAGAGCGCATAGCCCTCAAAAGCCATCGCCACCCTTCGCGCAGCAGGCGCGAGGGTATCGATGCGCCGCCCAGCGAGCGTGATGCCGCCTGCGCTCACCCGCTCAAATCCGGCGATCATCCGAAGCGTCGAGGTCTTGCCGCAACCAGACGAGCCGAGCAATGCGACGATCTCGCCCGGTGCAATGGCGAGGGAGACATCGCGCACGGCATGCACGGCGCTCGCGCCCACGCCATAGGTCTTGCTGACATGCTCGAGAACGAGGCTCATGCCGCACATCCCCTGATTGCCATCGGTGCTTGGATTAACTTGCCCGCGCTTGCCTCAAAAACCAAGGCGGCGCGCGGATCAGCGAGCAACCAGACATGGCTTCCGGCTTTCGGCACATCGTGGGCGACGCTGACGACGAGTTCCTCGCCCGCCGCGGTCCGGGTCAACACCACCTGCCGCTCGTGCAGCGGCGTGATAGCAACGATGTCTGCAGCGACACCGCCCGCGATCGGATGATCGCTCAGGGACAAAGTCTCTGGGCGGAGGCCGAGGAGACAATCCTTCCCCGTCGCTTCCTCACGCGCGCCAAGGTGCAGACGAAACCCGGCCGCCTCAATATCGATGCCGCCGGCTGCAGCTTGTGGCCGGCACGGCAGAAGATTGATCGGCGGATCACCGAAAAGCCGCGCGACCTCGCGATTTGCCGGTAGATCATAGACGGCGTCCGCTGCGCCACATTGCGCGATGACACCATTTTGTAAGACAGCGACGCGATCGCCAAGCGCCATCGCTTCGCGATAATCCTGTGTCACATAGATTGTTGCGGCGTTCGATTCGCGCAAAAGGCGGGGCAATTCCAAACGCATTTCGTAGCGCAGCTTGGCATCGACGTTGCGCAACGGATCATCGAGTAACAAAATGCGCGGCTCCGCGATCAATGCCCGGGCGAGTGCGGTGCGCTGCTTTTGGCCGTTGGAGAGAGCGCGGGGCGGGTGGGAGAGAACGTGCGCAATGCGCAAAAGCCGCGCGATCGCACCGACCCGTGCGTCGATCTCGCCTGCAGACACGCCGCGGGCGCGAAGCGGGCTTGCGATGTTTTCGCGCGCCGAGAGATGCGGATAGAGCGCGAAGTTCTGAAACGCCATCCCAACGTTACGTGATTCCGGGCCATGCGTTGAGACGTCTTCGCCATCGATCACGACGCGACCCGTGGCCCCCGGCTCGAGACCCGCGATGGCGCGAAGCAACACCGTCTTTCCTGCGCCCGAGGGGCCGAAGAGCACCAAAGTCTCTCCGGCAGCGACGGCAAGATCGATGCCGCGCAACACTTCATTGCGGCCAAATTGCGCCCGAATGTCTGCGATAGCGAGGCCGCTCATCCCTTCACCGCCCCCAAAGACAGGCCTTCGACGAGCCATCTCTGCGCATAGAGCGCGAGCGCCAAAGTCGGCAGAATGGAGAGAACGATCGCGGCCGCGATCTGGCCATATTGAATGCCGGAGGCGGTAACAAAGGCGAGCGCGCCAACGGTGACTGGTTGCTTGTCGGCGGAGGCAAGAATGAGCGCGAAGACGAAATTGTTCCAGGCGAAAATGAACGAAAGCAATCCCGCCGCGGCGATGCCTGGCCCAGCGAGCGGGACTGCTATACGCGTGAAGGCGCGCCACCAGGAATGCCCATCGATGCGATAGGCGTATTCGATGTCTGGGCTCGCATCCTCGAAATAGCCACGCACGATCCAAAGGATCAAAGGCAGGCAAATAAGCTGATAAACCCAGATCAGGCCGAGATAGGTGTCGTTGAGGCCGAGATCCTGAAAATAGAGCGACAGCGGCAGCAAGACCAGCAGCGGCGGGGCGAAGCGAAAAGAGAGCATGGTAAAGGCGATATCCTCGCCGAGGCGAAAGCGGAACCGCGCAAAGGCATAGGCCGCAGGCACGCCGAGCAGAAGCGCAAGCGCAACTGAACTCGTCGAAAGCAGAATCGAATTCCATAGATTGTGAAGGAACGTGATATCGAGCTCGCCCGCCGCGGTCTCTAAATGCCCGGAAATCAGCGCGATATAATTGCCCAGCGTCGGGCGAAAGAAGGTACTTGGCGGCAGGCGCAAGATCTCCTCGTTGGTCTGAAACGACATCAACAGAATCCAGACGATCGGAAAGAGAAAAAATGCCAGCACCAGGCTGAGCGCAAGAGCACGAAGAATTTTAGCTATTGCCATGGGTGCGCTCCCTCAATCTCAGCCATTGCTTGATGAAGACGTGAGACAATAGATAGGTGATCGCCCACAAGACGACCATCAGCGCGGCGGACGTGCCAACATTGGTATATTGAAAAAAATCGAGATAGGCCCGCACCTGAAACAGCATCAACGAGTCACCAGGCCCGCCTTGTGTCATCGCGTAGACGATATCAAATTGTTGGATCGAATCGAGGAGGCGAAACAGGGTTGCGGTGACGATATAAGGGGCGAGCATCGGCAGGGTGATGCGAAAGAAAACGAAATGGGGGGCAACCCCATCGAGGCGCGCGGCCTCAAATGGCTGCGGCGGCAGGCTACGCAGCCCGGCGAGCAGCAACACCATCATGAATGGCGTATAGACCCAAATATCGACGAGTACGACGGTGAACATCGCACTCCCCGGCGCCGACGCCCAACGGAAATCATGAATGCCGACTTGCGCGATCAGCCAGCTCAGAACGCCGAAATTGGGGTTTGTCATCAATTTCCACATCAGCGAGGCGATCGCCGGCGCGGTCATCAAGGGCAGGAGCAAGGCAATGGAAACGATGTTGTTAAAACGCGTGCGCTCATGCAGCAGCAAGGCGATACCAAGTCCGAGCAGCAATTCGAGACCGACGGTCGTGATCGCATAGGTCGCCGAGACACGCACGGTCACCCAGAAATCGGGGTCGCTCAGCAGGTCCAGATACTGGCCGAACCACACGAATTCCCGCGATCCGGGCATGGCGAGATTATAGCGCTGCAGGCTGTAATAAGCCGCGGTGAAAAATGGCACCAGAATGCCGATGCAAACGAGAAGCGCTGGCAAACTCAGCACGTAAGGCAAAGCGCGGCGCAAGAACAACCGGCGGCGAGATCTCTGGCGAGTGAGGGGGCGCGCGTGCGACATGGCGGGTGGGGAAGCGGCCCTCGCCGCTTCCCGCTTGGTCTCAGCCGATGCCGGCTTGATGCAATTGGCGGTTGACGCTATCGGCGAGTTTGTCGAGGCCTTCGTCAACGCTCACCTCACGCGCAACCATGCGTTGTAACGACGCCGCCCATTCGGTCGTGAGATTGAAAAACAACGGCTGCGGCGTGAAGTAGATCTTCGCATCCGGCGCCGTCTTGTCATATTGGTTGAGATAACCGGGATAGGATTTGGCGATCCGTTCCTTGAACTCCGCGTCCTGCCAGACGGTGTTGCGCACCGGATTGACGACGTCGTTCTTGCGCGCGCCAAATAGCAGGTGATCGGTTCCCGATGCCCATTGGATGAAGGTCCAGCCAGCGTCTTTTTGGCGGGAAAAATTCGACATCGCAAGCGACCAGATCCAGACATTCGAGGTCGGGCCAGAGGCCGCCGGGTTCGCGGCAATCGGCGCATAGGCGAGATGGCCACGCTCACGGTTGTCGCCGCCATTCATGAAATAGCCGAGTATGTCCGCGTCATAGATCATGCCCGAGGCGCCGGCGCCGAGATCGGTTCCGACCTGATACCAGGTATAGGTCGCCCAATTCTTTGGCCCAGACTCCTGGATCATTTGCACCCAGAGCTTATGGAAGGCTTTCGATTCGGGCGTGTTCATCGCCGCCTTGAGCTTGCCGCCCGACATCGTGAAATCACGCTGGCCGTAGTTTGAATAGGCAGAGAGGAAGCCCGGATGGATCGTCGCCCACGAGCGGCTGCCGCGCACGCCAATGCCGTAGGGGCCGCCCGCGTCCTTGGTGATTTTTGCAGCGACAGCCATCAATTCTTCCATGTTGCGCGGCGGCGTGAGCTTGAGCTTGTCGAAAATAGTCTGATTATAGGAAAGATTGTTGAGCTCGAACCCCCACGGCACCGCCCATTGATGCGCGCCCGGCCCGCCGAGCGCTGCCCCGGGTTTGCCCGACCACGCCGTCGAAGCGCGAAGATTGGGGAGGATGTCGTCCCAGCCGTAATTTGGCGCGGTCTTCGCAGGGTCCTTGAGATAGTCATTGAAGTCGACGAGCCAGCCGGCCGGGCCATATTGCCAGGTCTGATAGGCGCCGGTCATGAATACATCATATTGCGTCGAGCGCGATGAGAGGGCCGCTGTCACCTTGTCGAAATAGACGTCTTCGGGGAAGATATCGTAGGTCACCTCCATCCCCGTCAGCGCCTTGAAATTCGCGAGATCGGCGATCATCGCGTCCGCGTAAGGGTGTTTGTTGAGCAGAAGCCGGAGACTGGTCCCTTTGTGTTTTTTCCAGTCGAAGTCAGCAGCCATCGCCCGTGTCGCCGCGGCATTGAGCAAGGTCTCGACGCTCCCGAGCGCAAGGCCAAGGCCAGCAAGACGGCGCACCAGCTCGCGCCGGCCTAGCCGTCCGTTACAAAAAGCCGTTGCTAGATCCTGGATTTTGTCGTGCATGTTTCACTCCCTATGGTTGAGTGGCGTGGAGCCGCATCGTCGAGGAGCCGCCGCGCCGTCAGCTCATCGGTGATCAGGCCAGTGAGAATACGCGCCGCCAACACCGCGCGCAGGGCAGCGGCCTTGCCCTCTCCGCCCGCGACCGCGACCACCTCGCGTCCTGCCATCGCCTCGAGCGGAAGGGCGATGACACGGTCATGAAGATCGGTCGTGACTTTGTGGCCTTGCGCATCGAGGTAGCAGCCGAGAATTTCCCCGCGCGCCCCAGACGCCAGGAGCGCCGCGACCTCTGCCGGCGTTACCACCCCGGCCTGCGGCAGAAACGTCGCCGCGCCGCTCACCTCGCCGACGCCGAGGAGAAACAAGGTGGCCTCGCGCGCCATCGCCATCGCCTCGGCCACCCCGCGCTGAGCGAGCAAAACCACGCGATCGGCGGCATTGTTGGCAAAAAACGGCACCGGCAGAAGATACGCCTCGGCCCCGGTCTTCTCAGCCAGGCGATGGATCATGTCGAACGGGTTGGCGCTCATCTGGCGCGGCACGCCGCCGAGCAGCGAAACAAACCGCAGGTCGGGACGCGGAAACCGTGGCAGATGATCGACCGCGGCAGCCAGGGTGCGGCCGTGGCCGACGCCGATGACCCGATGGCGTCCGGTCTCGAGTTCGTTCAGCAACATGCCGGCCGCGGCCAGCCCGAGCGCCTGGAACGGCAAGTCGCGCGGCCCGACGGGCGGCACCACCCGGCAATAGCGGAGGCCGAATTCGCGCTGCAAGTGGCGTTCGAGCGGAATGCAGCCGGCGATCGGACCCTCGACGAAGACGCGCACCGCACCCGCGCGGCTCGCACGCGCGACCAGCCGATGCGCTTTCGCAGGCGTCACCTCGAGCGCCGCGGCGACCTGCGATTGGGTCAGCCCGCCGGCGTAATAGAGCCACGCCGCTCGGGTTGCGAGCGCGTCTTCCGGGTCGGTGTCCGGCGTCGTCGCGTGGCGCGTTTCCATCGAGATCCCAAACTTATCATTTCGGACCACCCGGTTTTGCGCGTCCTCGAGCGAAGGGGCGTGTTACGCAAGGCGGGCGGGCCGAAAAATTTTTTCTTGCATGAAAAAATTTGCACAGCGCGCCGGAATCGTCAACCCTCACCTCAGCGCCGGAGATAATTTTCCGTAATCAGAACGAAATCCAACAAGCGCGGGGCGCCCGTGTGGTCATGCGGCATGAGAGGAGCGGGTTGGGCCGGGCGCCGCTTACGGCGCCGAAGCGTCTTCGGCGAGCGTCGCCAAAAGGTCGGCCGGCGTCGGAACGACGGCGCCGATGCGGGTCGCAACCAGCCGCGCCGAGGCACCGGCAAGCTGGCCCGCGGCCGGCAGGGCGAGGCCGACGGCGAGCGCCGCGGCGAGGATGGCGAGCACCGCGTCGGTCACCCCAAAGAGGTCGAGCGGCACGCCGTGCGGCAGCCGCACATGCAAGGGGTCGCCAGGGCCGAACAGGCTGATCCCCGCCGTCCCACGCAGCGCCATCACCGCGCCGAAGCGATGCCGCGCCATCAAGCTGGCGGCGGCAGCGGCGATCTCATCGTCATCCCCGACCGCCATCCCGGTTGCCTGCGCCAATTCGCCCGCGGTCGGCAAAATCAGGTCGGCGCCGGCAAAACGCGCGCAATCCCCGTTCGAGGGATCGACGACGATTTTCCTGCCAAGTTCGTGGGCTTTTTGGATCAATTGCCTCGAAAGCCCACCGCTCAGCACGCCCTTGCCGTAATCGGAGAGGACGGTGAGCGAGGTCACGGCCATCGCGTCTTGCGCGATGCGCAACAGGCGCTCGGCAAGTCGCGGTTCGATCGGGTCGGTTTGTTCGCGGTCGGCGCGCAACAGATGGCGCCCCTCGGCGAGAAAGCGGGTCTTGCGCGTCGTCGTCCGCCCGCCCTGGACGAGAAGCCAAGGCTCGACCCCCGGCTGGCCGCCGATCAGCCCGGTGAGGTCGGAACCCGTCTGATCGTCACCGACCACCGAAACGAAGGCCGCGGCGGCGCCGAGCGCGGTGAGGTTGCGCACCACATTGGCCGCCCCGCCGGGCAACGCCACTTCACGCTCGATCGCCAGCACCGGCACCGGCGCTTCCGGGCTCAGCCGCTCGGCGCGGCCATGGATGTAGCGATCGAGCATGGCATCGCCAACCACCAAGACATTGGCGCGGGCAAGACGCGCGAGCGTCTCGGTCGGCGCCAGCGCCGCTGCGTCCGTCCGGGGGTGAGCCTCGTCATTCATCACGAATGCGCTAGCCCCCCGCCTCGGCGCTGGCAAGCGGGATTTCCCGCAAGTCCCGCGAAAAGCGCGGATAACGCCGCACCAGATAAAGCATCACCAGCATCGCCGGCAGAGCAGAGAGCAGGCAAAACGCATAAAACCGCGTCCAGCCAAGCGCTTGCGCAAAAACCCCCGAAACCCCGCCGAGGGTGCGAAGCGGCAGCGCCGCGAGCGAGGAGAGCAGCGCATATTGCGTCGCCGAATAGGCGTGATCACAAAGACCGGAGAGAAACGCGAGAAAAGCGGCATCCGCGAGCCCCTCGGCGAAGGCTTCCGTCAATGTCGTCAGGTAGAGAACGCCGGGGCGCCCCGCCGAAAGCGCCAGCGCGAGATACATCGCCATCGCCGCCATCTGCGCGAACCCGGTCCAAATCAACGCCCGCGCCGCGCCGTAGCGCGCGACCAGCCAGCCGCCGAGCGCGATCCCCGCCAGCGTCGCAACCAACGAAATCGGCCCGTTGGCGAGTGCGACGGCGCCGCGATCAAAGCCGAGCGCACGGTAAAACGGCGCCAGCATGACGCCGGCCAGCGCCTCGCCGAGCTTGAAGAGGGCGATGAACAAAAGCACCCACCAAGCCCCTTCGCGTTCAAGAAACGCCGCGAGTGGCGCGACCACCATGCGGGCAAAGACGCTCCCCTGCCGCGCGCGTGGCGGCGCCGGCGGCTCTGGCGCCAACCAGGTGGCAAGGGGCCCGATCACCGCAAGCCCGGCTGCCGCCGCGAGCGCCCCATGCCAGCCCCAGAGATCGGCAAGCTTGATCACCGCCGCGCCCGAAATCAGCAGCGCCAGACGATAGCCCCAAACATAGCAGGCAAGCGCCGCCCCCTGCCGCGCGGCCGGAAAATATTCGATCCGCCAGGCATCGACGACGATATCCTGGCTTGCCGAACAAAACGCGACCAAGGCAGCGAGGGCAACCGTCAATAGCGGCCAGCGGGCGGGATCGGAAAACGCGAGCAGCGCCATCGCCGCGATCATCAGCGGCTGAATGACCGCGAGCCAGCCACGCCGCCGTCCAATCCGCGAAGGCACGCGGTCAAACACCGGCGCCCACAGAAATTTCAACGCATAGGCAAGCCCGATCACGGCCGACAGCCCGATCGCCCCAAGCGAGAGCCCCGCCTCGCTCAGCCATTGCCGCAGCGTGAAGCCGGTGAGCGGCAAGGGCAAGCCGCAGGCAAAGCCAAAGGCCGTCATGATGACGAAACCGCGCCGCCCGCCCGCCATGTCCGCTCAGCGCGCGATAGCCAGCGCCGCCGCTGGCGCGCGGGGAGAGATATCGCTTGCTCGCATCCTGGGCCGGGCCATCATCGCCCCATCATCGCCGCCCGCCCGCTCGCTGGCAATCGCCGAAACCAACCCAGCCGCGGAAGGTTTCCCGATAAGGCGAAGAAATTGATCAAGATCAAAGCATCGCGCCGCCAGAGCGGGTTTTCTGCCGCGACAACGCACCCCATGGACCGCCATGCCCGACCCCACCGAAGCCGGCCTCGCTCTCGCGCGCTTCACCGCGACCCCCCTCGCCCGCGATCCCTTCGATCACGTCGTCGTCCCCGGTTTTCTCGACGCCGACCACGCCCGCGCGGCTCGCCTCGCCTTCCCGCCGATCAAGGATGCTGGGCTGATCCCGGCCGGCGAGGGGGGCGAGGATGCCTGCGGGCGCATCATCGCCGCACTCCGAAGCCCGATCGTGAGCGAAATCTTCGGCGAGAAATTCGGCCTCCGCCTCGATCCCGCGGCGCTGATGATCCATCTCCGCGCCCGCTGCCGCATCACCGACGGCGGCATCCACGCCGATAGCCGCAACAAAGTCGTCACCTGCCTTCTCTATTTGAATGAGGGCTGGACCGCCGAAGGCGGGCGGCTGCGGCTGTTGCGCAGCGCGACCGATCTCGACGACATGGCGGCCGAAGTCGCGCCATGCGATGGCACCCTGATCGCCTTTCGCCGCACCGATCACTCCTTCCACGGGCACAAGCCCTATGAAGGCGTGCGTCGCTATATCATGTTCAACTGGATGGTCGACGCCGCCGCCGCGCGGCGCGAGGAGCTGCGCCATGGGATCTCTTCCGGCCTCAAACGTGTTGTCGCGGCCTTCGGCTGACGACCTCGCCGACCATCTGCGGGGCGCGCTCGGCGCGGCGGTTGCGGAAAAAACGCCCTATCGCCACTGGCTACTCAGCAACATCCTCCCCCCCGCGGCGCTCGCGGCGCTGCGCACGCTACCCTTCCCGACGCCACCCGCCGGCGACAATGCCGGCCAGCGGGCGACCCATAACGCCGAGCGCGCCTTCATCACCCCCGCCGCACGCGCGGCCTTCCCCGTCGCCTCAGCCCTTGCCGAGGCGTTCCAAGCGCCAGAAACCATCCGCCTTCTCACCACTCTCTGCGCCACGACATTCGCCGCAACCTCGCTTCGCATCGAATATTGCCAAGACCGCGACGGCTTTTGGCTCGAGCCGCACACCGACATCGGCGAGAAACGCTTCACCATGCTGATCTATCTCTCCGATCACCCGGATGCCGAGCAATGGGGCACCGATATCCTCGACGGGCCAGAGGGAAATCTCGTCAAGCGCGCCTCCGGTGCCGCCAATACCGGGCTGATCTTCCTTCCCGCCGCCGACACCTGGCACGGCTTCGCCCGCCGTCCGATCACGGGAATCCGCCGCACCCTGATCATCAATTACGTCGGCCGCACGTGGCGGGCACGCCACGAACTCGCCTTCCCCGAGCAGCCGATCGGTTGATCGGGGGAACAAGGAAGGGGAAGAAAATCTTCTTTTTCTGAAGAAAAAGAAGCAAAAAGACTTTGTTCCCAAGAGCTGGCGCGGGCGCTTTCGCCGCCCGCGGGCGCGGCCTATATAGTGCTGGGATGAATATACCTTTCCTCAAAATGCACGGGCTTGGGAATGATTTCGTCGTCATCGACCGGCGTGACCAGGATTGCGCCCTTGGCCCAGGCGAGGCGCGGCGGATCGCCGACCGCCATCGCGGCGTTGGCTGCGACCAGATCATCTTGCTCGATCGCGCCGCGGGCGCCGATCTCTTCATGCGCATCCTCAATGCCGATGGCAGCGAGGCCGGCGCCTGTGGCAACGCGACCCGCTGCGTCGCGGAACTCCTGTTTCGCGAAACCGGCAATCCGGCGCCGCTGATCCGCACACGTGCCGGCGATCTCCCGACCCGGCGCGAGGCCGATGGCCGGATCACCGTCGATATGGGTCGGCCGGCGCTGGCATGGGACCAAATCCCGCTCGCCCGCCCGCTCGATACCTTGCATCTGCCGCTGGCGCGCGCGCCGCTCGCCGATCCCGCCGCGTGCAGCATGGGCAACCCGCACGCAACGTTTTTCGCGCCGGCGGTGGAACATCTCCCGATCGCCGAACTCGGCCCGAGGCTGGAGCATGATCCGCTGTTTCCCGAGCGCGCCAATATCGGCTTTGCCGAGATCCTGGCGCCCGATCGCCTGCGCCTGATCGTTTGGGAGCGTGGCGCCGGGCGCACGCTCGCCTGCGGCTCGGGCGCCTGCGCCGCTTTGGTCAACGCCCATCGCCGGGGGTTGGCGGGGCGGCGGGCATTGCTTCTCCTCGATGGCGGCGAGATCGAGATCACCTGGCGCGAAGACGACGATCACGTGCTGATGACCGGCCCCGCCGCCATCGCCTTCCACGGCACGATCGATCTCGCCGCCGCATGAGCGCAGACATCGTCACCTTCGGCTGTCGCCTCAATGCCTATGAGAGCGAGGTGATGCGCGGCCATAGTGCCGCGCTGGAAAACACCGTCATCGTCAATACCTGCGCCGTCACCGCCGAGGCCGAGCGCCAGGCGCGGCAAGCGATCCGGCGCCTCGCGCGCACCCGGCCCGCCGCACGCATCATCGTCACCGGCTGCGCGGTGCAGACCGATCCCGCCGCCTGGTCTGCCCTGCCGGGCGTGACCCGGGTGCTCGGCAATCTCGAAAAGCTGCGCCCGGAGAGCTTCGCCGAGGCGGCGCCGAGCGCGGTCTCAGACATCATGGCGGCGCGCGAGACGGCAGCGCACCTCATCACCGATTTCGCCGGCCGCACCCGCGCTTTCCTCCAGATGCAGCAAGGCTGCGATCACCGCTGCACGTTTTGCATCATCCCGTTTGGCCGCGGGCCGAGCCGGAGTGTGGCCCTCGGCGACCTGGTCGCGCAGGCACGGGCGCAGGTCGCGGCGGGGTTTCAGGAAATCGTCTTGACCGGGGTCGATCTCGCGAGCTTCGGCGGCGATCTGCCGGGCCGGCCCAGCCTCGGCCAAGCGGTGCGCCGGCTGCTCGCGCTGGTGCCGGAATTGCCGCGGCTGCGGCTTTCCTCGCTCGATCCGGCGGCGATCGATGACGATCTCTGGCGCCTCCTCGCCGAGGAGCCGCGGCTGATGCCGCATCTCCATCTCTCGCTGCAAGCGGCGAGCGATCTGATCCTAAAACGCATGAAGCGCCGCCACTCGCGCGCCGGGGCCGAAGCGGTGATCGCGCGCGCCCGCGCGCTCCGCCCCGGGATTGCGATCGGCGCCGATCTCATCGCCGGCTTTCCGACCGAGGACGAGACCCTGTTCGCCGAAACCCTGGCCTTCGTCGAGGCGATGGCGATCCCGTTCCTCCATGTTTTTCCCTATAGCGCCCGCGCCGGCACGCCGGCATCGCGCATGCCGATGGTGCCAAAGCCGCTCCGGCGCGAACGCGCAGCGCGGCTCCGCGCCGCGGGTGAGGTGGCGCTCGCGCGGTTTCTCGCCGCCCAAACCGGCACCGC
>JAJYXY010000170.1 GCA_021801465.1 Pseudomonadota bacterium
CAAAAACGATGAAGGGCGCGTTGCCGCCGAGTTCCATGCTGGTTTTCTTGATCGTCGGCGCGCATTGCGCGAGCAGCTTCGCCCCGATCTCGGTCGAGCCGGTGAAGGAGAGCTTGCGCACCAACGGGTTGGCGGTGAGTTCGCCCCCCATCTCGCCGGACGGCCCGGTGATGACGTTGCAGACGCCGGCAGGCATGCCGGCGCGCTCGGCGAGAACGGCGATCGCGAGCGCGGAAAACGGCGTCTGGCTCGCAGGCCGGATGACGCCGGTGCAGCCGGCCGCCCAACCCGGCCCGGCCTTGCGGGTGATCATGGCGGCGGGGAAGTTCCACGGCGTGATCGCGGCGAAAACCCCGATCGGTTCCTTTTGGACGATGATCCGCCGACCCTTGGCGTTTTGCGGAATGGTATCGCCATAGACGCGCTTGCCCTCCTCGCCGAACCATTCGATGAAGCTCGCGGCATAGGCGATTTCGCCCTTCGCTTCGGCTAGGGGCTTCCCTTGCTCGGCGGTCATGATCACCGCGAGATCGTCGGCGTTGGCGAGCATCAGATCATTGAGCCGGCGCAAAATCGCCGAACGCTCCTTTGCGGTCAGCGCCCGCCAGGCGGGATAGGCGGCATAAGCGGCTTCGATCGCGGCCCTGGTTTCGGCCACGCCCATCGCCGGCACCTCGCCGATGATCTCACCGCTCGATGGGTTGCGGACCGCGAGCGTGCGCCCAGACGCCGCGCCAATCCACCGGCCACCGACGTAATTCTGCTGCCGGAACAGGCTCGCATCCGAGAGCGGCAGGGGGGAGATGGGGGTGAGCATCGCTGTCCTCCTCGCAAGAACCATTGACTTTCACATAGACCCGGAACGCGCTCAGTGCCAGCGCCGCTCTTTCGCGCGTCGGGCGAATGTGATTAGATTTCTCGTCATGCCGCGCATCGCCCGCCAAGAAAAACCGCTCCCTGCCGACCGTCTCACCATCCGGCTCGATCTCGCCTCAGGCGCGCGGATCGGGCCGGGCAAGGTCGCGCTTCTGGAGGCGATCGCGCGCCACGGTTCGATCTCGGCGGCGGGGCGGGAATTGCGCATGTCCTATCGCCGCGCCTGGGATTTGGTCGAGGCGCTGAACAAGGCCCTTGGTACCACCGTGGTCAGCACCGCGACCGGCGGCGCCGGCGGCGGCGGCGCGACGTTGACTGCGGCTGGCGCGGCCGTGGTCGCCGAATATCGTGCGATCGAACGCGAGGCCCTCGCTGGCGCCGAGGCGCGCATCAAGGCGATTTTGCGCGCCGCCGGCGGAGATTTCACGCCTTCTTGATCTAAATCATGGCGCGGCGAATAATCTGGCCTGTAGCGTCGCCACATGGCAAAAATAGTCTTCATGAAAGATCATCACCCGCACGGCGTGGAAGCGCGACGGCCGCTGCTTCGCGGCGTAAGCTTGCGGGGCGGGGCGAGCGGGGGAAATATTGCCCTGCTGAACGCAGCACAGCGCCAGGAACTCGCTGACATCGCAACCCTCGCGCGCTTTCCCCGTGGCGCCTTGTTGCAGCAGGAGGGGGAGGCGATCTCGGCGATTTTCAATGTCGTCGAAGGGGTGGTGAAAACCTATCGCCTGACCGAAGATGGCAAGCGCCATATCTTGGCGTTCATGTTTCGGGGCGATCTGGTCGGGCTGTACGAAAATGGCCGCTATCTCAACTCGGCCGAGGCGGTGAACGAGGTAGCCGCCTATCGCTTGCCGGTCGCGGCGCTGGAGAAGCTTTGGGAGCGTGATCCCGCCCTCAACATGGCGTTCCTCAGCAAGGCCTGCCACGATCTTCGCGCCACACAGCGCCACGAAATTATGCTCTCACGGCGTGATGCGCGCCAGCGGCTGTGGATGTTCATTGATATGCTGCTGCCGCAAGCTGAGGAGAGCAACGGCGGCGGCGAAAATCCGCGCCTGACCCTCCCCATGCGCCGCGTCGAAATCGCCGATTATCTCGGGCTTTCGGCCGAGGCGGTGAGCCGGGGGCTGCATGCCCTGGTGCGGGAGGGGAAACTCCGCCTCCATGGCCTGCATCAGCTCGAAGTGCTCGATCGTGGCGAGTTAGCGGCAGCCGCGGCTTCCGGCTGACCCGCGCCGCGCGGCCCGCCATCTCGGCCGCGCCTCCTGACATCAGGGCCGGACAATCAGGGCCGGACACCAGAACGCGTAACCCTCGCCACGCCAAGGGGCGTCGGCGGGCGCCGCATCTTTGTCACATTATGAAACATGGACGAGATGGGCGAGCAACCCCATCTCGCTACCGTCTGATCGCGGAGCGGATCGCCCAGAGAGTGGCGCGCCTTTTTGACCGAACGGTTCGGTCGTCTTCATCAACGCGCCATAAACTTTGCCGCCGCCCCGGCGTGAAGCATGCTAGAAGCGGTGCCCCCGCAGGTTTTGATCTCGGAGATGGAACGGCCTTACCCTATGGACCAGAATTTGAGCGAAACCAAAGGTGTGGAGACCCCGGCGCGAGAGCGCGCGACGGGCCGGGTCACCGACGAAATCGCCCCGCCCGAGCCGATCACCCGCCCCCCCGCAACGCGCGGCAGACGCCGGCTCTGGCTCGGGCTCGTGGTGCTGGCGCTCGCTGTCGCGGGTTTGGCGTGGTGGCGCAAGCCCTGGCACACATCGGCGCCGGCGACCCATACCGCCCACGCCATGCCGACGGCCCAGCCCGTGCGCGAGGCAAGCGCGATCGCCGGCGATTTTCCGGTCGAGCTCGTCGAACTCGGCACCGTGACGCCGGTCTATACCGTTACCGTGATCTCGCAAATCGCCGGCTATCTGATGAATGTCGAGTTCAAGGAAGGCGATATCGTGCAGCAGGGGCAAGAGATCGCGCTCGTCGATCCGCGCCCCTATCAAGTCATGCTGGAACAGTTCGAGGGCCAACTCGCCGCCGATCAGGCCTCTCTCGGCCAGGCGCGGATGGATCTCGACCGCTATCGCACCCTCAACCGGCAAGACTCGATCGCCCGTCAGACCTACGAGGATCAGGCTTTTGTCGTCAAACAATATGAGGGCAAGGTAAAAGTCGATCAGGCGGAAATCGACAACGCCAAGCTCGATCTGATTTATTGCCACATCGTCGCCCCGATCACTGGGCGGATCGGGCTTCGCCTCGTCGATCCCGGCAATTTCGTCCAGCCAAACAGCACGACCGGGGTCGCGGTGATCGCGCAGGTGCAACCCATCACCGTCATCTTCACGCTGCCCGAGGATAATGTGCCATCGGTGCTCAGCGAACTCAAAAAGCAGGGCAAACTCCACGTCGCCGCCTTCGACCGCAGCGACACTACCCATCTCGCCGATGGCACCGTCTATGCCATCGACAGCGAGATCAATACCGCGACCGGCATGGTCAATCTGCGCGCCATGTTCGACAATAAGAACGAGGAATTATTCGCCAACCAGTTCGTCAACGCTCATCTCCTCGTCACCACCTTGCATAATGCGACCATCGTGCCCCATGCCGCCGTTCTCACCGGCGCGCCGGGGGAATATGTCTATGTCATCAACCCAGACAACAAAGTGAGCGTGCGCAACGTCACCACCGGGGCGCGCAATAAGGACGAGACGGTCATCACCTCAGGCCTCAAGCCTGGTGAACGCGTGGTCGTCGATGGCGCCGACCGGCTGCGCGATGGCAGCACGGTCTCGATCATCGCCGCGCCGCCCGCGCACTAGCGTGCCCGAGCGGCGATGAATTTCTCACGTCTTTTCATTTTGCGGCCGGTGGCGACAACCCTGCTGATGGTCGCCATTCTGCTCGCCGGCCTAGTCGCCTTTGGGTTTCTTCCGGTCTCAGCGCTCCCCGAAGTCGACTACCCGACGATCGAGGTCCAGACTTTCTACCCTGGCGCGAGCCCGGAGGTCATGACCACCTCCGTCACCGCGCCGCTTGAGGAACAGCTCGGGCAAATGCCGGGGCTCAACCAAATGCTCTCGGTCAATTCGGCCGGCGCCTCGATCATCACCTTGCAGTTCAATCTCTCGCTCGGCCTCGATATCGCCGAGGAAGAGGTGCAGGCCGCGATCAATGCCGCGAATAATCTGCTTCCCGCCAATCTGCCGGCGCCGCCGATCTATGCCAAGGTCAACCCCGCCGACGCGCCGATCCTCACGCTGGCCCTCACCTCGAAAACCCTGCCGCTGATCACCCTCGAAGATCTCGCCGAAACCAGGCTCGCGCAAAAACTGTCCGAAGTTGCGGGTGTCGGCCTCGTCACCATTGCCGGCGGGCATCGCCCGGCAGTCAGGGTGCAGATCAACCCGGTGGCGATGGCCGGCTTTGGGCTCAATATCGACGATCTGCGCACCACCATCACCAATATCAACATCAATCTCGCCAAAGGCGGCTTCGACGGGCCGGCCCGTGCCAGCACCATCAATGCCAATGATCAACTTACCAAGGCGGAAGATTATCGCCATGCGGTCGTCGCCTACCGCGCTGGCGCGCCCGTCTATCTCTCCGACATCGCGACCGTGATCGATGGTGCCGAAAACGACAAGCTTGCCGCCTGGATGAACAGAGCGCCGGCGATCATCCTCAACATCCAGCGCCAGCCGGGCGCCAATGTCATCGCGACCGTCAACCGCGTCAAAGCGCTGTTGCCCGACCTCCGGGCGACGATGCCGGCCGCCATCGACATCGCGATCCTCGCCGACCGCACGACAAGCATCCGCTCTTCGGTGCGCGACGTCGAGGTGGAGCTCGGCCTCGCCGTCGTTCTCGTCGTTCTCGTCATCTATTTCTTTTTGCAGAGTGCGGCGGCAACCTTGATCCCGAGCCTCGCGGTACCGCTCTCCTTGGTCGGCACGTTCGGCATCATGTATCTCTCTGGCTTCAGCCTCGATAATCTTTCGCTGATGTCGCTTACCATCGCGACCGGCTTCGTCGTCGATGATGCGATCGTCATGATCGAGAACGTCTCGCGCTTCATCGAGGCCGGGGAAACGCCGCTCACCGCCGCGCTACAAGGCTCGCGCCAGATCGCGTTCACCATCCTCTCGCTCACCGTCTCGCTCATCGCCGTCCTCATCCCGCTTTTGTTCATGGGCGATGTCGTCGGGCGGCTGTTTCATGAATTCGCCATCACGCTCGCCGTCACCATCGTCATCTCGGCCTTCGTCTCGCTGACCTTGGTTCCGATGCTGTGCAACCGCCTGCTTCGCGCCCGCCCGCCGGGGCAACGCGAGGAGCATGGATTTTTCTCGGCCCTACGTCGCGCCTACGACCGCGGGCTCGCGATCGTTCTCCGCCATCAGGGGCTGACGCTGATCGTCGCGCTGTTCACGCTCGTGCTCACCGTTTGGCTTTATATCGTTATCCCAAAGGGGTTTTTCCCGCTCCAGGATACCGGCCTCATCCAAGGCATATCCGAGGCGCCCGGTGATATTTCGTTCCCCGCGATGGCGGCCCATCAGCAAGCGCTCGCCGATGCCATTCTCAAGGATCGCGACGTCCAAAGCCTCGCCTCCTTCATCGGCATCGACGGCACCAACCCAACCCTCAATCGCGGCCGATTCTTAATCACGCTCCGCCCGCCCGATCAGCGGCAAATGAGTGTGGGCGATATCATCCGCCGCCTGCAACGCGAGACGGAGGCCGTGCCGGGCATCAAGCTTTACATGCAGCCAGCGCAGGATCTCACCATTGATACCGCGATCAGCGCGACGCAATATCAGTTTGTTGTCGAAAACCCCGACCCGGCGCTGCTCGCCCTTTGGGTGCCACGTCTCGTGACAAAACTCTCGGCGTCGGCCAATCTCGTCGATGTCGTGAGCGACCAGCAAAATGGCGGGCGCGCGGTGGCAGTGGAGATCGACCGCACGACGGCGGCACGCTTTGGCGTCACCCCAGCGACAATCGACAATGCCCTCTATGATGCGTATGGCCAGCGGATCATTTCGACCATCTTCACCCAATCGAACCAATATCGCGTGATCATGGAGGTCGATCCGGGTGCACAAAAATCTCTGGCCGATCTCAATAAAATTTACCTCCCCTCCGCGACCTCGAGCACCGGCCAAGTGCCGCTCTCCGCAATCGCCACCATCAAAGAGCGCGCGGCGCCGCTGCAGATCGATCATCTCAGCCAATTCCCCGCGAGCTTCATTTCTTTCAATCTGGCCAAGGGCGCCTCTCTCGGTGCCGCCGTCGCCGAAATCAACGACGCGGTAAAGGAGATCGGGCTGCCCGCGAGCTTCATGCTGCGCTTTCAGGGGGCCGCGCTCGCCTTTAACACCTCGATCAGCCACGACCTGTTTTTGCTGCTCGCCGCGATCGTGACGATGTATATCGTGCTTGGCGTGCTTTATGAGAGCTTCATCCATCCCGTCACCATTCTCTCGACACTCCCCTCTGCCGGCATCGGCGCGCTGCTCGCGCTGATCATCGCGGGAAAAGATCTCGACGTGATCGGGATCATCGGCATCGTGCTGTTGATCGGCATCGTCAAGAAAAACGCGATCATGATGGTGGATTTCGCCTTACAGGCCGAACGTGAGGACGGTCTTTCACCCGAGCTTGCGATCCGGCAGGCGGCGTTACTTCGTCTGCGTCCAATCCTCATGACAACGATGGCGGCGATCCTCGGCGCGCTTCCCTTGATGTTCGCGCACGGAACCGGGGCTGAGCTCCGCCGCCCGCTCGGCCTTGCCATCGTCGGCGGCCTGGTCGTGAGCCAGATCCTGACCCTGTTCACAACGCCTGTCATTTATCTCTTCTTCGATCGGCTGATCCGCCCACTCCGCGCCGGTGATCGCGCGAGCTCAGAGGCGGCGCCGTGAATTTTTCTGCGATTTTCATCCGCCGGCCGGTCGCGACCACGCTTTTGACGCTCGCGATCGTGCTCGCCGGCATCCTCGGCTATTTCGAGCTGCCGGTGGCGCCGCTGCCGCAAGTCGATTTTCCGGTGATCCTGGTGCAGGCAACGCTGCCCGGCGCCAGCCCGGAGACGGTGGCAAGCAGCGTTGCCGCCCCTCTCGAGAAGCATCTCGGTACCATCGCCGATCTCGATGAAATGACCTCGCAAAGCTTCACCAGCACGAGCCGCGTCGTCTTGCAATTCGGTCTCGACCGCGACATCGATGGCGCCGCGCGCGATGTTGAGGCCGGCCTCAATGCCGCGCATGCCGATCTGCCGACGCAGCTTCGCCTCAATCCCATCTATCACAAAATAAACCCGGCCGACGCGCCGATTTTGGTGATCGCGCTGACCTCAAAAAGCCGCAAACCAGGGCAAATTTTCGACGCCGCGGCCAATATCGTCCAGCAGCGGCTCTCGGAACTCACCGGGATTGGCGAGGTCGATGTCGCGGGCGCGGCGCTGCCTTCGGTGCGCGTCGAACTCGACCCCGACCCGCTCGCCGCCTATGGGATCGGGCTTGAGGATATTCGCGCCGCCATCGCCTCCGCCAACGCCGACAGCCCCAAAGGCGCGATCGAAATCGGCCCCAAACATTATCAGGTCTATACCAATGACCAGGCGGTTCGCGCCGCCGACTACCGGCCGCTGGTCATCGCCTACCGCAACAATGCGCCGGTGTTTCTGACCAGCGTCGGCGAAGTCGATGACTCGGTAGAGGATTTGCGCAATGCCGCGCTTGCCAACGGGATGCCGGCGGTGCTTGTCATCGTCTATCGCCAGCCGGGGGCGAATATCATCGAGGCGGTCGACTCCGTGCGTGGGGCGCTACCCGAATTGCAAGCGGCGCTGCCGGCGGATATCGATGTCACCCTGATCGCCGATCGCACGCCGACGATCCGCGCCTCGCTCCACGACACCCAGGCGGCCCTCGTCATCGCACTGGCCCTTGTCATCGGTGTCGTTTTCCTTTTCCTCGGTGAGCCGCGCGCCGCCCTCATTCCGAGCATCGTCGTGCCGGTCTCGATCATCGGCACGTTTGGGATCATGTATCTCCTCGGCTACAGTCTTGATAATCTCTCGCTGATGGCGCTCACCATCGCGACCGGCTTCGTCGTCGATGATGCCATCGTGGTTTTGGAAAATATCAGCCGTCATATCGAGGCGGGGATGCCGCGCGCGCAGGCCGCGCTCCGCGGGGCGCGTGAAGTTGGCTTTACCGTGCTTTCGATCAGCGTCTCCTTAGTTGCCGTGTTTTTGCCCATTCTGCTGATGGGCGGGTTGATCGGGCGGCTCTTTCGCGAATTCGCGGTGACGTTGTCGCTCTCGATCGTGGTCTCCCTCGTCGTCTCATTGACCACCACGCCTATGCTTTGCGCGCAATTTCTGCGGCCGCAAAAGGGCGCACGACGCGGGCTCGCGCGCGTAAGCGATGCCGCGTTCAATAGTGCGCGCGAGGGATATCGCCGGAGCCTCGGCATCGTCCTCCGCCATCCGTTTCTGACGCTGGCGACGCTGGGTTTGACGGTTGCATTCAATTTTTATCTCTTCAGCGTGGTGCCAAAGGGGTTTTTCCCGCAGCAAGATACTGGGCGTATGATTGGCACGTTGGTAGGCGATCAGACAATTTCGTTTCAATCGATGCGGGAAAAAATGCTTCAATTCATGACCATCGTGCGCTCCGATCCGGCGGTTGAGAACATCGCCGGCTTTACTGGTGGGCGGCAGACCAATTCCGGGTTTTTCTTCGTCGCCCTCAAGCCGCGCGGTGAGCGCCATGCGAGCGCCGATCAGGTGATCGCGCGTTTGCGCGGCAAGCTCGCCCGTGTCGCCGGCGCGGCACTTTATCTTCAGGTGGTACAAGATATTCGCACTGGCGGGCGGCAGAGCAACGCGCAATATCAATTTACGTTGCAAGATGTCGACCCGAAAGAGCTTTATGAGTGGACCGGGCGGCTCACCGCGGCGCTCGCGAAAAATCCCGCTCTCGCCGATGTCAGCTCCGACCAGCAGCAGGCGGGGTCAGAAACCTATCTCCAAATCGACCGCAAGACGGCGGCGCGGTTTGGGCTGTTTCAAAGCACTGTCGATCAAAATCTCTACGATGCGTTCGGCCAGCGTCAGGTTTCGACGATCTACAACCCGCTCAATCAATATCATGTGGTGATGGAAGTCGCACCCCGCTTCTGGCAAGATCGCACGGAGCTGCCGCGTTTTTATATCAGCCCAGTCGGGTCGTTTCCCAACGGTACAGCGCTCACCAACGCGGTGATCGGCACCGTGACGACGCCCCACGGCCGCATCGCCAATTCGCCCCTTTTCGTCGCGGGATCGAACTATGCGACGACATTCTCTGGCGAGGGGGCGGCGGCGGCGATCGCAACGAACGCCGCACGCAACAGCATCACCAATGCCATCGCCAACACCGGCGGCCATGCCGGATCAACCGGGGCCGCGGTCAGCACGGCGCGGGAAAGCATGGTGCCGCTTGCCGCGATTGCGCAGATGGCGGTTGGCAAGACCCCTGTCGTTGTCAATCATCAAGGCCAACTCGTCGCGACGACGATCTCCTTCAACATACCGCTTGGCCATTCGCTCGGCGAGGCGGTCGCGGCGATTGACGGGGTGATGCGCGAACTCGGCGCGCCGACCTCACTGCATGGGGAGTTTGCCGGAACGGCAAAGATTTTTCAGCAATCTCTGCGTTATGAGCCGGTTCTAATCGCCGCCGCCCTGCTTGCCGTTTATATCGTTCTTGGTATTCTCTATGAAAGCTACGTCCATCCCTTGACCATTCTCTCCACGCTGCCATCGGCTGGGGTTGGTGCCATTCTCGCCCTGATGCTGACCGGCCAGCAATTCACCATCATCGCCTTGATCGGGGTTATTCTGCTGATCGGTATCGTCAAGAAGAACGCCATCATGATGATCGATTTCGCCCTCGACGCCGAGCGTAACCGCGGCCTCGACCCGCGCACGGCGATCGCCGAGGCGTGCGCGCTTCGCTTTCGGCCCATCATGATGACGACGTTTGCCGCAACCCTCGGCGCTTTGCCGCTCGCGGTCGGCGGCGGCGATGGCGCTGAGCTGCGTGCGCCGCTCGGCATTTCGATCATCGGCGGTCTCTTGGTGAGCCAGGTTTTGACGTTGTATACGACACCGATCGTTTATCTCGAACTCGATCGGCTGAGGCTCAAGGTGCTGCGTTGGCGGCGGAGGGCGTGATGAGGGCGCCGCTCATGCTTGTCGCGACGATGCTGCTTGCTGGCTGCATGATCGGGCCGGACTATAAGCGGCCGACCGCGCCGATCGCCGTTTCCTACAAGGAACTCGCCGGCTGGGAGCCGGCGGCGCCGCAGGACGCACGGGATCGCGGCTCCTGGTGGTCGATTTATCATGACCCACTGCTCGACCAGCTCGAGCGTCAGATCGATATCTCCAATTATACGTTAAAGCAGGCGGAGGCGAATTACCGCAATGCCCAGGCGATCGTGCAAGAGGCGCAGGCGCAGCTCTTTCCCGTGCTCAGCGGAACGGGCAACTTCCAGCGCACCGGCATTGGCGGTGGCAGCCATGGCATCGTTAGTACCGGCAATAGTGTCGCTGTTTCTGGCTCATCGGGTTTTGTTGGCAATCAATATACGCTGGAGGGCATCGGTTCGTGGGATCTCGATGTTTGGGGCGAGATCCGGCGGCAGATCGCGAGCGATGTCGATCTCGCGCAATATAGCGCGGCTGAGGTTGCCGATGCCCGTCTGTCGGCACAGGCGGCGCTGGCGACCGACTATTTCAATCTGCGTGCGCAAGATTCTTTGGCTTCGGTGTTGGAGAGTAATGTCAAGCAATTCGCCGATGCGCTTCGTATTACGCAAAACGAATACCATGCCGGCTATGTCGCGCGTGGCGATGTATTGACCGCGCAGACGGAGTTGCAAACGACACAGGCGCAGCTCACCGCCGTCGGTGTTGCCCGCGCGCAGTATGAACATGCGATCGCGGTCTTGATTGGCAAGCCGCCGGCGGAGCTTAGCATCGGCCCTGGCGCGCTTCCCAACGATGTGCCGGTGATGCCGCCTTCGCTGCCTGCGACGCTGCTTCAGCGTCGCCCTGACATCGCCGCCGCCGAGCGGCAAATGGCGGCCGAGAATGAGCTGATCGGTGTCGCCATCGCGGCGTTTTTCCCGCAGGTCAATCTCAGCGGCTTTTATGGCTATACCTCGCCTTTGGTCGGCAATTTGATTTCGCTGCCAAACCGCATTTGGGCACTCGGGGCGGCGTTCAACGCGCCGATTTTCGAGGGTGGTGCGCAGATTGCGGCGGTGGTTGCGGCGCGCGCCAATTATGACGCGGCGGTCGCCAATTATCGCCAGACGGTGCTCACCGCGTTTCAACAAGTGGAAGATGAATTGGCCGCGCTTCGCATTCTCGCCGAAGAGAAAAGGCAGCAGGATATCGCGGTGAAATCGGCGCAGGACAATGTCGCCTTCGCGCTCAACGAGTATAAGGCCGGCACGGTGATTTACACGACGGTTCTGACCGACCAGGAGCTGGAACTGAGTGATGAGATCACCGACGTCACTGTCCAGCAAAGTCGTATGGTTGCCTCGGTCGCTCTTGTCGAGGCGCTAGGCGGCGGCTGGCGGAGTGATGAGCTTCCCGCGACGGGGACGATCAGGAGCCCTGATTTCTATCTTCCGGCCAATGTGTTCGGCACTAAGTCGGCGGGCAATTAGTGATTTGCCGAACCCGGTGCCACCGGAGCCGGGAAAGGGTAAAAGTTTTTTGGTTCTTTTTTCCAAAAAAGAACGACTCTTTACTTTGCCTTCCTTCCTCGCCCCTCATTTCTTCCGCAAGGCGCGAAGGGCTGCGAACGCGCCGGCTTGCTCGGCGTTGCCGTCGGCGTAGGGGGCGGGAAGTTCGGCGCCTGGGGCGCGTGGGTAGGGGTCGAGGAGGAGCGCGAGTTGTTCCGCCGCCGCCTCGCCGAGATCGATGGCCCCGTCGCTTACCCCGATGGTGTCGACCGCCTCGGGATCGTCGCCCTCGGCTTCGCGCCCGGCGGGGACGAAGCGGAGCAGGAATGTCTCGTCGATGATGTGGGGAAATGGCGCGAGGCTGACGACGCAGATCTGGGTGACGCGGGCGAGGAGGCGGGCTTTCACCGCGACCCCACCGCCGCTTTCAGGGCGGAGGTGAAAGCGCGCGGCGAGATGGCTGATCGTGGGTAGATCGAAGCGCCGCGCGAGTGCCGCGCGTTCGGCGCTGCGGGCGGCGATCGCTACCGTCTCGCCGCCGGGGGCGAGGCTTGCGATGGTGCGCGGGCGGTGAAATTCCGGGGTCATGCGGGGCTTTGCGTCGCATTGGGTGTGGGAAAGGTTGCGCTGCCGGCGGCGAGCGCGGCGAGGCTTTGGCGCTCGAGCGCCGCCTCGCAGGCGCGGGCGAGGCTTGCGAGCCGAGCGGCGCCAGGGGCGGGCGCGCCGCGCCAGACATTGCGGGCGAGCGCGGCTTCGAGGGCGGTGATGTCGCCGGCATCGAGCGCGGTTTCATAGGCGCGGGCGCGGCCGTGAAACGCTTCCCACATCGCGCGCACTTTTTTTCCGACGGAAAGGTCGCCGACGCCGAGTTCGCGGAGATTGATATCCATATCCGCGAACATCGCGTCGAAAACCGCCTGGGCGAGTGCCGGGCCGGGTTCCTGGTCGTGGCGGAGGCGGCGGATAAGAAGGGAGACGTGGAGGCCGATCAGGTCGAAGCGGCCATCGAGGGTATCGGGGACGGCAAGCTCGGTATAAAAAATTGGATCGCGCGCGGCCGCCACCGCGCAGCCATAAAGCAGAAACCCGGCCCGTTCCGGACGCCGACGGCGCCAGAAAGCCAAACCGGTCACGGGCTGCATCCTTTGCTCTGCATCGTGTTCCTCTCTTGCGCCGCTGCCGGCAATCGTGGAAAAAGGTGTGGGCGCCTGCTGGGCGCGTCAATGCCGTTGCCCCGCAGGCATAGAGGTTTTGTCGCCCGGGGCAAATGCCGGTGGCCCGGCCGGATGATGGCCCGCGGGCTTTGGGCCGCGCGCATCCTGGATCGCTGAGGTTTGTCATGGCCGGTTTGTCGTTGCGCTTGGGTTTGATCGCGGCTCTGCTCGGCTGGCTTGCCGCGTGCGGGCCGATGGCGCCGCCGACCCAGGTGCGTGGCAACCCGGTCGACCCTGATCAGCTCGCCGAGCTGGTGCCCGGCGTGTCGACGCGCGCCGATGCGCAATCTTTGCTCGGCAGCCCGACCTCGAAAGCGAGTTTTGATGATAATACCTGGATTTATATCGGCCAAGTGACCAAGCCGATCGTCGCCAGCACCCTGCATGTCATCAGACAGCAAGTCGTGGTGCTGACCTTCGATAACAAAGGGGTTTTGCGCGCGATCAAGACGCTCGCCAAGAAAGACGCGCTGCCGGTGCAGATGGTCGATCGCATCACGCCCTCGCCGGGCGGCAATGTCTCGGCGTGGGATCAGATCGTCACCGGGATCGGCATGATCAATCCGCTCGCCGGGATGATGGGGGGCATGGGGATGAATGGCGCCAATACCGGGAGCACGGTGCCCGGCGCCGGCATGATGGGCGGCGGCTTTGGCGGGATGGGGATGGGCGGCGGGATGCCATAAGGTGCGCGTGTCCTGTTTTAGAGATTCGCCAGCAAATGTCGTGGACACTCGCTCTCTGTTTTCAGTAGCCTGCTGATCGCAGCCCGAGGTTGCGGGTGGCGCGTGGCGCGCGGTGGTTTCCACCCGCCTTGCGCAGTGCTAGAGGCGCTCAGGGATCGTTCTTTGGAGCAGGGAAAGAGATGGGTGAGCAAGGCGAAGCGCCGGCGCAGGCGCGATTTTTTAGCGCGCGGCTGGAGGAAGCCGATCCGGAACTGGCGCATGTCCTCGCGCGCGAACTCGCCCGCCAGCAAGATGGGATCGAGCTGATCGCAAGCGAGAACATCGTCTCGCGCGCCGTGCTCGAGGCGCAGGGCTCGGTGCTCACCAACAAATACGCCGAGGGCTACCCTGGTCGTCGCTATTATGGCGGCTGCGCCGCCGTCGATATCGCGGAAGAGCTGGCGATCGCCCGCGCGCGGGCGTTGTTTTCCGCCGAATTCGCCAATGTCCAGCCCCATTCCGGGGCGCAGGCCAACCAGACGGTGTTCCTGGCCCTGCTCCAGCCCGGCGATACCATCCTCGGCATGTCACTCGCCGCCGGCGGCCACCTGACCCATGGTGCCGCGCCCAATCTCTCGGGCAAATGGTTCCGCGCCGTGCAATATGGCGTCCGCCGCGAGGATGGGCTGCTCGATTACGAGGAATTGGAGCGCCTTGCGTTTGCCGAGCGGCCGAAATTGATCATCGCCGGAGGCTCGGCCTATCCGCGATTCATCGATTTCGCCCGCATCCGCAAGGTTGCCGATGCCGTCGGCGCTTGGTTCTTGGTCGATATGGCGCATTTCGCCGGCCTCGTCGCTGCCGGGCTCTACCCGAGCCCGGTGCCACATGCCCATGTCACCACCACCACCACCCACAAAACCCTGCGCGGCCCGCGCGGCGGTATGGTGCTGACCAACGATCCCGAGCTTGCCAAGAAAATCAATTCGGCGCTGTTCCCGGGGCTTCAGGGCGGGCCCTTGATGCATGTCATCGCCGCCAAGGCGGTGGCCTTCGGCGAGGCCTTGACGCCGGAATTCCGTGCCTATCAGGCGCAGGTCGCGGAAAACGCCAAAATCCTCGCGGCAACATTGGTCGAACGCGGGCTTGCGATCGTCACCGGCGGCACCGACAGCCATTTGATGCTGGTCGATCTTCGCCCCAAGCGGGTCACCGGCAAGGCCGCCGAAGCGAGCCTCGAGCGCGCCGGCATCACCGCCAACAAGAACGCTATCCCCTTCGATCCCGAAAAGCCGGCGATCACCTCGGGCATCCGTCTCGGCACCCCGGCGGCGACGACGCGCGGCTTCGGCGCGGCAGAGTTCCGCGCTGTAGGCGAAATGATCGGGGACGTGCTCGATGGCCTCGGCGCCAGCAACGATGGCCGCAATGACGCCGCCGAGGAAGCGGTTGCGGCGCGCGTGCGCGACCTCTGCCGGCGCTTTCCGATCTATACGGCTTTGGGGCCGATCTCGGGCGCCGGACGCTGAGACGATGCGCTGTCCGTTCTGCGGGCATGAGGATACCCAGGTCAAGGATAGCCGCCCCTCCGATGACGGGGCGGCGATCCGCAGGCGGCGTTTTTGCCCGGCCTGCAGCCAGCGTTTCACCACCGTCGAGCGGGTGCAGCTCCGCGAACTCACCGTGATCAAGGCCGATGGC
>JAJYXY010000291.1 GCA_021801465.1 Pseudomonadota bacterium
GCCGATGGGCTGCCGCCGGCGTTACAGGCGGGGCTCCGTTCGCTGTTCTCGACCGTGCTGCTGCTTCTTTGGATCGGCTGGCGGGAGGGCGCGGGCGGATTCTGGCGGCTTTGCCGCCGCGATCACACGCTCATCCCTGGTGTCATCATGGCGCTTTTGTTCGGTGGCGAATTTCTCTTGCTCTATGCCGGCCTCACCCGCACCACCGCCTCGCGCGCGGTCTTGTTTCTCTATACCGCGCCGTTTTTCGTCGCCCTCGGCGTGCATTTTCTCGTGCCAGGGGAACGGCTCGCCGCGCGGCAAGGTGTGGGGCTGGTGCTCGCATTCGCGGGTGTGGCCATCGCTTTCGCCGATGGTCTGCGTCATGCCGCCGCCGGTGGCTCGGTGCTCGGCGATCTCATGGTGACGCTGGCGGCGATGACGTGGGCGGCGGTGACGGTGATGGTGAAGGCGGTAAAGGGGCTGCACCGGATCTCGGCCGCGAAAGTTTTATTTTATCAGCTCGCCGGCTCGATTCCGATCCTGCTTGGCGCGGCGCTGCTCAAAGGCGAAGGGGGCGCGATTTTTCATGCCGGGCCGATCGCTTATGCCTCGCTCGCCTATCAATCGGTGATCGTCGCCTTCGCGAGCTATCTCGCTTGGTTTTGGCTGATCGGGCTTTATCCGGCCGGTCGACTGGCCGCGTTCTCGTTTCTGACACCGCTCTTTGGCATGCTTGCCGGGATCGTGGTTCTGCATGAGCCGGCATCGGTTTTTCTCGCGCTTGCCTTGGTTTTGGTGGCGGTGGGACTTTATCTCGTCAACGCCAGCCCGCGCCCGGCGGCGCGCGCTTCGAGGAGTTATGCTGATGGCTGAGATGTCCATTCTGACGCGGCGGCGGATCGAGGCGGCTTTCGCCAAGGGCGTATTCGCCGAAATGACGCGTGAATTTGGGGAAGCGGCGGCAAAGCGTGTTCTCGCGCGCGCCGTCATCGCCATGGCCAAGGACGCAGCGCGCGGGTTCGCTGACGCAGCGCCGGCGGGGGCCGATCTGGCCCATTTCCGCGCGATCCAGTCGCTCTGGCGCGCCGAGGACGCGCTCACCATCGAGGAACTTCCCGCCAAGGCGGACGAATTTCATTTTAACGTCACACGCTGCCGCTACGCTGAGATGTATAGGGAACTCGGCCTTGGCGAACTCGGCGCCGTTCTCTCCTGCGAGCGGGATGCGGCGTTTTGCGAGGGCTATCATCCGGCGCTCACGCTCACGCGGACGCAAACCCTGATGCGAGGCGCCCCCTATTGCGATTTCCGCTATCGCTGGGAGGGGACGCCCGCGCCGGCGAAGGAATGATCTTGAGGAACTGACCGCAGATGAGCGATTTTGCGATGACACTCTCCCGCCGCCAACTGCTGCTTGGCGCGATTCCCGCCGGGCTCGCGCTCACGGTTCCGGCGCGGGCGGCGGCGCCGGCTTTGCCCTTCGTCGTCATCGGTGATTGGGGGCGACGTGGCGCCGATCACCAGGCGGAGGTCGGGCGTCAGATGGGCGAGACGGCAGCATCGATCGCGAGCCGCTTTGTGATTTCGGTCGGCGATAATTTTTATGAAAACGGGGTGCAAAGCCTCGACGATACGCATTGGCGGCAATCCTTCGAGGCGATCTATACCGCGCCGGCGCTGCAAACCCCCTGGTATGTCATTCTCGGCAACCATGATTATCGCGGCGAGATCGCACCACAGCTCGCCTATCACAGCAAAAGCCCGCGCTGGCGGATGCCGGCGCGCTATTTCTCGCGCACCGAGACCCTGGCGGATGGGAGTGCGGCGGATTTCTTCTTCATCGATACCAGCCCGTTCATTCGCGCCTATCGCGGCAGCGCGGTGCGGATCGACGACCAAGACCCGGCGGCCCAGCTTGCCTGGCTCGATCAGGCGCTCGGTGCGTCCACCGCGCCGTGGAAGATCGTCATCGGCCATCATCCGCTTTATACCGCACTCGGCGGCGCGCATCATGACCAGCCCGATCTGATCACCCCGCTCGCGCCGCTGCTGCGGCGGCATCGCGTGCCGGTTTACATCAACGGCCATGACCATTCGATGCAATATGTCGAGATGGACGGTACAGCCTACATCACCACCGGCGCCGGCTCGGAAACCTATGAGACCGGCCCCGCGAACCGCCCTGGCTTTGCCGCCGGCGCGCATGGTTTCCTCCGCGCCGCCCTCCGCCCGGAGGCGCTGGAGATCGCGTTTGTCACCGAATCCGGCGCGATTCCGTTCACAAGCACGATCCCGCGCCAAGCTCTTTGATGCGGCGCGATCGCTTGCGCGGATGCGCGCGCTCGGTCATGCTGCTTCGCGGCGAGCGTTTTTGGGCCCGCCGCCAGAACGGAGACGAACATGCGCGTGGTGCGAATTTGTTCCTTGGCTGCTGGTCTATTCCTGGCGCTCGGTCTTTCGATGTCCCGCGCCGCTGATTTGTCGGTGCGCACCCCTGATCTCGCGGATGGCAAGGCCATGGCCGAGAAATGGTGCAGCCATTGCCACATGATTTCCCCCGGCGATAAGCGGGCAGGGGACGCGGCGCCATCCTTCACCGCGATAGCGCGCATGCCTTCGACCACGGAGATGTCGCTCCGCGCGTTTCTGCAAACGCCGCATGTGCGCATGCCCGACTATCATTTGAGCCGCGACGAAAGCGCCGATCTCGTCGCCTATATCTTAAGCCTGCGCGATAAATAGCGGCGCCGCGCGCTTTGAAGACAAAAGTTTTTTGGTTCTTTTTTTCAAAAAAGAACATAACCCTGCGCGCCTGCCGGATTACCCAACCCTCCGCTTGGGGCGACGCAGAAAGGCAAGTGCGCCGAGTGAGCCCGCGAGCAGGGCGATGGCGCTCGGCTCCGGCACTTGCGTGAGCGCTTGGTCGGCGATGATCAATGCCGCGGCCTCGGTTGGGTGCACCTGATCCCAAAAGAGATATTGATTCTGCCCGGCGGTGGTTTGTGAACAGAGCGAACCACTGGAAGCGCTGGTGTAAGAGCCGGTCCAGCAGGGGCTCGTGACATTGGTGAAGCCGAACGCAGACGGGTCGGCCACCGCCGCGTCGAGCAGGCTGAAGGTGTTGACGAGAGAGAGATGCATACCGGCCTGCGCCGCCTCGCCGCTGACGGCAGCGACCAGGGCCTGGTCGAAATAGGCGGAAAGATCGGTTGCCGCAGTTTCCGCGGCAGTGCCGAACTTAGTGATCGCCGGCGCGACGCCGAGATCGGGGACGGTGACGAGCAACAAATTCTTCGCCCCATCGGCGGCGAGGCCATAGACGAAGCTGACGACGTTTTGAACGGCGTCATGCGCGTCAGCCTCAGCAGCGGCCGGGGTTATGTTTGGGGTGTCGAGGATAGAGAAAAGGTCGTTCGAGCCAATCCAAAGCGTGTACAGCGCGCTTGGGCTCGGCGATGGGATGGTGGCGTTGAAGTCGGCGAGTTGCGCCGGGAGATCGGAGGCATTGGCGGGATGAACCGGCGTGGCTCCGGTCTCTGCGCCACCGACCGCGAAATCGGTACCGCCGGCCAGGCTCGGCCTCAGTGCGGGAAGGCCAAGCGCGCTCGCCAGATCCTGCACCCAGACCGGACCGTTGCTGAACTGGCCGTCGAAATAGGGCGGGCTAACTGGTTCGGCGCCGTTCGTCGCGAGATAGGCGTTGCCGACATCCGAGAGGCTATCGCCGAAAGCATAAAGCGCCGAATAGTTCGCGGCCTGCGCCCGGGCGCCCGCGCCTAAAAACATCACCGAAGCTACCAGCCAAAGCCGCCAGCTTTGCCGCATCCTCAAGCCCCCCTTCATGATTTTTATACCTCACGTTAACGCAACGGCTGCGGCGTTCGCAAGCCTAGCGTTGGGTTCCTGCGTGGATGAAAGGCTACTCGGCGGCGTTTTCGAGTAAGGCGACATCGATCAGGCGCGAGAGGACCGCGGCATCCTGCGCGCCGGCGATGGCCTGATTGCCGCCGATGATGAAACAGGGCACGCCATTGATGCCGAGGCGATGGGCGCGGAGATTATCGGCATGCACGGCATCGACTTCCTGATCACTGGCCAGGAATTGCCACGCCGCGCGGGCATCGAGGCCGGTTTGCGCCGCGATTTGCGCCAAACAGGCGAGATCGCTGATATCGATGCCATCGGTGAAATAGGCGGCAAATAAGGCTTCGACCATGTCGAGCGCTTGATCGGCGCGGGCGGCGAGGCGGATCAAGCGATGGGCATCGACGCTGCTTGGCATGCGCCGGATACGCTCGAACTGAAATGCCACCCCCTCGGTCTGCCCGATCTGCGCGATCGAGGCGGAGAGGCGTTGCGCGCGGTCTTCGCTGCCGAATTTGCGAATCAGATATTCCCGCCGATCCATGCCGGCACGCGGCATATCGGGATTGAGCAAGAATGCGCGCCAGATGAACGCAATCTCCAGCCCCGGCCGCGCGGCAAGCGCCTGCCGCAGGCGCCGCACGCCAAGATAGCACCATGGGCAGACGACGTCGTGGACCACCTCGATGGTGAGATGGCGGCGGGCAGGCGAGAGCATGTTCATGGCATTAATGCTACCGCATTTCCGTTCGTTATGCGAGAATTTTGCCGTCTATCTCGCGGGGGTCCTATGCTGCAAAAGGACATGGTGGCACCGTATCGCCATGCTTGATCAAAACCCGCTTCGCGACACTCTGCCGCCGCCGGAATTGCTCGACCCGGCGGCGATGGCGCGCGCTGACCAGGCGGCGATCGCCGCGGGAATCGCTGGCTTTGATCTGATGACGGCGGCTGGGCGGGCGATCGCGCGCGCGATCCAGCGGCGCTTCCCGCCGGGACGAGTATTGGTGCTCTGCGGGCCGGGCAATAATGGCGGCGATGGCTACGTCGCCGCGCGCTATTTGCAGGAGGCCGGCTGGCCGGTTCGGGTCGCAACGCGCGCCTCGCCCCGCCCGGGAAGCGATGCTGCCGAGGCCCAGCGCCTCTGCCCCGCCCCGCGCGCGGCGTTCACGCCAGAGGAAGCAGCACGCGCCGATCTCGTCATCGATGCGGTGTTCGGCGCCGGGCTCTCGCGGCCGGTCGCGGATGATATCGCGGCGGTGCTCGCGAGCGGGCGATGCATCGTTGCCGCCGATGTTCCCTCGGGCCTCGACGGCGCGACGGGCGCGGCGCTTGGGCCGGTGTCCGCGGCGTCTCTCACCGTCACCTTCTTTCGCCTCAAACCGGGCCATATCTTGCTTCCCGGGCGCACGCTTTGCGGCGAGATCGTGCTCGCCGATATTGGCTTCCCGGCGCGCGTTCTTGGCGAGGTTGGGGTCAGCGCGCATCTCAACCAACCGGGTTTGTGGGCGCTTCGGCGCCCTGCGGCGGCCGATCATAAATATCGCCGCGGTAGCGTCGCCGTGCTCGCCGGCGTGATGCCGGGCGCTGCTTTGCTCGCGGCCGAAGCGGCACGGCGGATCGGCGCGGGGTTGGTATCTGTGCACGCGCCGACGCCGCTCGCGCAAGCGCCGCCGGGGCTGATCGTGCGTGCCGGCCCTCTTGCCGAAAAGATCGACGCCGTGGTGTGTGGCCCCGGGCTCGGCATCGCCGAGGCGCCGGCCCATTTCGCCGCGGCGCTGGCAACAGGGGCGCGGGTGGTTGCCGATGCCGACGCGTTGAGCGCCTGCGCCGGTCGGCCCGAGGCGCTCCGCGGCGCGAGTGTGATCACCCCGCATGCGGGCGAATTCGCCCGCGTCTTCGGGGCCATCGGCGCGGACAAACTCGCCGCCGCGCGTCATGCGGCGCGGGTGAGCGGCGCCGTCGTCGTGCTCAAGGGCGCGGACAGTATCGTCGCCGCACCCGATGGCCGTGCCGTGATCAACGCGTCGGCGCCGCCGGCACTTGCCACCGCCGGCAGTGGCGATGTGCTGGCGGGGATGATCGCGGGCTTGCTCGCGACGGGGCTTGCGCCATTTTCAGCGGCGGCGGCCGCTGTCTGGCTGCATGGCAGGGCAGGGGTGCATGCCGGGCCCTATCTGGTGGCCGAAGATCTCTGCGCCGCGATCCCGGCGGCGCTGGCTGAGATTGCGCAGCGCGCCGCGCCGGTGTCGCCGGGCGCGGCGTTGGGCTATGCTTCCGCATGAGAGGGTTACGCTGGTTTTTCGGTCCATGACGTGTTTACCAAAAGCGAGGCCATACCATGAATGACATCGCGGCGCCTGCGGGGCTGTTCGATCGCGCGCTTCGTCGCATCGCCAATGTCTGGCGCGAGATGGGGGCAAGCGTCGGGCGGGAGGCGGATGATAGCATCGCCGCCCAAATGCGTGCCTGTCTTGCCGGGCGCGGCGGTGAGGTGAGCGCGCGTAACCGCGCTGCCAAGCTCGCGCAAACCTATCTCCTACTCGATGAGGCGGGGAGGGATGAGTTTTTGCGCACACTCGCCAGTTTCGATGTCGATCAGGAGGCGGTGACGACGGCCTATGAGAGATTGCGTGAGGCGAGCGACCCGATGCCGCGGCTGCGCGCCATCGCCGCGCTGCGTGACGCGCTGGAGCCGCCGCGCACGCGGCTTTTGACGCAATTCACCAGTATTCCGGATGGTATGAAATTTCTCGTCGATTTGCGTGCCTCGCTGCTCGAGCGCGGGCGCGCCGATCCGGCGCTCGCCGGCCTCGAGGCGGATCTCAAACATCTGCTCGAGCATTGGTTCGACCTCGGCTTTCTCGAATTGCGCCGCATCGATTGGACCAGCCCGGCGCTCTTGCTCGAGCGGCTCGCCGGCTATGAAGCAGTGCATGAAATCCGCTCATGGCGCGATCTCAAGAACAGGCTCGATTCGGATCGTCGCTGCTATGCCTTTTTTCACCCGCGCATGGCGCTCGAGCCGTTGATTTTCGTCGAAGTCGCCCTGGTCAGCGGGCTCGCGGCCAGCGTGCAGGTGCTGCTCGACCCGAAATCACCGGGGGCCGATCCCGCCGCCGCCGATACGGCGATTTTTTACTCGATTAGCAATTGCCAGCGGGGCCTTGCTGGGATCAGCTTCGGCAATTTCCTGATCAAGCAGGTGGTTGAGCTGTTGTCGCGGGAATTCCGCAATATCAAAACCTTCGCGACACTTTCGCCGATCCCGGGGTTTCGCCGCTGGCTTGACGGGAAGCTCGCCGAGAGCGGCACCGACCCAATTCTGCCCGAGGAAGAAGCGGCGGCGCTGCAAAAGGCGCTGCCGGGCGAAAAAGACGCCAAGGCAACGCTGGCCGCGGCTCTTCAACGGCGCGGCTGGCAACGCGATCCCGTGGTGGTGAAGGCGCTCGAGCCGGTGCTGACGAGGCTCTGCGCGCGCTATCTCTTGAATGAGAGCAATCCGCGCGACCCGAAACGTGCTCTCAACCCGGTTGCGCATTTCCATCTCTCCAACGGTGCGCGCGTCGAACGCATCAATATGCTCGGCGATGTCTCAGAGCGCGGGATTAAGGAGAGTGCCGGTCTGATGGTCAATTATCTCTACGATCCCGCCAAGATCGAGACTTATCACGAGGATTACGCCGGCGAGGGCAAACGCAACGCGTCTTCCGCAACGCGGCGCCTGGCACGCGGCTAGTATCCCGTTTCAGAAATTCGCAAGCGAATTTCATGGACACGCGTTCTTTGTTTTCAGTGGCCTGCTGACCCCAGAAATGCCAAAGCATTTCTGGGGCAGGACATTAGAGCCGATCGAGACGAAGGAAAGAAAACCACGCCCAATTTGGTTCCGGCTGGCTTTGGTTCCGGCTAGGGCTTCGATCGGGGCTTCACGTGGCGCGAACAAAAAAATGAAATGGCTTGATTATATAGAATTTCGTGCGGCATGGCTGCTGCTTACCCTATTACGTCGGCTGGATCCGGCGACGGCGAGCAATATGGCCGGTGGCGTAGCGCGCTGGGTCGGGCCGCTCTTGCCGGTCTCGCGGGTTGCAGACCGCAATCTGCGCGCCGTGATGCCGGGTCTGAGCCGCGCCGAACGTCGGCGCCTGATCCGCGCGGTGTGGGAAAATCTCGGCCGCACGGTGGGCGAATTGCCGCATCTCGCCTCACTCGATTTCACCGCCACGGGGCCGGGATTCGCGATCGAGGGGGTGGAGAATCTCCGCGCCGAGCAGATGATCGCGGTCTCGGCGCATTATGGCAACTGGGAGGCGCTGCCGGCGATCATCGCCCGGCATGGGGTTCTGTTTTCGTCTTTTTATCGCCCGGCGCGCAACCGAGAGGTCGATATGCTGATCAATCGGCTACGCGCTGCCGCCGTTGGCCAAGACATTCCGATGTTTCCCAAGGGCGCAGCCGGCGCGAGGCGAGCGGTGGCCCATCTCACGCGCGGCGGCGCGCTCGGGATGCTGGTCGATCAAAAACTCAATGACGGGATCGAGGTGCCATTTCTCGGCCTGCCAGCCATGACGGCACACGCCGCGGCGGCCTTCGCGCTCCGCTACCGCTATCCGGTCATTCCCGGGCGCATTGAGCGCGAGGCGCCGGCGCGGCTTCGCCTAATCGTCGAGGCACCACTCCCGCTGCCCGATTCGGGCGATCGGGATGCGGATATCCAAGCCTTGACGCGGGCGATCAATGACCGGCTTGGCACGTGGATTTTGGCTAACCCCGGTGCCTGGCTCTGGCTGCATCGCCGGTGGGCGAAGGAGACGATCGCCGCAGCGTTACGAGATCACACCACGTGAGGGCCGGCTAGAGTGAGATGAAAAATAAGAAAAAAAGAAAAAACAGAGACATTTTGAGCTAAAAATAATATAAATAACAAGATTAATCTTATAATTTATATAAAATTACCTAAAAAAATCTTACAGTCTAATAAAGAAGCGTTTTTTGCGATCCTTGGTTGTGCTCAAGCGCAGAAAATAGAGAAATGCCATTTTTGCGTGTCACGACCATCCCCCCTCTTTCACTAGCTGCTTATTAGGAAAATTTTTAAACCTATGCGTTAGTTTCTGGTAATCGATGGGGGTTCCGCGTCACAATGCGCTCTGCCTCGTCCTCCCAGAGGGCGGGGTCGATGCAGACCAAAATCGGGCAACCACCCCCATCAGGAGCAAAAACGATGACTTTTCAAACCAAACCTCTCAACACCGAGATGATGTCGGGGCGCAGGCACTCGCCCGCCAGTATCACAGGGGGCGCGCCACTGCCATTAGCCCATGTTCATCAGGAGATAGACGAGGCCAGCGCTAGTTTCTGGAGCTTCTTTCGCGCCGAAACCGGGCTTTGTTTTTCCTCCGCTATGCTGCGCGACCTTACAGCAATGCAAATGACGCTGCCGTCGATCCAGGCGGCGCGCGTCGCTGCCGGCAAGAACCCGCTACGCTATTACGTCACGGGCTCGCATCTTCCCGGGGTGTTCAATCTCGGCGGCGACCTCGCCTTGTTCATGAGGGCGATCCGGGCCGGCGATCGCGACGGGCTTCGTGCCTATGGCCAGCTTTGCATCGAGGCGGTGTATAATGTTTATGTCGCCGCTCGCCTGCCTCTGACGACCATCATGCTCGTGCAAGGCGAAGCGTTGGGCGGTGGTTTCGAGGCAGCGCTTTCGGCAGACATCATCGTCGCCGAGCGACGCGCACGCTTTGGTTTGCCGGAAATTCTCTTCAATCTGTTCCCCGGCATGGGAGCCATGAGTTTCCTCTCACGCCGGCTGGATGCAACGCGCGCAGAAAAAATCATTCTCTCAGGCAAAGTCTACACCGCCGAGGAAATGCACGCGATGGGAATCGTCGATATCCTCGCTGAGGATGGTTTCGGTGAGGAGGCGGTGCGCGACTATATCGCCGGTGAAGCGCGGCGCTATAACGCGCACTACGCTATCCGCCAGGCGAAAAAGCGCGCCAACCCGGTGACGTTCGAGGAGTTGAGCGACATCGTCGAGCTTTGGGTCGATTCCGCGTTGCGGCTCGAAGAAAGTGATCTTCGCCGCATGGCGCGCCTGGTTGCGGCACAAGAGAAGAGACAGGGAAAATCTGCGCACCCAATGCATGTCGCGGCGGAGTAGAGTGACCAAACAAATACGCCCCCTCGGACAGCGAGGGGGCGCTTTTTTGGGCAAAAACAGGCGTTAGACGGAGTAATACATCTCGAACTCGACCGGGTGGGGCGTGTGTTCAAAGCGATACACCTCGGTCCATTTCAGCTCGATATAGCTCTCGATCTGATCCTTGCTGAAGACATCGCCCGCGAGCAGGAATTCATGGTCGGCGGCAAGCGCCCCGAGCGCCTCGCGCAGCGAACCGCACACTGTCGGGATACCTTTCAGCTCTTCCGGCGGCAGATCGTAGAGATCTTTGTCCATCGGATCGCCGGGGTGGATCTTGTTGCGGATGCCATCGAGGCCGGCCATCAGCATCGCCGCGAAGGCAAGATAGGGATTGGCGGCGGGATCGGGGAAACGCACCTCGACACGCTTGGCTTTCGGGCTGGTCGCATACGGGATGCGGCAGGACGCGGAGCGGTTGCGCGCCGAATAGGCGAGCAGCACGGGCGCCTCGAAACCTGGGATCAAGCGCTTGTAGCTGTTGGTCGAGGGGTTGGTGAAGGCATTGATCGCCTTGGCGTGCTTGATGATGCCGCCAATGTAATAAAGCGCCGCTTCCGAGAGATCGGCATAGCTATTGCCGGCGAAAAGCGGCTTGCCCGCCTTCCAGATCGACTGATGCACATGCATGCCAGAGCCGTTATCGCCATAAATCGGCTTGGGCATGAAAGTCGCCGTTTTGCCGTAGCTGTGGGCGACGTTGTGGATGCAGTATTTATAGATCTGCAGATGGTCGGCCATGCGCACCAGCGGGCCGAATTTCATGCCCAGTTCGTGCTGCGACTGTGCCACCTCGTGGTGATGCTTCTCGATGATGACGCCCATCTCGCCCATCGTTGAGAGCATTTCGGCACGGAGATCGCTTTCGCTATCGACCGGCGGCACCGGGAAATAGCCGCCCTTGATCCCCGGGCGGTGGCCCATATTGCCTTCCGGATAGTCTTTCATCGAGGCTTGCGGGCCTTCGGTCGAATCGAGCTGATAAAGACCATAATTGCCGCCGGTGCCGAATTTCACGTTGTCGAAGACGAAGAATTCGGCTTCCGGCCCGAACGAGGCAGTATCGCCGATGCCGGTTGCGCGGAGATAGGCCTCGGCCTTTTTGGCCGTGCTGCGCGGGTCGCGGTGATAGGCTTGGCCGGTCGAGGGCTCGACGATGTCGCAAAACAGGATCAGCGACGGCTTGGCCGCGAACGGGTCCATCACCGCCGTCGTCGCATCGGGCATCAGGATCATGTCGCTCTCGTTGATCGCCTTCCAGCCGGCGATCGAGGAGCCGTCAAACATGATGCCGTCGCGAAACACGTCCTCGTCGATGGTGGAAACGTGCTGCGCCGTGTGCTGCCACTTACCGCGCGGATCGGTGAAGCGGAGATCGACATATTCGACGGAGTGCTCCTTGAGCATCTCCATCACCTTGTCCACGCCGCTTGCGGCTTCTGGGGCCTTCTTCGCCATAGTTTCTTTCAACCCTTTCTCATGGTTTGCTGCAGTCTAAACTCTCGATGCCACCCGGGCCTCGCCGGGGGATGGTGGTGGCCCGGATCGTGGCCCAGAGCGTGGCATAGTCGTTACGTCGCGGTCATTGCGTGGTCGTGACGCCTTGAAGATCGCCTGGAAGATTTTTTCGCCGACACGAAATGAGTGACGGCAAGCGCCCTCATCTAAACGGTTCGTGGCCGCGCGAAAAGCGGGATTGGGCTTCCCGCGCGAAGCCAGGTTTGCGCGAGACCGCCTGCTCTCTCGCCCCTGAAACGCCCTTCCCTGTTTGCGAAGCGCAGGCCATCACGCGCAAAGAACCGCCCCGCCGACAGGCGCGCGTGCAGTGGGGGGACACTAGACCGCCTCCTCGCCGCGTTCGCCGGTGCGAATACGAATAACCTCCTCGATCGTGCTGATGAAAATTTTGCCATCGCCAATGCGCCCAGTGCGGGCAGCGCTCATGATCGCCTCGACAGCGCGCTCGACCAGATCATCCCGGCAGACGACCTCGATCTTCACCTTGGGCAGAAAATCGACGACGTACTCCGCCCCGCGATAAAGCTCGGTATGGCCCTTTTGGCGACCGAACCCTTTCGCCTCGACGACGGTTATTCCCTGCAACCCGACTTCGTGCAACGCCTCTTTCACTTCGTCGAGCTTGAAAGGCTTGATGATGGCTTCAATTTTCTTCATGCACTCCACCAAATCAGTCCGCGCTAGGCGGGAAGGGAAGGGAGGTGCAGCACCCGCGGCAAAAGCGCCGGTTTGCACGCCCCATGATCATTCGCACAGCCCACATGGCTCGCATGCCTCACGCCAAATCAATCGTCTCGCTATCGTCTGTGTGGAGATTGCACGTCTCGTGCCAGAACCGCAACCGTGCCGGCGCCCGGGAGAACGGCTTTCAGCGCGTGGCAAACATGCCCTTTCAGCGACGCGGGTTTGAGCGACTTGCCTAAATTTACGGCAAATTCTGCCCTTGGCGAGAGGATTTCGGCCCGGCATAGTGCTTTGCGTGAGGAAAAAGCAATGAAAGCCTTGAATTCCCTGCTCGCCGCGACCGAGACGACGATTTTCACGGTGATGTCGGCGCTCGCCACCGCCCATGGCGCGATCAATCTCGGCCAGGGTTTTCCGGATACTGACGGCCCGGCGGACGTCATCGCCGCCGCCGCCGCCGCCCTCGCGGACCAGCGCAACCAATATCCGCCGCTCGCCGGGATGCCCGAACTGCGTGCCGCCGTCGCCGACGCCAATCGGCGTTTTTACGGCCTCGAGGTCGATCCCATGCGCGAGGTAGTGGTGACGTCGGGGGCGACCGAGGCGATCACCGCCTGTCTCATGGCGGTTCTCAATCCCGGTGACGAGGTGGTGCTGATCGAGCCACTTTATGACACCTACCTGCCAGTCGTGCGGCTTCTCGGCGCGGTGCCGCGGCTGGTGCGGCTTTCCCCACCCGAATGGGCTCTGCCGCGCGAGGCGCTTGCCGCCGCTTTTGGCCCGCGCACCAAGGCGATCCTGCTCAATTCGCCGATGAACCCGACCGGCAAGGTGTTCAGCGAGGAAGAACTCGGCTTCATTGCCGAATTGGTCCAGCGGCATGACTCCTATGCGATCTGCGATGAGGTTTATGAGCATCTGGTGTTCGATGGCCGTCGCCACATCCCGCTGATGACGCTCCCCGGCATGCGCGAGCGGGTCATGCGCATCGGCAGCGCCGGCAAGACGTTCAGCCTGACCGGTTGGAAAGTCGGCTACGTCACCGCCGGCGCGGCGATCGCCGAGATCGTCGCCAAGGCGCACCAGAATCTCACGTTCACGACCCCGCCCAATCTTCAGCGGGCGGTCGCCGTCGGGCTCGCCAAGGATGATTCGTATTTCGCATCCCTCGGCGCCGATCTCGCCTCCCGGCGCGACCGCCTCGCCGCGGGGCTGGTCGGGCTCGGGATGCGGGTGCTTGCAACCCACGGCAGCTATTTCCTCGTCGCCGATGTCTCGGCGCTCGGCTTTTCCGGCGATGACGTAGCGTTCTGCCGCCACATCTCCGAGCACGCCGGGGTCGCAGCGATTCCGGTCTCGGCCTTTTATGCCGGCCCACCGCCCGAGAATTACGTCCGCTTCGCGTTCTGCAAGCGCCCGGAGGTGCTGGATGCGGCGATCTCGCGGCTCGCTGCCCATTTTGCCCGCGAGAGCCGCCGACCGGTGGCGTTGACGGGAGCCGAGTGATCGGCCTAAACGGCTCGTATCGGAATGGCGGGCGTAGCTCAGTTGGTAGAGCGCCAGGTTGTGGTCTTGGATGCCGTGGGTTCGAGTCCCATCGCTCGCCCCATCCCGATATTACCCCTCCCGCGCCGATGACAGAACCCAACTCGGCGCCTATCTTCTTGGGTGGATGATCTCCGACTAGCGGATGGATACGATATGTTGAGCGAGGATTTTCGCGATGACCGATAGTGCTCTGATCGAGGCCGCCGACCACGCCGCGCGGCACTGGCATCATCAAGTCCCTGGCGCCCTCGATCGCGGCAGCGATGAATATATGCGCATGATGAGCCGGATGCTGCTCGACACGTTCAACCCCTATAAGCCGGCGGTCATCGAATGGCCGAAGCTCGATGACGCGGCGCGCGAGCGGCTGATCAGCTTGCCGATCTGGGATATCGCCGTCCAAACCGAGGGGCGCGCGCGGCTTCGCATCAAGGCTTTCGCCGAAAGCATCACCGACCAGCCGCTGCGCGAGGCGTTCGAGCGCATGGCCTTTGAGGAAAACCGGCACAAGGAGGTGCTTTCCCACCTCGTCGCCGCTTACGGCATCGCGCTCGCGCCCGAGTCCGCCTATGTCGCCCCGCGCGATCCCGAATGGGGGTTCATGGTCACCGGCTATTCCGAGTGTATCGATAGTTTCTTCGCCTTTGGCCTCTTTGAGCTTGCCCGCCGCTCGGGGTTTTTCCCCGAAGCCCTGGTCGAGACTTTCGAGCCCGTGATCCAGGAAGAAGGCCGGCATATTCTGTTTTTTACCAACTGGATCGCCTGGTACAAACGCCGGATGCCGCTCTGGCGGCGGCCTTGGTTCTTGCTCAAAACCGCCGCTGTCTGGCTGTTCCTGATTTGGGAGCGGATCGGCATCGCGCGTGACGTCAACGGCACGCCGCAGGACGCCAATTTCACCGCCAAGAACTCTGAAGCCGTCACCGGCGAGATCGACCCCGCGGAATTGCTCGATATTTGTCTTACCGAAAACGATCGCCGGCTTTCCGGCTATGATCCGCGCCTGATCAAGCCCACCACCGTGCCCCGCCTGGCCCGTATCGGCCGGCGCTTCATGCGCCGCCGCGCGCCGCGGGGCGGGTGATGGGCCAGTTGCCGCGGCGGCGGAAAGGCTTTACGCCTTCGGGCGATGGCATTTCGTGATTTGGGTGGATGATGGCTGAAAATTCCGCGCTGTCGCCTGCTTCCCGCTGGTCGCCCGAGAGCTGGCGGGCGCGGCCGATCTGGCAGGCGCCGATCTACCCCGACGCCTCTGCACTTGCCGCAGTCGAGCAAAGGCTCACGCGCTATCCGCCGCTGGTCTTCGCCGGCGAGGCGCGCCGGCTGAGCGCGGCCCTCGGCGAGGCAGCCCGCGGCCGCGCCTTCGTCCTTCAAGGGGGTG
>JAJYXY010000235.1 GCA_021801465.1 Pseudomonadota bacterium
GGCGCTGCAGGCGGAGATCGACCACGAGCGCGCGGCGCTGGCCGGAAGTGACGGCTCGCTCGCGCCGCGGATCGCAGCTTACGAGCGCCTGGTGCTTGAGCGGAGCTTCGCCGAGGAGCGCTATGTATCGGCGCTCACGCTACTCGAATCCGCCCATCTCGATGCCGAGCGGCAGGCGGCCTATCTCGAATTGGTGGTCGCGCCGCACGCCGCCGATCAGCCGCGCTATCCGCACCGGGTGCTTTGGCCGGTGGTGACGTTTGGCGCCGGCCTCCTGCTCGCCTGGCTGTTTCGCCCGACCGCGCCGCTAGCGCCCGATTGGGCGAGCAAAGCCGCCGATGCTGCGTGAACGTCTGCGGCGCGAGCGCTCGCACCCGCTTGCCGCCGCGAAACCCGCCGCCGAGCGGGCGATCATCGCCGATAACCTCGTCATGGACGTGCAAACCGAGCATGGTAAGCGCCGTGTCCTCGATGGGATCAGCTTTCGCGTCGGCCCCGGCGACCGCCTTGCCGTGCTGGGGCGAAACGGCGCTGGAAAATCGACGCTGATCCGCCTCCTCGCCGGGGTGCAGCGGCCGAGCAGCGGCCACATCCATCGCGGGCTCAGCCTCTCCTGGCCGCTCGGCCTCAATGGCGCCTTCGCCGGCGAGATGACGGGGTATGATAATGTCCGCTTCATCGCCGCGATCTATAACGCACCGTGGCGCGAGGTTTTGGAGTATGTCGCCGATTTCACCGAGCTTGGCGACAGCCTCTATGAGCCAGTGCGGATTTACTCGAACGGCATGAACGCACGTCTCGCGCTCGGGCTGTCGCTCGCGATCAATTTCGAGTGCCTGTTGATCGACGAGGTGATCGTGGTCGGCGATCAGCGCTTCCAGCAGAAATGCTTCCGCGAAATTTTCGAAAACCGCCGCGAACACAGTATGATCCTCGCGGTCCACGCGATGGACGTGGTCGAGGCCTATTGCTCGGAGGCGCTGGTCCTCAAAGACGGCAAAGCGCGGCTATTTTCCGACACCAAGCTCGCGACGCGTATTTACGCGACGCTATAGCGCGCAACGCGCCCTCGTGTCCTGCCCCTGAAATGCTTTGGCATTTTGGGGATCAGCGGGCTACTGAAAACAAAGGACGCGCGTCCATGAAATGCGCTTGGAAATTCGCTTGCGAATTTCTAAAACGCGAGACTAGGGGATGCGAACGGCGGGATGCCGACGCGCGCCATCCGGTCAACGGTCTCGCTGACCGGTACGGGCCTAATGCCCGCTAATCGGCTGCCATAGAGAGATGGCGCCCGACCATCTTCTTCCCCACATGGTCCTCGACCGCCATAGCAACGGCCTCGGCATGATTGGCGAGGACGTGATCGGCGCCGGCGAAAACCCGGTAATCGACACTGACCCCTTTTTGCGTATTCAGCTTGTCGACCAGTTTTTTGACCGACGGCTCCGGCACCAGATCATCGGCGTCGCCGTGGATCATCAGCCCGCCACAGGGGCAAGGGGCGAGGAAGCCGAAATCATAATGGCTCGCGGGCGGCGAGATGCTGACCCAGCCCGAGACTTCCGGCCGGCGCATCAAAAGCTGCATACTGACGAAGGCGCCAAACGAATAGCCGGCGATCCAGAGCCCGCCCGCGTTCGGGTTCACCGCCTGCAGCCAGTCGAGCGCGGCGGCGGCATCGCCGATTTCGCCAATCCCGCCATCATAGCGCCCCTGGCTGCGCCCGACGCCGCGGAAATTAAACCGCAGGGTGGAAAAGCCGAGACGCTGAAACGATTGATAAACCGTGTAGGTGATCCGGTTATTCATCGTCCCGCCATGCAGCGGATGCGGGTGCAAAACCAACGCCACCGGAGCGCCGGTTTCCTTAGAATGATGATAACGACCTTCCAACCGCCCATCGGGGCCGGCGAACATCACCTCTGGCATGATCTTTACGTTCCGTTCCTATGTCACGCGACCGCCGGCGGGCAAAGCCCAATGCCGGAGCGACCGCCAAAAACCTCTGAGACGATATATATAAGCAATTCCAGGCCGTTTACAGCGCATTCTGGCGCCAACTCTTTTCCCTCCGTGCCATTTATTTTCGCCAGTTATTCTTGCCAGTTATTCTTGCCGGCTTTCTGAGGTCGCTTCTCGCGCGAGGCAAATTTCACGCGCAGAAGCTTTGCCGCCCCTCTCTCTTCGCCAATCATGGCGCCGCGAGTTTTTCGCGAACTCTCCCCGCTTTGCCCCTTTTGCAGCCCGCCCATGCTGATTAAATCTGCGTAAGATGAGGGAGGGGCCGCGTGTTCGATGCGAGAAAGCGACGGGCGAGGGAGATGCTGACCGGTGCGGGCTCTGGCTTGCGTGCGCGGCGAGGCGATGCGCGCGGCATGGGCTCCTTTTTATTTCGTCCCGCCGGTAGCGACGGCGGGCGCTTGGGGTTGACGATCGCGGCAGTGGAAAGGTTTGCGGCAAACCCTTCGCCCCCGCCACATAACCGCAATATAGGCGGGAACGGGCGAACAGTGATAATGGAATTCTCGAATGCCATTCATTTTTTTGCGTGAAACCATCCGCGCCTACCGCGAGAAGGATCCGGCGGCCCGCTCCGGCCTCGAGGTGTTGCTGTGTTACCCGGGTCTCCATGCCCTGATGTGGCACGCCCTCGCCCATCGGCTATGGCGGCTCGGGTTCCGCGTGAGCGGGCGTCTCGTCTCTTATTTCAGCCGCTGGCTCACCGGGATCGAGATCCATCCCGGCGCGCACATCGGCCGGCGGGTGATCATCGATCACGGCATGGGGGTGGTGATCGGCGAGACCGCCGAGATTGGCGATGATGTCTATATGTATCACCAAGTCACCCTCGGCGGGACGACCTCTGAACGCGGCAAGCGCCACCCAACCCTCGGCAACGGCGTCATCGTCGGCGCCGGCGCGAAGGTGCTCGGCGCCATTACCATCGGCGATAACGCGCGGATCGGCGCCAACGCCGTCGTCGTGCAACCGGTTCCGGCCGGGGTCACCGTGGTCGGCATCCCGGCGCGACCGGTCGATCGCAAGCCGCGTTCGCCCTGCTTTGACCCTTACGGCACACCGGTCGAGGCGGCGCTTGACCCGTTGCTGCGTGACGTCGAAAGCCTGCGCGCCGAACTCACCGAGGTGGAGGCCAGGCTCGCGCGGCTGGCGGCGGAGAGTACCCACGAAAACGCCCGCGAAAATACCCGCGAAAACACCGGGGATTGAGCGATGCAACTCTCGACACGCGGGCGTTACGCGGTCATGGCGCTGGTCGATCTCGCCGCTCAGGCGCGCGAGGGCACGGCGCAGCGCGAGAGATTGGCGGAAATCGCCGCCCGCCAAGGCATCAATCCGGCGTATCTCGAACAGCTATTCGCGCGTCTGCGGCGGGCCGGCCTCGTCATTTCGGCGCGTGGCCCGACCGGTGGCTACGGTCTTGCCCGGCCACCCGAGGCGATTTCGATCGCGGCGGTGATCCGCGCCGTCGATGAAGGCGATCCCGGCGCGGAGGCATGCTGCCTCGATGCCGGCGGCGCTGGCGACGCCGATTGCCCGACGGCGGCGCTGTGGCAGGCGCTTTGCGTTCATGTCCATCGTTTCCTCGATGGCATCTCGATCGCCGATGTGATCGCCGGGCGTTTCGGCGATGCCGTGCTGCCGCCGCGCCCGCGCGAGGCGGCGTGAATGCCGACGCGCATCTATCTCGACGCCAATGCGACCGAGCCGCTTCGCCCCGAGGCGCGCGAGGCCGCGCTCGCCGCCCTCGATCTCACCGGTAATCCGGCGTCGGTGCATGGTTTCGGCCGTGCCGCGCGGGCCAAGCTCGAAGCCGCGCGGGAGACGATCGCGGCCCGTTTCGGTGGCCAGCCGGCCGATCTCGTTTTCACCTCCGGTGGGACCGAGGCCAATGCGCTCGCGATCGCCGGGCTTGCCGCCGGGCGGCGGCGCATCATCTCGGCGATCGAGCATGACGCGGTGCGAAATGCCGCGCCCGAGGCCGCGCTGATCCCGGTCGATCGCCAAGGTGTCGCCGATCTCGAGGCCTTGGCGGGCTTGCTCGCGAAAGGGCCGGCGGCCTTCGTTGCCCTCATGCTCGCCAACAACGAAACCGGGGTGATCCAGCCGATCGCGGGGGCGGCGTCGCTGTGCCGGCGCTTCGGCGCGCATCTTCACGTCGATGCGGTGCAGGGCGCGGGGCGGATCGCCTGTGATCTCGCGGCCCTTGGCGCCGATAGTCTGGCCCTCTCAGGCCATAAGCTTGGGGCACCGGCCGGCGCGGGTGCACTTCTCCTCACTGCCGAGGCCGCCGCTCGCCTGACCCCGATGATCACGGGTGGCGGCCAGGAGCGCGGCCGGCGTGGCGGCACGCCGCCATTGGCCGCGATCGCCGGCTTTGCCGCCGCGGCGGCGACCGCGCGCCCGTCACCGACGCTCGCCGCGCTGCGCGATGCCGCCGAGGCGGCGGCACTGGCCGCCGGTGCGCACATCTGCGGCGCCGGGGTGGCGCGGCTTCCCAACACCACCTGCCTCGCCCTTCCCGGCGTCAAGGCGGAGACACAGGTGATCGCGCTCGATCTCGCCGGTATCGCGGTCTCCGCGGGGGCGGCCTGCAGCGCTGGCAAGATCGCGCAAAGCCATGTTCTGGCAGCGATGGGGCTTGGCGCGCTTGCCGGCCAGGCGATCCGGGTCTCGCTTCCATGGCATGCGAGCGCGGCCGACATCGACGCCTTCGCCGCCGCCTACCGCACGATGGCGGCGCGCCTCAGCCGCCGCGCCGCGTGAGTCCAGGGCCGCTTGCGTATCGGGCGTGGAGGCTTTACCTCGGCGGCCGAAAGTGACGCGGCAGCGGATCAGGTGATCGCCGCGCATACCCGAGACAGCGAGCGCCAATATGCCTAAAATGACCTTCATCGAACGTGATGGCACCCGCCGTGAAGTAGAGGCGCCTCTCGGGCTTTCGGTGCTCGAAGTCGCCCACCGTCACGGGGTCGATATCGAGGGCGCCTGTGAGGGCTCGCTCGCCTGCTCGACCTGCCATGTCATCGTCGATTCCGCTTGGTTCGGCAAACTGACGCCGCCCACGGAAGACGAGGAGGATATGCTCGATCTCGCCTTTGGCCTCGAGAAGACCTCGCGTCTTGGCTGCCAGATCGTTATCACCGAAGCCCTCGACGGTCTAACCGTCCGCCTTCCGGCCGCCACACGCAATCTCTTGGACCCATGATCGCGGCCCGCGCCCAGAACGTGCACGCCCGATGAGGGTGGTTGCGGCCATGTCGGGCGGGGTCGACAGTTCCGTGGTCGCGGGGCTGCTGGCCGAGGCCGGCCATGAGGTGATCGGCATCACCCTTCAGCTCTATGACCATGGCGCGGCAACCGCGCGCAAAGGCGCCTGCTGCGCCGGGCAAGACATCCATGATGCGAAACGGGTCGCCGATCATCTCGGCATCACGCATTATGTGATCGACGCCGAGGCGCGCTTCCGTCACGCCGTCATCGAAGATTTCGCCTCCGCTTACGCCGCCGGCGAAACGCCCGTGCCCTGCGTGCGCTGCAACCAGAGCGTGAAATTTGGCGATTTGATGGCGCTCGCCGTGGATTTAGGGGCAGAAGCGCTGGCAACCGGCCATTACGTGCGCCGCATCGAGGGGGTAGCCGGGCCAGAACTCCACCGCGCAAGCGATCTGACGCGCGACCAAAGCTGGTTTTTATTTGCGACCACCGCCGCACAGCTCGCCTTTTGCCGCTTTCCCCTCGGCGAGATGGCCAGCAAAAACCTGGTTCGCGCGCACGCTTTGCGCTTTGGCCTGCCGGTGGCAAACAAGCCCGACAGCCAGGATATTTGTTTCGTCCCCGATGGACGCTACGCCGAATTGGTGGCGCGGCTGCGGCCGGAAGCGGCGACGGCCGGGGAGATCGTCACCCGCGAAGGCGTGCCGCTGGGCCGGCATGAGGGGATCGCGCGCTACACCGTGGGCCAGGCGAAACGTCTGGGTACGGCGGCGATGGTGGACGGCGTGCCGCAAATGGTGGTTGCGATCGATGCGGCGCGGCGGCGCGTTGTCGTCGCGCCACGCGGCATTGTCCGGGATCGGCTGGTGCGGCTGCGCGAGGTCAACTGGCTCATTCCCCCACCAGAGGCGCCGATTTCCTGCCTGGTCAAGCTCCGCGCCCGTGAGGAGCCCAAGGCCGCGCGGGTGACCGCGGGCGCAGGCGGCGAGGCAGCGGTGGAACTGGCCGCCCCAGCCCTGGCCGCGCCCGGCCAGGCATGCGTTTTTTACGACGGCAGCCGCGTCCTCGGCGGCGGATTCATTCGCGCCACCCAGGTTGACGAAGACGGGGTCGGGGCAGTATCTGAACCCACCTATGGCGGCGTAGCTCAGCGGTAGAGCAGGGGAATCATAATCCCTTGGTCGGTGGTTCAAATCCGCCCGCCGCTACCATCTTTACAATAGGTTAGAGAACCGCTGGCCGCCCTCCTCGCTCTTGTGTCAGCACCATGTCAGCACGCGGCGCCGAATGGGCGGGCAAATGAAGCGTCGGTCACTTTTCCGTGATGACACGGCAAGGTGGGAAGCCTCGCGAGTGATTGCCCCATGATCTCGGTGATCCGATCGGGCGGGGTGTCGAGACCATGGGCAAGCAAGCGTGCCGCGCTCGGCCTCGGCCAGAAATCAGCATCTCGGAAACCTTAACCAGATCAGTGCCTCGGAGTCCTACCGGCTTGGCATACGTCATGCGTGTGGGGCCGTTCGATCGCCGGCTCGTCATCTCGTCGCAGCGACACGCGAACGGCTACGGCCAATCGACTGCCCCCGTTGCGCCAGAAGTCACCGTCAATCGGTCCAAAAAGCGAAGCCCCCTGCCTTGTGAAGGCGTGGGCAAAAATATCGAAAACAAGGGCGTACCAATGTTTTTTAGATAAACTTGTCACCCACGAGACTCTTTGCATGCGGCCGTCAAGGCAGAGGATGTCTATTTATAGAGGCATTAACTCTTTTTTAGACTATCGGCTAGAAAATAATGCGACGGAAAAATTCTGCAGGCGACCGCGCAGTCGTCCTCACACCTCATCTTAAAGAAAATTCCAATTAAAACAAATGCAGAAGACATTTTCAAGCAGATTATATCTTTAAATAAATTCCACCTATGAATAAAAAACTCCATTTTCTATGAATCAAACAGATTGATAATATTTTTTTTGAAACAACTTATGTACATAATTTTTTATTATCTAAATCTTCCAATAAATTATAAAACATAATCTACTATTGCCTGACAAAACTCGATCGTCTACACGTTCAAAGTGCATGTTCCTTATCGTCCTTCCGTTCAGACTAGTAATGGAGGCCATATGACCATCAAATTTCCATACAATGCCGCTTTCGATCGCAATATTGGATGGCTTACTGAATGGGAGCAGTTAGCTTTACGCGGCAAACGCATTGCGATCGCCGGTATGGGAGGGGTTGGTGGCGTGCATCTGCTGACATTGGCACGCTTTGGCATTGGCGCCTTCAATATAGCGGATTTTGATTGTTTTGATATTGTCAATTTCAACCGACAAATTGGCGCCAATACGGAGACTATAGGGCGGCCTAAAATTGACGTATTATCGGAAATGGTACTCTCTATAAATCCAGAAATTAAACTAAATCGCTTTGAAAATGGTGTAAACTCAGAAAATATAGATGATTTTCTAAAAGATGCTGATGTTTTTGTTGATGGATTCGATTTTTTTGAAATAGAAATAAGAAGCCGTGTCTATGCACGATGTTACGAGCTTGGTATTCCTTCATTATGCGCGGCACCAATTGGCATGGGCGCTGGTTGTCTTGCCTTTTTGCCAGGAGGAATGAGTTTTGAAAAGTATTTTGGGTTTAACGGAAAAAAGGACGACGAACGCTTTCTTCGGTTTTTGATGGGTCTTGCGCCACGAGGATTGCATCGCGCGTATCTGGTCGAGCCAAGAGCGATCGATTTACCGGCTCATAAAGGCCCCTCCACGGGCGCCGCATGCCAAATTTGCGCGGGCATTACTGCGGTTAATGCGGTAAAATTGTTGGTTCGTCGTGGCGAGGTCCAAGCGGCCCCCTACCACCATCACTACGACGCCTACCGCAACAAACTGGTTATCTCTCGTCTGCCACGCGGGCTAGACGGTCCCTGGCAGCGAATAAAAATCGCCATCGCACGGCGGTTATACGAGGCCGCACGCCAATCTGCGACCTCGCTCCAGGCGGAATGGCCGCGGACAGAGCTTGAAGAGATCATCAATTACGCGCGTTGGACACCAAGCCCAGGCAATAGCCAGCCTTGGCGGGTTCATTTAACCGGTGCGAGCAGCTTCGTTGTCGCGCTGAACTTCAACGCCGCGTCCCGCATCGAGACATTGTTTACGGCGGGAATGTTTCTCGAGAGTTTGCGTATCGCGGCTTCGGCTTTCAACTTGCGCATGGAATGGCGGGTTGTCGATCAAGAGGCGCGAGATCAGTTGCTGGTGCAATTTGATCGCGACGATAGCGTTTCGCTCGACCCGCTCTTTTCTCACTTGCCGACCCGAAGCGTTGATCGACGCGCCTATGGCGTGCGCTCGCTTTCATCCGCAGAAAAATCAGCACTCGCCGCGGCCTTGGGGTCCGCATTTACGCTTACGTGGCACGAAAGCAGGCGCGCAAGGAAGCGGGTCGCTGACATTACAACGCGGGCCAGCCGCCATACGCTTGCCCACGCTGAGCGTCTTCGCGCCAATCTCGCCAAGGTTGATTGGGAGCAACCCCGCAGTCCGACGGCTGTTCCCCTCGCAACGCTCAATCTCGGTTGGTTCGCGCAAAAACTCGGCAGCCTTGCCCGTACCGCCCCATTCCTGGCCGCGATCCCGGGCGTTGCGCGATTTGTTGCTGGGCGACTCGAGACTCGGCCGATCCTCGCAAGCGCCGCATGTTTTGTGATCCGCCCCGTCGCACCACACGATGAGAGTGATGCCGCCACCCTCCGCGCCGGTATGGCGGTCCAGCGCTTCTGGCTCACGGCAACGCAGCTCGGCCTCGCCATGCAGCCTCTGCAGCGCCCTGTGCGCCTCGCTCGTGATAAAAAAGATCCGAACGACCCTCTTTGGGTTGATTTCTTGGAAACATTCCAAGAGACGCTTGGCCAACCGAATACGGTGACGTTCCTAGGACGTATCGGCGAACCTCGCGCCCCGTTCGCGGCGCGCGCAACCCGACACAGCCTGGATACGCTCATCGTTGCGCGGAGCGGCGGCATTCCAGATGAAAAGCAGACCAAGAAGGCGGCCGCTCCGGCGCATGACAGTGACATCGTCGCATCATTTATTGAATAGAAAACTAGGAAGCCAACTTGTCATGAGCACCAAATCCCTGGCCGATGAGATCGCTCTGGCCAAAGCAAAGTTCGAGATCATCCCCGCCGATACTGCCGTTCTGCGTAACGAGGTTTACCAGCTTCGTTATCAGGTCTACTGCGTTGAGAATAATTTCCTCACCGGCATTAATGGTCTGGAAATGGATGAATATGATGCTCGCGCCCGGCACATGATCCTTCGCCACCGCCAGAGCGGCAAAATCGTTGGTACGGTGCGGCTCATTTCACCGATGCACGATCGGCCGGAGGCGAGCCTTCCGATGCTGCGCTTTTGTGACCCCTCGCTTTTGAAGGATTTGCCTCTAACCCAGTGCGGTGAGGGATCACGCTTCGCGATTTCACGCCAACGCCTCACTGAAATAGGGTCAGATAACCAAGTTCTCCGACTCTGGCTGATTCAAGCCGTGGTACGCATGAGCGTCGAGGCGGGGCATTCGCATATTCTTGCAATCCTCGACCCTCGTCTGTTTCGCCTGTTCCATATGAACGGCATCATTTTTCGCAAACTCGGCCCCCCTGTCGACTATCATGGCTTGCGTCAACCGGCGGCAATCGAAATAGAAACAATGTTTGAGGAAGTCCGATCAACACATCCGCTGATTTGGAACGTCATGACAGATGACGGGTGCTATGCCTCCCTCTTGGCTGATCGCAAATCATTCCGTTCGGAACGAGTGGCACAGCAAGCAGAATATGCGGCATAAATATCTAGATAAAAAACAACCACTCAATGATCGCCAAAAAACCGCAACCATTGCGAAATAAAACCGGCGGCGTTGATCCTAATTGTCAACGCCGCCGCGAATTACTTCTTTGATCAACTGAAAGGTTTGATCAACTGAAGGGAAAGCAGGGCTTCAAAAGCCCACACCAATCAATGCTGACCAATTTTATTTGCCCGCCTCAAAATCATGCCGAGGCAGAGAAGACCTGAGCCGAGAACGATCAAGGAATTCGGTTCCGGCACGGCGAAATTGGCATCACCTCCGCCGCCATTAACTTCAAGATAATAGTCACCTCCAGAGGCCGTAAACTTCACGACCGAGCTAGTATTCGTAAATGCCGAGTCCAGGCTAAGACCGACATAGCCACTGACCGGTGGCGCGATGAAAAAACCGCTCTCTGAATTTACCGGGGAAAACGTGGCATACACCTGCGCTGACGGCAACCCGCTTGCGACGGATCCTGTCGACCCCCCCGCAGGATCCAAGACCCCTGTCGCAAGGGTTATTGGCGATCCGATGCCGCTCACCGTCGGGTTTGACGTGGGATTAGGAAAAGAAAACGCCGCAGAGCCGTTCGCGCCGACAAGAGAATAAGTCAGCCCGGAGAATGTAGCAGTGTCTATTCCGTTCGGATTAAATCCAGCCGCCCCGCTAGAAGTATAAAAATTTCCTGTTGCGGTATATTGGTAATAAAGCGAATAATTGCTTGAGATTCCGCCGCCTGCAACGTGCGCACCATTCAATTGAAACTCGGTGATCGGAAGATATCCAGTATCGGTGAACGCCCCTGTCGTCGGATTGATAACGGTCATCGAAAAATCACTGATCACCTGATTATTTTGGGTGATCGAATTTACGGTGGAACTGAGCCCCGGCCCGTTGGGACTTGCCGCCGGATCCCACGTTACCGTTATCGTCGATGCGTGTGCCGCGCCGCTTGAAAGACCAGATGCGATCAGAACGGCAGCGGCTAGTGTTTTATAACGCACTTTGCCCTCCATCATTGCTCGAAAACATTAAACATGTCTACTTTAGCGAAATTCTCGGAAAAAGCAAGCGGTAGTTAAAACTAAATTAATCATCGTCAACATCCCGTTCCCTGGGCTGGTCGCATGGTTGGCGCTGCGCCGCACTCGAGGATGAGCCGCGCCGCGTGATGAGAGCGGGCGGCAAAAAAAAGCAGGAAGTCGTACCCCCCTTCCCTTCATGAAACTCATGCCGCCTTTGGCTCCCGCTTGTATGGCGGGCAACGCGGCGCCGCGAAAGGCGGGCCAGAAAGAAAGCGGGGCCTTTTCATCCGCCCCGTCGGCTCTCTCCGCACTGAGATAAGATCGTGCTCACCAACCAGGCTTTCACCTTTGCTTGTTTTCACAGGCGCACTCACGCGATTACCCTGTCTCTTTCTCGTGATTGTCTCGGCAGCTCGATCCATTCATGGCATGCTGAACGAGCGTAAGCGTGGCCTTATATTTGCATGGCACTTCGAGAAATTGTACAGGCAAACGAACCATGATGGGACGAGAAACGCAGGCGGCGGCGGGACACTCGGCGGGGTTCGACGAAATGCATCATGCGGGGGCATGCCGGGCGCCCTATGAGATCATTCGTGATTGGCTTGAGGGACTTCCGCCAGATTTTCTTCTTCGAAAACATGCCGAGGCGGAACTCCTCTTTCGCCGCATCGGCGTTACATTCACTGTCTATTCCGAAGGCGGAGATCTGGAGCGGACGATCCCGTTTGATATCATTCCACGTGTGCTCGACGCCGATGAATGGGCTTTTCTCGAGCGCGGCCTCCGCCAGCGCGTGCGCGCATTGAATGCGTTTCTCGTCGACATCTATAACGGCCGCGAAATTCTCCGTGCCGGTCGCATACCCCAGGCGCCGATCCTCCTCAACGCGAGTTTCCGGCCCGAAATGCAGAATTTCACGCCCGTCCATGGGGCCTATACCCATGTCGCAGGGATCGACATCGTCCGGCTCGGGCCGCGCGAGTTCTATGTGCTCGAAGATAATTGCCGCGTGCCATCCGGCGTTTCTTATATGCTGGAAAACCGTGAGGCGATGACACGCCTCTTCCCCGGTTTGCTCGGGCATCATCGCGTCGCGCCGATCTCGCATTATCCAGAGGAACTTCTTGACACGCTGCGCTCCGTTGCGCCGCCGCATTGTCCCGGCGACCCAACAGTTGCGCTCCTGACGCCGGGCATTTTCAACAGCGCGTATTACGAACATTCCTTTCTCGCCGATGAGATGGGGATCGAACTCGTCGAAGGTGCAGATCTCTTTATCGACGATAACATCGTCTTCGTTCGCACCACCGAAGGGCCGCGCCGGGTCGATGTCCTCTATCGCCGCGTCGATGATGATTTTCTCGACCCACTGACTTTCCGCTCGGACTCGACCCTTGGCGTCCCCGGTCTGTTCGGCGCGTATCGAGCCGGCAATGTTACCCTGGCCAATGCTGTCGGCACGAGCATTGCCGATGACAAGTCGATTTATCCTTATGTTCCTGAGATGGTTCGATTCTATCTCGGAGAGGAGCCTCTGCTTGCCAATGTGCCAACCTTCGATTGCGGGCGCGCCGAGGATTTTAGCTATGTCCTGTCGCACCTCGAAGACTTGGTGGTGAAAGAGGCGCGCGGCTCGGGCGGGTACGGCATGCTCGTCGGCCCGCAAGCGAGCGCAGCCGAGCGCGAAACATTCGCAGCACGCCTCCGCGCTCGGCCGGGCGACTACATCGCGCAGCCGACGCTCGCTCTCTCCACTTGCCCCACCTATGTCGAGAGTGGGATCGCGCCGCGGCATGTTGATTTGCGCCCCTTTGTTCTGGTCGGCAAAAAGATCCACATCGTCCCCGGCGGGCTGACACGGGTCGCCCTCCGTGAAGGGTCGCTCGTCGTCAATTCCAGCCAGGGAGGTGGCACCAAAGATACTTGGGTGCTAGAGACGAGATGCTGAGCCGTACTGCCGAAAGCCTGTTCTGGCTCACTCGTTATATCGAGCGCGCGGAAAACGTCGCCCGCATCCTAACAGTTGGGCATCGCACGGCAACGATTGCTCATTCTTTGGGCAATTTAGGCAATGAATGGGAGTCGACCCTTCGCGCCGCCGGCTGCGAGGACGGATTTTTCGAAAGATTTGAGGCCGCGACTTCCGCCACGGTTATCGCTTATATGGTTTTCGATGCTGACAACCCATCTAGCATCTACTCCTGTCTCGAGGCGGCGCGGCGCAATGGGCGCGCGGTGCGCACAGCGCTCACGGTCGATATGTGGGAGGCCCTCAATCAAACCTGGCAGCAGCTTCGTACGCTTGATCAGACATCAACCCTGGAGCATAGTCTCATCGACTTTCTTGATTGGGTCAAAGAAAGATCGTTATTTTTCAATGGCGCCTACACCAATACCATGCTGCGCAACGACGCTTTCTTTTTCACGCGCCTTGGCACGTTTCTCGAGCGCGCGGACAACACGGCCCGTTTGCTCGATGTGAAATATCACATTCTGCTGCCGCGCGATGAAGAGGTGGGCGGCGCCCTCGACTATTATCAATGGCAAGCGATCTTGCGTTCGGTCTCTGCTCTGCGCAGCTACCATTGGATCTATCACGACCGCTTGAAACCCTGGCTAATCGCCGAGCTTCTTCTTCTGCGCCCGGAGATGCCACGTTCGCTGCGCGCCTCTCTCGAGCAGATCGCCCGCCACCTCGACCTTCTCGCTGACGCCTATGGCGGCAGGCGTGGGGAATGCCATCGTCTCGCGGGCGAAATGTATGCTCGCCTACGCTTTGGCCGGATCGAGGATATTTTTCCAGCCGGACTGCATGAATTTCTTGGTGCGTTTCTTACTCAGACGGCACAACTTAGCAACGAAATCAACGTCTTCTACCTGAAGTAAGAGACAAAAAATGCGACTTCGCGTGCATCATGAAACAAATTATTCCTATGATTCCCCTGTTGTTGCCACCTATCAAATGTTACGGTTAACCCCACGCGCGCATGATGGGCAGCGTGTCATTTCCTGGCGTGTGCAAACCACTCACGGCCACGATTTGCCTTCCTTCATCGACGGTTTTGGCAATATCGTGCATTGTCATGCGCTGAATCGCCGACATAAAGAAGCGAAGATTCTCGCCATTGGAGAGGTAGAGACCTTTGCCGGCGACGGCATTGTTCGCGGTGCCGCCGAGCCCATGCCGCCACTCTTTTTTTTGCGCAATACCGCCCTCACCATGCCGGACAGAGCGGTTGAGACTTTTGCGCGAGAGGTTGCCGGACAGCTCCCGCCGCTCGCCGCTTTGCATGCACTCATGGGCACCATACGCGCGCGCATCGCCTATCGTACCGGCGTTACGGATGCCGCAACCACCGCCGCGGAGGTGCTTGAGAAAGGGTGCGGTGTCTGTCAAGACCACTCTCATCTCTTCATTGCCGCGGCTCGCGTTCTTGGTATTCCAGCGCGCTATGTTGGGGGATATTTTTGGCCCGCCGCAGACGCTGAGCCATACAACGCCGCCCATGCCTGGGCGGAGGCTTTCATCGACGATCTCGGCTGGGTCAGCTTTGACTCAACCAACGGTGTCTGCCCCACGGAATCTCATATTCGTGCCAGCGTAGGTCTCGATTATCTTGGCGCCGCGCCCGTTCGCGGCGTCCGACTGGGCGGTGCGAGCGAAACTCTGAGCGTTACCGTTATGGTCGCGTCCATCGATCAATAGGCCTGGCCTGAACGCTGCGATCGTCGTCGCGAGCAAGCGTGAGATCAACAATGCGATCGCGCGCGAGACCTGCCTCGCCATCACGGCCCTGATGCGGCTAGAGCATGATAGCTTCACGTTGAGCAATACGAACCTGCCTATCCAATGACCGCTTTGATCCAGTCTTGTTGGGTGATCGAAGCGATTTGTTCTGGCATTTGCATGAACTTGTTCCAGGCGTTTCGGCAGGCGGCAAGGATTTCG
>JAJYXY010000197.1 GCA_021801465.1 Pseudomonadota bacterium
CTGGCAGACGGCACCAAAATCACCGTAAGCGGCGTCGCGAGCCTCCCCGCAAGCCAAATCCACGGCTGAGGGCGCGGCCACGGCTGAGGGCGCGGGGGGGGTCAGGCCGAGACCATCCCCCGCGCCGCCCGCCGCGCCGCCCGCCGGGCCTGGGCGCGGCCGAGCGCGAGCGAGAGCAAAAACCACCCACCCGCGAGCGGAAGCGCGCAGAGCGCGATCATCCCGAGCTTGAGGCCAAGCCATTCCAGGCTGTGGAATACCCAGCCGGAAAGCGCGTCGGAGCCGCGATAGACGACGACGTCGATCAGGTTCTTCGCCTTGTATTTTTCCTCGCGCCCGATCACGGTGAACAGAACCTGGCGGGCGGGATTGGCGATGGCGAAATTCGCCCAGCGCTGAGCGATCTGGATCACGATGATGAACGCGAGCCACGGCGCAAGCGCGAGTGCGGCGAAGGCGCCGATATAGACGAGCGGCAGCGCCGCCGCGGCTATCCCGATGCCAAACCGCGCGAGCAAGGGGCCGGTTGCGAAAATCTGCGTCGCCAGCGTCAACACGCTCACCATCAAATCGATGCTGGCGAATATGCGCGTCTGGGCGCCGGCGCCATGCACCCCGGCGGCCACCAGATGCGCCTGCGCGAGATAGAGGATCGTCGCCGAGAGCGAGAGCAGGCTGACCCAGAGGCTGACGCCGAGCAGATAGGGCGAGCGGAGCAGCGCCGGCAGCGCCGCGAAAGCGCCGCCGCCGAGGCGCGCGGTCTCGGCTGGCTGTGCTTTGTCGAGGGCGTGCGAGGCGTGCTCTAGCCGATAGACGCAAAAAACCGCGAGTTCGAGGAAGGCAGTTGCGATCAGCAGCAGATTGACCGGCCCGAGCCGGCCGGCGAGCGTGACGGTGATCAGCGGGCCGAGCAAGGCGCCCGCGGTGCCGCCGGCGCCGATGAAACCGAACAGGCGTTTGCCCTGCTCGCTCGAAAATAGGTCGGCCATCAGCGACCAGAAAACGGTGACCGCGAACAGGTTGAAGACGCTGACCCAGACGAAGAACACCCGCGCGATCACGGCGGCATGCGCGCCAAAGCTGAAGGCTGCCCAGAAAATCAGCAGATTGGCGGCAAAAAAATGATAAACGACGGGGATGAAGCGCACGCGCGGCAAGGCGGCGACAAGCGCGCCGTAAAGCGGTTGCACCGCGAGCAAGGTGATGAAGGTCGCGGTGAAGAGCCAGGGAAGGGTGCGCACCCCGCCGGTGATGCCCATCTGGTCGCGAAGCGGGCGCAAGACGTAATAGCTCGCGAGCAGGACGAAGAAATAGGCGAACGACCAGAGCGCCGCCCGTCGCTCTGCGGCATTGCCCGGCAGCACGCGGGAAGGTTCGATCACGGCGCGAGGTTGAGGGTTTGGCGAAGCTCGTGCGCGTTCACATTCTGGCCGTATCCGGGGGCGCCGCGCTGAAAGCGCCGTGCTTGCGCGAGATCGCCGACGATCACCGGATCGAACCCGGCATCGCGCACGAGGCCGGCGGCAACGGCGAGCGCCGCCTTGTCGTCGCCGGCGATCGGGATCGCAAGGCGCGGCGGCGCGCGGTTCGCCTCACGCGCGAGGATGGCGTAATTCAACGTATTGAATGCGCGCACCAGCCGCGCGCCGGGAAAATAGCGCGCGGAGACGGCGCCGATACCGTCGCGCTCGACCTCATCGACGAGCGCGCCGTCGCGCCCGGGGATGGCGTTGTCGGCATCGATGAGGATTTTCCCCTTGAGCGCCGCGCCGTACTCGTTCGCGATCTCTGGCACGGCCTTGTAGGGAACGGCGAGGAAGACGACGTCGCCGAAGGCGATCGCCTCGGCGACCGTTCCAGCCGATGCGCGCGGGCCGAGTGCGCTTGCGACTGATTTTGCTTCCTCGAGATGGCGGGCGGAGAACATGACCGGGTGCCCGGCGGCGACCCAGAGTTTGCCGACGGTGCCGCCGATATGGCCCGCGCCGATGATGCCGATTTTAAGCGGTGTTTCGCCAGCGCGCGCGCTTTGCGGCCCGACCACCAAGGCGGCGACCACGCCGAGAAGCGCGCGCCGCCCTAACCCATACCCACGCCCAAATGACATTTTTCGTCATCCCCTTACTACGCCGCCCAGACACTCAAACGGAAAAAGTTTTTTGGTTCTTTTTTTCAAAAAAGAACCCCTGCCCTGCCCTTTGCTTTTCTCTCGCTCACGCATGAATGAATGGGCAGCCGCCTTCGGCGAGCGGGCGGAATGCCTGATCGCCTGGCGTCGTCGCGATCAATGTATAGTAATCCCAAGGCGCCTTGCTTTCGGCTGGCTTTTTCACCTGAAAGAGGTAAGCCGGGTTGAGGTTGCGGCCGTCTTCGCGGATATGCCCGCTGCCATAGGCGTCGTCCTGCCAGGGCATCGCCTTCATGGCCGCAACCGTCGCGCGGCCATCTTGTTTTGCGGCATCGATGCCCATCGCCGCGGCGACTTTCAGATAATGCATGGTCGCCGAGTAGCAGCCTGCCTGCTCGAAGTTTGGCTTCGCCTTGGCCGGCATTTTCGGCTGCACGCGGGCGGTGAAGGCGCGGGTTTTGTCGTTCAGATCCCAGTAAAATGGCTCGGTCAGAAGTGTCCCTTGGGCGATATCGAGGCCGAGCGCGTGGACGCCGGAAATGGTGAGGAGGAGGCCGGCGACCTGCATCGATTGGGTTAAGCCAAACTCATGCGCCTGCTTGATGCAATTCACGGTGTCATCACCGGCGTTGGCAAGGCCGAGCACTTTCGCGCCCGATGCCTGTGCCTTGAGCATGAGCGAGGAAAAATCCGTCGTCCCGGGGAAGGGATAGGCCGAGGCGCCGAGCACTTTGCCGCCGGCGGCGGTGACGATCGCGCTCGTCTGATCCTGGAGATTATGGCCGAAGACGTAATCGGCGGTGAGAAAATACCAGCTCGTGCCGCCGGCTTTCACCGTTGCCCCGCCGGTGGATTTGGCGAGCATGTAGGTATCATAGGCCCAATGGATGGTATTGGGGCTGCATTGCTTGCCGGTGAGTTCGGCGGTGCCGCCGCCGCTGTTGATATAGACCCGGTTTTTTTCGCGGCAGATATTGGCGACGGCGAGCGCGACGGAGGAGGTCGGCACGTCGAGGATCATGTCGATATTTTCGCGATCACACCATTCCCGCGCGATGGTCGCGCCGATATCGGGGTTGTTGCGGTGATCGGCGGCCAGCACCTCGACCGCAAATCCCTTGCCGGGGACACCAAAATCCTCCAACGCCTGGTTGACGCAGGCGACTGAGCCGGGGCCGCTGACATCGCGATAGGGGCCGGACATGTCGTTCATCACGCCGATGCGGAGCACCGGCCCGGCGGCGAGGCCGCGCCGCGCCGCAAGCCCCGCGAGGCTCGTGCCGAGCAGGCTGGTTGCGATCATGCGGCGGCGTGTGAGCAGCATCAGTGGCTCCTTTTCTTTTTTACATGTGTTCTTATTTGACGGAGGGGCGAGGATGAAACCCGGCGCGAGTGCTGTCAACGCGCCGTGCGGGCGTCTTGCTCGCGATTTATTGATAACCCGCCCATCTCTTCTGGCCTTGCGGGGCGTGCTGCGCTAGAGCATTGCCGCAAAGGAGTCGCCGTAAGAGACTTTTTGGAGAAAATCATGCCCGTTCAAGAAAGTGTCGCTATCCCCGCCGACCGCTTGCGGGATTTCGTTGCCCGGATTTTTTCCGTCGCCGGGTGTGATGCGGCGGAAGCGGCGCGGATCGGGCGCTATCTCGTCTCGGCCAATCTCGCCGGGCATGACAGCCACGGCGTCATCCGCGTGCCGCGCTATGTCGCCTGGCTGCAAGAGGGCGCGGTTTATCCCGGCATGGGGCTTACCATCATTCGCGAAGACAAGACCCATGCCGTCGTCGATGGCAATTGCGGGTTTGGCCAGACGATCGGGCCGCTCGCCGTCGATCTCGGCATTAAGAAGGCGAAACAAACCGGCCTTGCCGCGATCGCGCTCCACCGCGCGGGGCATCTCGGGCGCATCGGCGATTGGGGCGAGCGCGCCGCCGAAGCCGGCCTCCTCTCACTCCATTTCGTCAATGTCGCGGGTGGCGAATTGACGGCGCCCTGGGGTGGCGTCTCGCGGCGCTTTGCGACCAACCCGATCTGCATCACCGTGCCGCGCGCCGGCGGCGTGCCGCTGGTGCTCGATTTCGCGACCTCGCGCGTCGCCGAGGGCAAGGTGCTGGTCGCCTCGCAAGGTGGCAAGAAAGTGCCCGACGATTCGCTGATCGGCCCCGATGGCACGATTTCCGGCGACCCGCGTCTCCTCTATGGCGAGATCGAGGGCACGCATGTGCGCGACGCAACCAAGGGCAAAGGCGCGCTCCGCACATTCGGCGAGCACAAGGGCTCGGGGCTGGCCTTTATGTGCGAACTTCTCGCCGGCTGCCTCACCGGCGGGGCGACCTCGGGGCCGATGCCTTCGGGCCCGCGGCGGATCACCAATGGCATGCTCTCGATTTATATCGACCCCGCCCATTTCGCCGGCGCCGGCTTCGCGCAGGCGGTCGAGGACTATGCCGCTTACGTGAAAGCGGCACAGCCAGCGAGCCCGGGCGGCGAGGTGCTGCTTCCCGGCGAGCCAGAGATACGCACGCGGGAAGCCCGGCTTGCCGGCGGCATTCCGCTTTCGGCGGAAACCTGGGCCGCAATCTGCGCGACGGCGCGCGACCTCGCGCTTACGCCCCCTCTGCTCTGAGCGGCGCGAGAAAGGCACTGATCGCGGCGAGAAACCCCTCCGGGTCGTCGGCGTGGAGCCAGTGCCCGGCCTTTTTCAGCGTGACAAACCGGGCATGGGGGAAAACTGCGCGGATCAACGGGCGATCATCCGCGCGCACATACTCGGAGCGCCCGCCGGTGAGAAACAGCGTCGGCCCGGCATAGGTCGCGGCCGCGGGGGCCTCCCAGGATTCGATCGCCGGCATCGCTTGCGCGATCTCGGCAAGACCCAGCCGCCAGGAGGGTGCGGCGCCAAAGCGGAGACTGTGCAGCAGGAACTGGCGGAGCGGCGCCGAAGGCACCGCCGCGGCGAGCGCTGCCTCGGCGCCAGCGCGGGTGAGCGCGGGCGAGAGCGGCAGCGCCTGCATCGCCGCAACCGTCGCGCCGTGGCCGTGGCTCGGGTAGGGAACCGGCGCGATATCGCAGACGGCGAGCCGGCTCACCGCCGCCGGCGCCGCGAGCGCGAGCCGCATCGCAACCTTCCCCCCCATGGAATGCCCGATCACGGCGGCCGGTAAGGCATCGCGCGCCGCCAGCGTCTCGCGCACATCCTCGGCGAGCGTCGCGTAATCCATGCCTGCCGCCCGCGGGCTCTCGCCATGATTGCGCAGATCGAGCGCGAGCACGCGATAATGCGCGGCGAGCCGGCGCTGGATGGTCGCGAAATTGCGCGCCGAGCCGAAAAGCCCATGCAGAATGGCGACAGTCGGCCCCGCCCCGGCCTCGATCCCATGCAAACGCATCACCCACCCCGCGCCGGCCATACCGCGACCACCACCCCGCCGAGGATCAGCGCCGCCCCGGCGATGAGACTGGCCTCTAATTTTTCCCCGAGAAACACCGCCGACAGCAAAAGCCCGACCGCAGGGGTCGCCAAAAACCCCACCGAGGCGACGACGGAAGGCAACGTCACCGCCGCCTCCATCACGCACCAGGTCCCGATCGGCCCACCGACCAGGCCAATGAAGCCGAGCGCGGCAAGCCCGCCCGTGGTCCAATGCCCAACCCCGCCATGAAGGAGCGCGAGCGGCGCGAGCAATGTCGCGGCGATGGCGAAACACCAGGGAAGCAGCGCGAACATCGTGCTATGCGGCGGAAAGCGCCGGACCAGGATGATCGCGAGCGACCAGGAGGCAGCGGCGCCGAGAAGAAACAGATTGCCGACCAGAACCCCCGCCCGGTGCCAATCCAACGACCAGGGGCCGACGAGAACGATGATCCCGGCAAGCCCAATCAGGGTCGCAAGCCAGCGCCGCGGCGGAATCGCCTCGTGCAAGAAGGCGAGCGAGAGGGGCACGACGAAAATCGTCGTGGTGTTGGAAAGGATCGCGGTGCGCCCGGCCGGCACATAGGCGATGGCGGCGTGGGCGAGGGCGAAAAACCCCGCGATCTGCAACACACCCACCGCAAGCAGCGCCGGCAGGTCGGCACGGAGCGGCCAGCGGAGCCGCCCGAGCGCGCCGAGCAAAACGAACGCCGCCAAGCCCGAAAGCGCCGCCCGCCCCAACCCAAACCAGAGCGGCGCCGCCCCGGCATTGGTTGCGAATTTCGTCACCGGCCAGGCGCCACCCAAAAGCACCACCGCGCCGGCGAGTTGCGCGATCCCCGCCGGGGAAATCTCTCCGGCGCGCCCGCCACGCGTCACCCCGAGCGCCTTCAGGCGCCGACGCGCAGCATGATCTTGCCGATATGCGTGCTCGATTCCATCAAGGCATGGGCGGCTGCGACCTCACCGAGCGGGAACACCGCATGGATCACCGGCCCCGCGCGCCCGGCCTCGAGCAGCGGCCAGACCTTCTCATACAAAGCGGTGGCGAGGGCGGCTTTTTCCTCACGCGTGCGCGGCCGCATGGTCGAGCCGGTGATGGTGAGGCGCTTGGTCATGATGTGGGTGAGATCGAATTTCTCCACTTTCGGGCCGCCGAGAAAGGCGATCAGCACCAGCCGCCCGCCTTTGGCGAGCGCGCGCAGATTGGCCGCGGCATAGGGCCCGCCGACCATGTCGAGCACGACATCGACGCCGGCGCCCTCGGTCAGGCGGGCGATTTCGGCGGCGAAATCCTGGGTGCGGTAATTGATCGCCGCCGCCGCCCCGAAGCGAACACAGGCGGCGCATTTTTCATCGCTGCCGGCGGTGGCATACACCGTCGCGCTAAAGGCGGCCGCGAGCTGGATCGCGGTCACGCCGATGCCGCTGGTGCCGCCATGGATCAAAACGCGCTCGCCCGCGCGCACGCGGCCGAGCTCAAAGAGATTGGCCCAGACGGTGAAATAGGTCTCGGGCAAGGCGCCGGCGCGGATCGCGTCATAGCCCGCCGGCCAGGGAAGACACTGCCCCTCGGGCACGGCGCAATATTCCGCATAGCCGCCGCCATTGGCGAGCGCGGTGACGCGATCGCCGAGCCGCCAGCGCCCTGCCCCCGCGCCGAGCGCGACCACCTCGCCCGCGACTTCGAGGCCGAGAATGGGGCTCGCCTCCGCCGGCGGTGGATAAAGGCCGCGGCGCTGCTGAATATCAGGCCGGTTGACGCCGGCGGCGGCAACGCGGATCAGCACCTCGCCGGCGCCGGGCGCGGGGCGCGGGCCGGTTGCAAGCCGCATCACCTCCGGCCCGCCGGCGCCTTCGGTCGCGATATACTGCATGGTCGTGGGAAGGGTCATTGTCGTTCTCCAGCCTCTGTCGCCAGAGGGTAGAGGGATGCTGCGGGCGGCGTCCAGCCCCGCCGCCCGCATCCGAGCGCGCCCCGGCTCAGGAGCCGTTGCCCTCGATGATGTCGCCGAAGCGCTCCCACGTCTTGCCGTTCCAGCGCGCGAGCTGCAACTGGCGCAGCGGGTGGAAATTGGTCGGGCTGGTATTGACGGTGATGCCGTTGATGAAGACCGGAATTTCCAGCGCGTGGATATTGGTCGCCTGCTTCATGATGTTCTCGCGCGAGAGATCGTTGCCGCATTCCTTGAGGACATGGGCGAGCGTCATCGCCACCGCATAGCCATAGGTGTAGTTGCCATCGGTCTTGTCGGCGCCGGGCATGTATTTGTCCATGAAAGCGAGCCAGTCTTTCATCCCCTGATCATTGGCCCAGGCCGGATCGGTGCTGTCTTTGATATAGCCGCCGGTGATGATGCCGACCGCTTTTTCGACCCCCGCCGGCTTGAGCACGGCGCCGACCGAGATCGAGACATTGGTCAGGAATTCTTGCGGATGCCAGTTGATATCATAGACTTTGCGGATGATTTGCGCGGCGAATTTCGGCGTCGCGAAAATCATCAAGGTGTCGGCGCCACTCGCTTGCAAGGTCACCACCTGCTGGTCGGTGGTGGGATCGGTAACCTCGTAGGAGATATCTTTGGCAACCATCTTCGCGTATTTGTCGCCGAAAATGTCTTTCACGCCGTTGAAGTAGTCCTTACCGAAATCATCGTTCTGATAAATGATGGCAACCTTGGCGTCGGGCTTCGTTTTCAGAACATATTTGGCATAGATCTGGCCCTCGACGCGATAGCTCGGCTGATAGCCGATGGTCCACGGAAAATGCTGGTAATCGCCCCATTTATCGGCGCCCGTCGCAACGAAAAGCTGCGGTACCTTCTTCATGTTGAGATATTTTTGCACCGCCGTTTGCGTCGGCGTGCCAAGCCCGTTGAACATGAAGGAAACGCCCTCCTGCTCGACCAGCATGCGCGTCTGCTCGACGGTTTTCGGCGGGCTATAGCCGTCATCAACCGACATCAGGTTGATCTTGCGGCCATTGATGCCGCCTTGGTCATTGATCATTTTGAAATAGGCGACTTCCGCCCTTCCATCGGCGCCATAGGCCGAGGCCGGGCCGCTATAGGGCATGGTCTGGCCGATTTTGATTTCGGTCGCACTCACGCCGGGCATATCGCCGGCCTCGGCCCGCGCAAGGCCGAGTGTGGCCAAAACCGCAGCCCATAACAGGTATTTCATCGCGTTTCTCCCTGGTTTGTCATGGCACGACGCGGCGCGAGCGCGCGGCGCGCGAGTGAGGCTACTCCCGCCGGCAGCAGCATAAGAAAGCCGATCAGGATAACGCCATAAATCGCCCCCGGCGCCGCCTTGGAAATCTGATCGGCGAGATTGGGGACGAAAACGATAAAGATCGCACCCAAGACCGCGCCGAGAAGCGAGGTGACACCGCCGACGACGAGGCCGACGAACAGCGTGATCGAGACGAAAACCGAAAAACTGTCGGGCGCGACAAACTGCACCGCAATCGCGCCGAGCGCGCCGGCAATGCCGGTATACATCGCGCTGAGGGCAAAGGTGCGGGTTTTGAGCATGGCGATATCAACGCCCATCGCCTCGGCGGCGACCGGCCGATCACGCACGGCGCGCATCGCAAGCCCGATCCGCCCACGCAAAAGATTGCGCGCGATCAGAAACAGCAAAACCCCAACCGCGAGCGTGAACAGATAAAGCCATTGATCCTGGCTGAGCGCGAGGCCAAACGGCGGATCGGGCTTGCTGATCACGATCCCTTGCACGCCGCCGGTCCAATCCTCGAAAAGCTTCAGTTTGAGGAGCTGCGGCACCGCGATCGCAAGCCCGAAGGTCGCGAGCGCGAGATAAAGCCCGCCCAAGCGGAGCGCGGGAAAACCAAAAGCGAAGCCAAAGCCAAAGCAAATCACCGCGGCAACCGGCAGCGTCGCCCAATAAGGTACATCGAAACTCGCCATCAAGATCGCCGCCGTGTAGGCGCCGGCGGCATAAAACGCGCCATGGCCCAAGGAAATCTGCCCGGTATAGCCGGTGAGCATGTCGAGCCCGAGAATGGCGATGGCGTAAACCACCACCATCGTCAGTTGAAACAGCCGGTAGCTGCTCAAAAGCCATGGCGGCAAGAGAGCGAGCGCCAAAATGAGCAGCGCGAGTGCGAGGGATTTGCGCGCCATCGCTAGACCCGGCTCACGATGACGCGGCCAAAGATACCGGCCGGTTTGAAAATCAGCACCGCGATGATGATGACGAGGGCAAGCGTCAGCTTGAGCTCGGGGCCGACGACATAGGCGCCGGCGAGATTTTCGATGACGCCCACGGCAAACCCGCCGATCACCGCGCCCAGCGGATTGTCGATCCCGCCGAGGAGTGCGCCGGCAAAGGCGTAAAGCAAAATGCCCGACATCATGCTCGGGTCAAGAAAAACGATCGGCGCGACCATCATCCCGGCAATCGCCCCGATCGCCGCGGCCAAACCCCAGCCCAGCGCCAGCATCCAGCCGACACGTATCCCGACCAAGCGGCTCGAGACCGGATTATAGGCGGCGGCACGCATCGCAAGCCCGAGTTTGGTAAAGCGGAAAAATCCATAAACCAAGACGAGCACGACCAAGGTTACCAGCGTCGCCCCGACCTCGTGCGGCGAGGCCCAGCCGCCGAGAAACTGGCTGGTTTCGGGAAACGGGCTCGGGAACGCTTTCACCGAGTAGGAAAAAATCCAGCCGGTGACACTGTTGAAAATCAAGAGAAGGCCGATGAAAACCCCGACCGAGGCGAGCACCGGCGCCTCTGCCATCGGCCGCATCAAGACCCGCTCGATGATGACGCCGATGGCGAACGAGACGATGATCGTTGCCAAAAACGCGAGCCAGTAGGGAAAGCCGGCCTCGATCAGCGCGAGCGCGATATAGGTCGAAAACGTCGCCATCTCGCCTTGCGCGAAATTCACGTGATGCGTCGCCTGATAGATCATCACGAGCGCCAGCGCGACGGAAGCATAAATGCCGCCGGTCGCGATACCGGAGAAAATCTGGTGCCATAGCGCTTGCATCTTTGTGCGTCATTCCCCTCAATAGCCGAGATAGGAGCGGCGGATCGCCGCGTTTTCGCGCAACTCGCGCGCCAGCCCCGACATGATGATCGCGCCGGTTTCGAGAAGATAGGCATGATCGGCAAGGGCCAGCGCAAGGCTCGCATTCTGCTCGACGACGAGAATGCTCATGCGCTCCTCGCGGTTGATGCGCGCGAGAATGTCGAAGAGCTCGGCGACGATCAGCGGGGCCAAGCCAAACGAGGGTTCATCGAGCACCAAGAGCTTTGGCCTGAGCAAAAGGGCGCGCGCGATCGCGAGCATTTGCTGCTCGCCGCCCGAAAGCGTGCCGGCTTGCTGGCGGATGCGCTCACGCAGGCGCGGGAAATAGCCGAACATGCGCGCGATATCCGCGCCGACCTCGCGATCGCTCCGGGTTATCGCGCCGAGGCGGAGATTCTCCTCGACACTGAGTTCGAGAAACGTCCCGCGCCCGTCTGGCACATGGCCGATGCCGCGGCGCGCGATCTCCTCTGTCGCCAGCGTCGAAATCTCCTCGCCGGCAAACAGGATGCTGCCCTGCCTTCGCGCCAGACCCGAGATGGCGCGGAGCGTCGTCGTTTTGCCCGCACCGTTGGCACCGAGCAAAGCGGTGACGCCGCCGGCCTCGACCGCGAAATCGATGCCATGCAGCACCCGCGTCTCGCCATAGCCGGCAATAAGCCCCGAGACCTCAAGCAGCGTCGGCATCGGCGGCATCCCCGAGATAGGCGCGGATCACGCGCGGCTCTGCGCGCACCTCGGCCGGCGTGCCATCGGCGATTTTATGGCCGAATTCGAGCGCGACCACTTTGTCTGAGACGCGCATGACGAGGTTCATGTGATGTTCGACGAGCAGGATGCTGAGCGAAAACCGCGCCCGGATCAGCGCCAACAAGCGCGCGAGCGCATCCACCTCGCTATGATTGAGCCCGCCCGCCGGCTCATCGAGCAGCAGCAATTTCGGCCCGCCGATCAGCGCGCGGGCGAGTTCGACGCGTTTTTGCGTGCCAAAGGGCAGCCCCGCGACCGGATCATCGGCATGCGCCTCGAGATCGAGAAGGGCGAGCAATTCGCGCACCCGCCCTGCCACCGCGTCGCGCTCACGCGAAACGCTGGGCCAGCCGAGCGCGTGGGCGAGAAAGCCGGCGCGGCCGAGATGATGGGCGCCGACGAGGATGTTTTCGCGCACCGTCATGCTCTTGAACAAGGCGACGTTCTGGAATGTCCGCCCGATCCCCAAGCCGGCGAGGCGCGCGCGGGGGAGGGTCGCGAGATTTTTGCCGAGAAAGAAAATCGCCCCGCGATCGGGGCGGTAAATCCCGCTGATGCAGTTGAAAAGCGTGGTTTTGCCTGACCCGTTCGGCCCTATCAGGCCGCAGATCTCCGCGGGTGCGACGTCAAACGACACCCCGGCGAGCGCGACCACGCCACCAAAACGAACCATGACGCCGGCGACGTGCAGCAGCGGCGGCTGACCCTCGCCGGCCTCTACGGGCACGATCGCATCGCCCTCTGCCTCTCTGTGCAAAAAAAATCCCCCCGTCGCGGCGCTTTTTTGGCGACTCTTACCAGCGTTGGCAACCGCCCTGCCCGGCCGCCTTTCGCCACTTGCCGCACGTGCGCCTCTTGCCGGAGAGATTAAACGCCTCTACGCCCGTTTCGCAAGCCCGCGTCACACCCAGCGGAGAGAGAGACATTGGCCGAAGACCCGTATGCCATTCTCGGGGTTGCCCGCGATGCGACTGCGTCACAGATCCGGCGCGCGTTTCTCAAGCTGGCGAAATCCTCCCACCCCGATCTCAACCCCAACGACCCCGCCGCCGAGGCGCGCTTTAAGGCGATCAACGCCGCCCATGCGCTGCTCTCTGATCCCGAGCAGCGGGCGCGCTTCGACCGGGGCGAAATCGATGCCAGCGGCCAGGAGCGCCCGCCGCCCGAACCACCCTTCCGCCGCCATGCCTATCGCGACTATGCCGAGGGGCCGGCCGGCGGGCGCTATCGCGCCGGCCCGGTGGGCGAGGGCGATTTCGACGATATTCTCGCCGAATTGCTGCGCGCGCAGCGACAAGGCGCCGGCCCCCGCCCTGGGCGCGACCGGCGCTATGCGCTCACCATCCCGTTTTCGACCGCAATCCAGGGTGGCACCCAGCGCCTCACCCTTCCCGAGGGCGGCGTTCTCGACGTGCGCATCCCGCCGGGGATGGAAAGCGGCCAGACGCTTCGCCTGCGCGGCAAGGGCGAGGCGGGCGAGCCGCCGGGCGATGCGCTGATCGAGATCACGGTGGCGCCGCATCCCCATTATCGCCGGGTCGGGCGCGATCTCTATTTCGATTTGCCGGTCTCCCTCGCCGAGGCCGTGCTCGGCGCGCGGATCGAGGTGCCGACGATCGGCGGGCGGGTCACGCTCACCATCCCGCCGGGCGCCGATACCGGAACCACGCTCCGCCTGCGTGGCAAGGGCGTGCCGGGGCATGGTAAGGAGCCGGCGGGCGATGCCTATGCGACGCTGCAAATCCGCCTCGGCCCGGCGGATCCGGCATTGGCCGAGTTTCTGCGCACGCGCGCGGCGCCGCCCGCGTTCGACCCCCGCGCCGGGATGGAGGACATGGCATGACCCAGCGCCAGACGATCTCGCTCACCCGCCTGCTTGCCGACGAGCGCGGCTTTGACGCCGTCGAAATCGAGACCTGGATCGCCGAGGGCTGGGTGCGCCCGGCCGGCGCGCCGGGGGCCTGGACGTTCGCCGCGATCGACGTCGCCCGCCTTGCCCTGATCCGCGACCTGCGGCACGAGTATGGGGTGAATGAGGAGGCGCTGCCGGTGATCTTGCGCCTGCTCGACCAGCTTTACGACCAGCGCCGGCAAGTGCGCCAGCTTTGCCAGACGCTCACCCGCCTCGCCCCGCCCGATCTCCTCGCCGCCATGCACGCCGCACTCCGCGACGCGGGGGCGGCGGCGGAGGAGGGTCTTGAGCCGGAGCAGCGTGCGTGATGCGGCGCCTCTACCGCCGCATCCTCGCCCTCGCCGCAAGCCCGCACGCCCCCTGGTCGCTCGCCGCCCTGGCGTTTGCCGAGGCCAGCGTCTTTCCCATCCCGCCGGATGCGCTGCTGATCCCGCTTTGTCTCGCCCGCCCGCGCGCTGCCTTTCGCTTCGCCGCCATCGCGACCCTCGCCAGTGTCGCCGGCGGGGCGCTCGGCTATGTCATCGGCTATGCGTTGTTCGATTGGCTGGCGACGCCGATTTTGCGGCTTTATCACCTCGAGCCCGCCTTTGCCCGGTTTCGCGCGGCCTATGCACACTGGGGGCTCTGGCTCATTCTCATCAAGGGGCTGACGCCGATCCCGTATAAGGTGGTGACGATTGCCTCGGGTGCGGCGCGTTTCGATTTTCCGCTGTTCATGGGGGCGAGTTTGCTCACCCGCGGGGCACGGTTCTTCGCCGTTGCGCTGATTTTGCGGCATTTCGGCGATGGCGCGCGCGATTTCATCGACCGCCGGCTGGGCCTCGTGACCGGGGCGCTCGCGCTCGGCATCGTTTTCGGCTTCGCCCTGTTGCGCTTTCTGCCCGGTTGAGAGCCTATCCCGCAGCGGTGCGCAACTGCCCGCACGCGGCGAGGATGTCGCGCCCGCGCGGGGTGCGCACCGGCGCCGAATAGCCGGCATTCATCACGATCTCGGCGAAGCGGCGAATGGCAAGCGGCGTGCTCGGCGCATAGGCGCTTCCCGGCCAGGGGTTGAAGGGGATCAGATTGACCTTGGCGGGAAGCCCGGCGATCAGGCGGACGAGTTCACGCGCGTCGGCCTCGCTGTCGTTCACGCCACGCAACATGACATATTCGAAGGTGATCCGCCGCGCGTTCGAGGCGCCGGGATAACGCCGGCAGGCGGCGATCAGCTCGGCGATCGGGTATTTGCGGTTGAGCGGCACCAATTCGTCGCGCAAATCATCGCGCACGGCGTGCAGCGAGACCGCGAGATTGACGCCGAGTTCGGCCCCGGCGCGGTCCATCATCGGCACGACCCCCGAGGTCGAGAGCGTGATCCGCCGGCGCGAGAGCGCGATCCCCTCATTATCCATGATAATGGTCATGGCGCGCGCGACGTTCTCATAATTATAGAGCGGCTCGCCCATCCCCATCAGCACGATGGTGGAGAGCAGGCGCGGCGTCTCGCCTTTCGGGCTCGGCCATTCGCCGTAGGCGTCGCGCAGCGCCATGAACTGGCCGACGATTTCGGCCGCCGAGAGATTGCGCGCCAGGCGCTGCGTCCCGGTGTGGCAAAACCGGCAGGAAAGCGTGCAGCCGACCTGCGACGAGAGGCAGACGGCGCCGCGATCCTCGACAGGATCGGGAATATAGACCGTCTCCACCCGCTCGCGATCGCGCAGCTGAAAGAGGAATTTCTCCGACTCGTCGTTGCTCTTGTGGCGCTCTGCGACCTCGGGCCGGGTGATGGCGAAATGCGCG